>DASUFJ010000075.1:0-5682 GCA_036274575.1 Candidatus Limnocylindria bacterium
GCGCGACGCCCCGCCGGCGCCGCGCCCTGATTACTCCTCAAAGCCCTGGAGATTGATTCCGCCGAGGTCCGGCAGCGGATAGCTCCCGGTGTCCTCGATGAAGCGGATCTCCTCTTCGTTCTCGTTCAGGATCTCCACCGACAGGCCGAGCGCCTGGAGCTCCTTGATGAGCACCTTGAACGACTCGGGCACGCCCGGCGACTGGATCTCCTCGCCCTTGACGATGGCCTCGTACGTCTGCACGCGGCCCATCACGTCGTCGGACTTCACGGTGAGGAGCTCCTGGAGGATGTTCGCCGCGCCATAGGCCTCGAGCGCCCAGACCTCCATCTCGCCGAAGCGCTGGCCACCGAACTGCGCCTTGCCCCCCAGCGGCTGCTGGGTGATGAGGCTGTACGGTCCGGTGCTGCGGGCGTGGATCTTGTCCTCCACCAGGTGGTGGAGCTTGAGCATGTAGATATAGCCAACCGTCACGCGGTGATCGAACCGCTCGCCGGTGCGCCCGTCGAAGAGGACGGTCTTGCCATCCTTCGGCAGGCCGGCGCGCTTGAGCGCTCCCTCGATGTGCTCCTCGGTCGCGCCGTCGAAGACGGGAGTCGCGGCCTTGAGGCCGAGGGTCTGCATCGCCCAGCCAAGGTGCGTCTCCAGGATCTGGCCGATGTTCATCCGGCTCGGCACGCCGAGCGGGTTGAGCACGATGTCGACCGGCGTCCCGTCCGGCATGAAGGGCATGTCCTCCATGGGGAGGATCTTGGCGATGACGCCCTTGTTGCCGTGGCGGCCGGCCATCTTGTCACCGACCGCGATCTTCCGCTTCTGCGCGACGCTGACCCGGACCAGGCGATTCACGCCGGGCAGGAGCTCGTCGCCGCTGTCACGGCTGAACTGGCGGACGTCGACCACGATGCCGCGCTCGCCATGCGGGAGCCGCAGGGAGCTGTCGCGCACCTCGCGAGCCTTCTCGCCGAAGATCGCGCGCAGGAGGCGCTCCTCGGCGGTGAGCTCGGTCTCGCCCTTTGGGGTGATCTTCCCGACCAGGATGTCGCCCGGGGTGACCTCGGCGCCCTCGTAGATGATCCCGTCCTCGTCGAGGTTGCGAAGGCTCTCCTCGCCGACGTTCGGGATGTCGCGGGTGATCTCCTCGGGGCCGAGCTTGGTGTCGCGGGCCTCGATCTCGTGCTTCTCGATGTGGATGCTCGTGAACAGGTCGTCCTTGACGAGCCGCTCGCTGATCACGATGGCGTCCTCGTAGTTGCCGCCCTCCCACGGAAGGAAGGCCACGAGGATGTTCTGGCCCAGCGCCATCTCGCCGCCATCGGTGCTGCTGCCGTCGGCCAGGACCTGGCCCTCGGTCACGCGGTGCCCGACGTCGACGACCGGGCGCTGGTTGATGCAGGTGCCCTGGTTCGAGCGCAGGAACTTCTTGAGCCGATACACGTCGCGCTCGTCGCCCTCGTCGCGCTCGACCACGATGTGGTCGGCGGTGACGCTGACCACGGTGCCCGGATGAGTCGCCACCAGGACGCCCTGCGAGTCGAACGCGGCGCGGAACTCGACGCCGGTGCCCACGACCGGTGACTCGGGCTGCAGGAGCGGCACCGACTGCCGCATCATGTTCGAGCCCATGAGCGCGCGGTTCGCGTCGTCGTGCTCGAGGAACGGGATCATCGCCGTCGCGACGCTCACGATCTGCTTCGGGCTGACGTCCATGTAGTCGATCACGTCGACCGACTCCTCCAGGAACTTGTCCTTGTGGCGGACCAGCACGCGGTCCTCGGCGAAGTGGTTCCCCTCGTCCAGGGTCGCGTTCGCCTGGGCGATGTGGAACTTCTCCTCCTCGGAGGCGTCGAGGTAGACGATCTCGTCGGTCACCACCGGACGGATCCGGACCTGCGCGACCTTCGCGTCCTTGATCTGGCCCCAGATCTTGTCGTCGATGGTGGCGCCGGCCTTGGCGACGACCTTGCCGCCATCGGTCAGGCTGAGGTCCTCGGCCAGGATCTGGCCCAGCGCATCGGCCTGCTTGTCACGGCTGCCGACGAAGCGGCGCACCTTGCGGTACGGCGTCTCGATGAAGCCGTGGCGATTGATCTTGCCGTACGTGGCCAGCGAGCCGATGAGTCCGATGTTCGGACCCTCCGGCGTCTCGATGGGGCACATCCGGCCGTAGTGGCTGGGGTGGACGTCGCGGACGTCGAAGCCGGCACGCTCGCGGCTCAGGCCACCGGGACCCAGCGCCGAGAGGCGACGCTTGTTCGTCAGCTCGGCCAGCGGGTTCGTCTGGTCCATGAACTGGCTCAGCTGGCTGCCGCCGAAGAACTCCTTCATGGCCGCCACGACGGGGCGGATGTTGATGAGCGTGTTCGGCGTCGCCTGGTCGGAGTCGGTGATCGTCATCCGCTCCTTGACGACCCGCTCCATGCGGAGAAGGCCGATGCGGAACTGGTTCTGGATGAGCTCGCCGTTGGCGCGGATGCGCCGGTTGCCGAGATGGTCGATGTCGTCGGGGTCACCGCGCCCGTTGTCGAGCTCGATGAGCTTGCCGATGATCGCCACGATGTCCTCGCGGCTGATGACGCGGCTCTCGCGCGGGTTCGCGCTCTCCTCGGCGGGAAGGTCGATCTTCAGCTTGGCGGCGACGTCGCCCAGCGCCTTGTTCAGCTTGTAGCGGCCGACGCGACCGAGGTCGTAGCGGCGGAAGTTGAAGAACAGGCTCGTGACGAGCGCGCGAGCGTTGTCGACCGTCGGCGGATCGCCGGGGCGCAGCTTCTTGTAGACCTCGATGAGGGCCTGGTCCTGGTCGGTCGCCGGGTCCTTCTCGAGGGTGAGCTGAATGAACGGATGCTCCGGGTTGTCGTCAACGGGCCCGAAGGTCTTCTCGATGTCGGCTGTCTCGAGGCCCACAGCACGCAGGAGCGTGGTGACCGGGATCTTCCGCTTGCGGTCGACCTTGACGCTGAGCAGGTCCTTGTTGCTCGTCTCGAACTCGAGCCAGGCGCCGCGGTTCGGGATGACCTTCGCGGCATGCAGGATCCGGCCGGTCGAGGGATCCTCGGACGCGGTGTAGTAGACCCCGGGCGAGCGCACGAGCTGGCTGACCACGACGCGCTCGGCGCCGTTGATGATGAAGGTGCCCTGCTCCGTCATCCATGGGAAGTCGCCCATGAACACGGTCTGGTGCTTGACCTCGTCGGTCTCCTTGATGACGAGGTCGACCTCCACCTTGAGCGGCCGCGCGAACGTCAGGTCGCGGGTGCGGCACTCCTCTTCGCTGAACTTGGGGTCCTCGAAGTAGAACTCGCGGAAGTGCAGCTCGAGATTCTTGCCGGTGAAGTCGGTGATCGGAGTGATCTCATCCAGCAGCTCACGGAGGCCGGTGGAGACGAACCACTCGAAGGAATCCGTCTGGGTCTGGATCAGGTTCGGAAGGGGAAGGACTTCGGGGATGTGCGAGAAATTCTCACGGCTCGGAGCCAGCTCAAATCGGCTGGCAGACTCGGCCAAGGCCATTCAGTACTCCAAGAGGAAGGCAGGGTGAGGCGCGGACACGCGAACGGAGAGTATATCACCGATCGGCGCTTCGTCAACTAAAGCGGCCGTCTGGTAGTGGCTCAATTTGGGCGCACACACAGGGTGTGCGCCATGAGCCTTGACGGGCGTGAGGCGGGCCTACCGCCTAACTGACCGCGTCCCGTATCTGTTCAATCAGCCCGCGCGTTGCCTTGCACGTTTCGCGGAGAACGGACGATATCCCCATTTCGCTGTCGGCGACTTCGACTCCGATCCCCAGATCAAGCGAAGCATCCACTTCCATCCATCTGGCGGGTTTGGGGGTTCGGACGGTCATGAGCAATGCATGGTTCTCCAGTGGGACCCGACCTGGTCCCGAGATGTGGACGATGGCTCTACCGCCGCCAATAAGCTCGCCTCCGATCCCGCCTCGGAGATCCCTGGGAGTCATCACAACCGGCGTGATGAGCCGGTGCTTATCTTGGATGTCCAGCTCGTGGACGATCCAGAACCAGTGGTACTTCGGCCGTCTTGGGTTCTGCCAAGGCTGCGCCCCCTCGATGAGTGCCCGGATCACCGGGTCTTTGATCCCTCGGATCTTGTACAGGCCACCACTTTCGTCGCTTACGGGTCGGAAGAACTTGGTCCGGTCGAGAAAGATCGGGAACTCACATCGAGCGGGCGGCCTAGGGCCGGAGCATGCATATACAGCGTGGTCGAGCGCGGATCGAAGGTTGTGGATACCGTCCCCCAAGAGCAGGGCCCAGCGGACTCCATCGGGGTCTACGTCCCACTGGGTGTACCACCGGAACTCGGTGCGTTCGTCATTGTTGTCGCGGGCCATTCGGTCGCCGCACTTCTCGCGCCACCGGCCAATCTCCTCTTGGAGACGCCCGAGGTGTTCTTCGGCGCGGGCGACCTTGGCCAGAGCGCTATCTAGGCTCCCCGCCATGCGTGAGAGGATACGCGCATGCGTGAGAGTCTACGGTGGTTACTTGCCGCCTACGACTGGCTGGCCAGAGCCCACTTTGCCCTCATCACGCTCGGCGGAATCGGTGTGATTAGCGGCTTTGCGTCCTATGTGCTCGACGCCCCACTTGCGGCCCTTGCGTTCGGCGGGATGGGAACCGTCTCGTTGGCCGCTGGAGTCACCGGATGGATACGCAGCAGGCACGTGGACCGAGATACCGCATGGTGGAGGGAGCATGCGCGAATAAATCTCGGCCTCGCTGAGTCCGCCATTGACGCGGCTGAGAGGTTCGAGAAGATCGCCAAGGAAGGTTTGGAGCGTCGGCCTAGGCGTCGAGCAAAGCCGCGATCTCGGTCACGGTCCAAACGTGGTTAGCCACACCGGCCGCCATGGCGGGAGTCGTCTGCTTCCCAAGCGCCGAGTGCGCCCGAGCGAAGTTGTAGTGCATGAAGTGCAGGCTCACCATCGCCGCGTGGTTCTCGACCTTCTTGGAGAACCCATTGGTGAGCCGCGTGA
This sequence comes from Candidatus Limnocylindria bacterium, assembly GCA_036274575.1. Classification (GTDB taxonomy): domain Bacteria; phylum Chloroflexota; class Limnocylindria; order QHBO01; family QHBO01; genus JACDBZ01. The sequence goes on from DASUFJ010000075.1 coordinate 4,997, forward strand.
ACCGGCGCATCGTCATTCGCATCGAGAGGTTGTGGCGCTCGACATAGGAGGTGGAAATGTAGTCCGGGTTTGGGTTCCCGTTGATCACGCGAACCTCAATCCCGGTCACCTTGTTTGGGGAGTACCGGCGGGCTGTTGGACTGGCGTCCTGCGACTTCTCCGCGCCGTAGTCCTTGATCAACTGCGCGTAGTCCACGTCGGCTCCGAACGCTCGCTCCACGATCCCGCGATACGGAATCCCGCCATCGGTCGTGAGTTGGATGCGGTTCGCCAGTCGGTCCCGCAGGTCGAGCAGGAACGAGAGGCCGTCAACCTCGTCACGCTGCCCGACCAGCCACGACGGTACGAGCTTCGTGTCCGGGTCGATGGCCGTCCACGTCCACACGTCGCCATAGCCGAACTCGCCGCGCTTCGGCTCGGGCACGTTCTTGGCCTTGGCATAGCAGAACGCCCAAATCTCGTCGGCTTCGATCCGAGCCGAAGTCAGGTTGCGCAGCGTCCGGTCCTGATACTCGGAGCAAGCCCGACCGATCTGGACCAGCAGCGTGGTGATCGTGTTCCGGGCAAAGCCGGTCAACCGGGCGGTCGAACGGATGGAGTTTCCTTCGACCAGGCACCCGATGATCTGCGCTCGTTCGGCGGTGGACAACTGATTCATATTGACACTATGCGTGAGAGTCGTGACA
>DASUFJ010000076.1:0-6174 GCA_036274575.1 Candidatus Limnocylindria bacterium
TTCGCCCAGCCGATCGTCACCGTCGACTATCGGTCGCACATCCCGCCGTTCGACACGCCGGTGCCCGGCCTCTTCGTCGCCACGATGTTCCAGGTCTACCCGCACGACCGCGGGCAGAACTACTCCATCGACCTCGCCAACCGCCTGGTGGAGCGCCTGTCCTGACCCTTGGCCGCCTGGGTGCCGATTTTTCGAGCAACCTGACGCCCTATCGGCCTCGAAAAACGCTCCCATTGCCCCATAAGTCGCGCACCTGACGACGATTCCGCGTCGCCTTCGGCCAGGCTGCTCGAAAATTCACTCTCGGGCGCCGATAGATCGGGCACCTGCGCGCATCTGCCACTGGCGGGCCCGGAATCTACCGATAAATCGGGCAGGATCTGGCCGATCGACCCCCTTGGCATGCCCTCGGGCCAATCGGTGCCCGATCTGTCGGTCGAAACCCCGCCCGAAATCGGCTCCGGCGCTGGCGTGCCCGACATATCGGCCGGTCCACTTCCCAACCATCCCCGACGGTGGAACACTCATCGCGGCATGGACATCTCGCCGGGCTGGTTCGCGATGGCCGCCATCGTGGTGATGGCCGCTCGCCAGGTGCCCCGGATCCTTCGGGACATGAAGGGGCCGCTGCCTGACGTCGGGTCGGCACCGGATGACGCCGAGCCGATGGCCTTCGTCCTCCCCAACGACGACGGCCTCTTCACCTCGTCGCTGAGGTTCCCGGAGGGAGATCGCCGCTCCGACGAGCGTTAGGGCAGGTCCTCAGAGGCACGCGCTGGGCGGTTCCTCGTTCGGATCGACGGGGATGAGCTGCCACTCCAAGCCGTGCGGCCCGATCACGATCGGCCCGTCCGGCCCGGGCTTGATCTGGACGACCGTGGAGTTGAGTCCCCATCCCGGGGGCGCAAAGCCGCCATCCTCGATGTCGAATCGCCACGACCCACCGTCATACTCGATGCGCGGGTAGCTCAGGCCGCAGTGCGTGAGGATCTGGATGAACCCGGGAGGCAAGGGGCTTGGCATCGGCGTCGGTTCAGTGGGAAAGGCGAATCGGCCGCCATCTTCGGGATGGACCGTGACTTCGACCCATCCATGTTCGTCCACGAGGACCAGGCACACGAGACGTCCGTGCAGCTCCCCCTGGCCGTACTTGTCGCGCGTGATGTAGATGTCGGCCAGGTGGTTGCTCATCAGGTCGGGCATTCCCTCCTGGACATTCAAGGCGGCCGCCGTCGATCGGCCGGCGTACGAGAGTGCCGTGCCCGTCGGGAACCCACACCAGAAGGGGGCTTCCTGATCCACGACGACAGCTGAGGCGGATGGCGCCGCCGCCTGGCTGCTCGGCGGTGCACCGCCGGCGAGCCGGCACCCGCCCAGCCCGAGAATCGCGACGAGCAGCACGACGCGTTTGACCACGGTGTCCTCCCCTGCGAGCGACGCCTACTGGCCGAAGGCGTCGGGATTGTTGAAGCCTGGAGCCTCGATGGTGATGTCGCCACCGTTCGGGCCCTTACCCTCACCGAACGGGCCCACGGAGTAGTCGATGAACGGCAGCGGCACGCCGGCCAGCTTCAATCCTCCGCCGATGAGCACGGCGACGAGGGCGATGAGGAGCAGCGCGCGCATCGCTGATCAGGATGCGCGCGCCGTCAAGCGGTTCTTACTGCTGCGCGACGTCCGACGGGGCGGGCGTATCGGTGGCCGGAGCTTCGGCTGCCGGAGCCGCCGCGACGACATCGGTAGCCTTGACGGCGTCGCGCGTCTTTGCGCGCTGCCAGTAGAACCAGCCGGCGGCCAGGACCGCGAAGAACAGCATGAAGATGACGATGTATGCGGTAGGCATCTGAGATTCGCACCTCGGGCGGGATGAGTGCTAGAGGCCGATATTGTCCGGCCGCACCACTTCGAGTCCCATGGCGCGGTCGGGCCATGACCGCATAGGACCGATGGCCCCTGACGTGCAATGCTGTCCGCAAGTGTTCACGCCGCGATTCATCCTCTTCGGCCTCGTTCTCGCCCAGCTGGCCGATGCCTTCACCTTCACCATCGGTGTGAGCCGCTTCGGCATCCACCTCGAGTCGAACGGCCTCGCGTCGGCCCTCTTCCGCGCCGGCGGACTCGACAGCGTGCTGCTCGTCAAGGGTGCCGCGCTGCTTGTCAGCATCGGTCTGTTGCTGGTCGCGTCCTACCGGTTCCCGCGGCTCCTGGTGTGGGGCGGCGCCGCCGCCACGGCAATGGGCCTCCTGGGCTTCGCCACGAACACCATCACGATCCTGCACCTGAGCTAGCCGCCGGCATCGGTTCGTCCGATAGATCGTCCGAAACCAGGCCTGCCAAGTGGAAGGCGCCAGATTGCCCGATATATCGGCGCCGGCGGCCGGCCACTGGTCGAAATCAGCCGGCGTCGGTGGATTCGTCACCCAGGAGCTCCCCCGTGTCCGGAGGGTCGTGCTTGGCATTCGATGCGATTCGAGCACGGATCGGCGCGTACGCCGGGAGGGCGCGAGCAGCCTCGAGATTGGGATCACGCTCGATGTACGCCGCGTAGCCGGCCCCCTGCACGGCCGCACGCTCGAGCCAGAGCAGTGCTTCGTCCGTCCGCCCGAGCGCGCCCAGACTGCTCGCGACGAAGAACGACACCTCGTTCCACCTCGGCTGTCGCGCATGTAGGAGAACGCCGACGCGGACAGCCCGCTCGTGAAGGCCGTCAAGACTGAGCCCGACGAGCATCGCCCGGAGCGCCACGTCCGACGGTTCTCGACCCAGCTCATCCACTTGCTGCAGTACGTCATCGAAGCGGCTGGTGTCGACCACAGCGCGCAGCGTCCCCATCAGGGCAACGGCGTCGTTCCGGTCCGCGAGCAGTGCCCCGAATTGCGGGTCGAGCCGGCCGCGGTGGAGCTGGAGTGCCCCCCAGAGGAGCGGCTGGGCCGCCGGTTGCGGATGCCGCATGAACGCGCCCTCCGCCTCCTCCCAACGGCCTTCTGCGAGCAGGGCGAAGGACAGGCCGGTGAGCGCATCGGTCGCGACGGACCTGGACTTGGCGGTCCCTTCGATCTCAGAAAGCCCGTCGATCGCGGCGGCCGAGTCGCCGGACATGAGCTGGCGTCCATGCAGGTTGAGTCTGGCCCGCAGCGGCGACTCGCGCAGCTCCCGGAGACCGTCGAAGCTGGCGAGGCCGAACCATGCGATGAACAGTGCAAGGAACCAGTAGCCCATCGCCGCAGCGGCGACCCCGACCGCGAGGGCTGTCGCCAGCGACACAAGGAGCGAGGCCGCCTCGGCGTGGCGCCACCCCGTCGCCCTGATCGCCGCTCGTGTCGCTTGCCCGCCGTCGAGCGGAAGGACGGGCAGGAGGTTGATGACCGCCCAGCCCAACCCGACAAAGACGACGTCCGCGAGGGCCACCGCAACTGCGCCGTCGGCTGCGGGCAGCGCGGCCTGGAGTGCAAGCCCGGCAACCCCAATGACGATGCCGGTCGCCGATCCGGCCAGCGATACGACGATGCTCCGCGCAAGCGGCAGCTCCGCTCCGTAGGTCAGCCCGAACACGGCCGACAGCACGATCCGCGGCGTCACGCCGAAGGCGCGATAGGCGGCCGCGTGGCCGAGCTCATGGACGAAGACTGCGACGCCCGCGACGACGACCCAGATCGCGAGGCTGACGCCGGTGCGCTGGGCCGCGAGGCCGAGCACAAGGAGCCACGCGACGAAGATCGCGTGGAGCTCGATCTGGATGCCGGCCAGGTGGACCGTCAACTGCCCGAAACGACCGAGCCGTGCGACGTCGGGGATCATCCGAGGTAGTGAACCATGGCGTCTTGGCGTGGGTCGGCTGATACGCTCTCGCCGGGATGCCGACCTACTGCCCGCGCTGCGGCTTCCGCGAGCCGTTGGACCCGCAGCTCTGCTACGCCTGCATGGATGGCGAGGCTGATCCGCAGCGCGCAACGGAGATCCTCGCGGCGGCCGAGGCCGGCAATGGCGACGCGCTCCGAATGCTGGCCGCCATCGACGATTCACGAGCGATCGACGTCATCCTGACCGCGGCCGGTCATCCCAACTCGGACCTCCGGCGAGCGGCGTTCACGTCGCTGTCTGCCATCGGGGACCCGCGCGCTGAGTCGATCGCCATCGATGCGCTTGGCGACGCCGATGTGCGAGTCCGAGCTGCTGCCATCGGATGCCTCGCGGACATAGACGGGCCGGGCGCCGCCGATGCGCTGGCAGGCCAGCTCGCCCATCCGGAGGACCGCGTTCACGCCGCGACCGCGCTTGCATGGCTGCACGACGACCGTGCCGTGGAGCCCCTCCTCGCCGCCGTGGACCACCCGAGCCTCGGCGGCAACGCATATCGATCCGTCGGGAGCGCGCTCGCCTGGATTGGCGATCCCGCGACCGTGCCACCACTGGTGCGGGTCTTGGAGGAAATGACCGAGCGATGGGTCGCATCCCAGCCAACGCCGGGTTCGCCGCCTCGTCCCGACTGGGGCGCGGAGATGGTCGCAACCGACGTCGCAACGGCGCTCCTGCTGATCGGTGGCTCTGCCGCCGAGGCAGCGGTGGCGCGGGCGCAACGAGGGTTCGGCGGCAGCCTGCGGCCCTTCCTTCCAGTCGCGCCCGAGTACCGGCCATTTGCATACCGCGCGGCCCCAGATCGGTTGCGCACCGTCCGCCGTTGGTCTCTCGAGCTGCGGCCGGCCGGGATGCCAGTGCGCGCGCCGGTGACGAAGTTCGGCGGCCAGCCGGTGTGGCTCGATGCCCCGACCTGGCCAGTCGGTAAGGACGGTGGCCCGATGACGTTCATGGCGCAGTTCGCCGTCCCGGACGACGATGGCCTCGCCTATCTGTTCATCGATCCGTCCCCGCTGGATGCGCTGGACTTCGGAGATCCAGGGTGGGCCGGATGCCTGTTCATGCAGCCAGGTCCACCACCGCCACGCCACGTGTCCCAGGCGGTCGGTCCGACATACGCCTCAGAGGTCCATGACACAAGTCGAGATCGCTTTGTCCTTGGCATGCGGTTCAAGCTGACGGAGTACCTGCCGACGCTCGAAGCCGGCTGGGAGTACCCCGACTGGGAGGTACTCAGGACGGAGCCACCCACTGATCGGGACGACGACCGTGACTGGAACAAGATCGGCGGCTCGCCGCGCTACCTCCAGGGCGGGCCGCCCCCGGGCGAGTGGCGCTTCCTCTTCCAGTTCACAGCCCAGCACGTCGGCCGGGAAATGGCGGACGGCGCGGAGTGTTATGGCCTCATCGATCCCGATCGACGGGGTCTGTTCCTCGTCGAGGGCCATTGAGATAGCGCCGTCCCCCTCATTCCAAGCGATCGACCAACGACCGTGCGATCATGCGCGGCACCATGGACGTCACTGCGCACCTCATCGGCTATCCCAGGATCGGCCCCAACCGCGAGCTCAAGTGGGCGCTCGAGCGCGCCTGGAGCGGCCGCATGGAAGCCGATGCGTTCGACGCGCGCATCGCCGAGCTCCGCAGCGCGCACATCCGCGAGCAGCGCGACGCCATCGGCTCCGCGGTCGACGACTTCTTCCTCTACGACGAGGTGCTCGAGACCGCGCTCATGCTCGGGATCGTCCCCCGGGACGTCGCCGGGACCGATGCGTTCGCCACCCTGACCGCGCTTGCCCGCGGCACGCCGGAGCGCGAGGCGTGGGAGATGACGAAGTGGTTCGACACGAACTACCACTACGTCGTCCCGGAGATCACCGCGGCGCCTTCGACGCTGACCCCCTTGCCCTGGCGCGAGCCGCTCGCCGATGCCGACGTCGCCTGGCCGATCCTCGGTCCGTTCTCGCTCGTCAAGCTCTCGAAGCTGGCCGACGGCCTCGACCCGGTGGAGGTCGCCCACGCCGCCGGCGACGCGCTCTGGACCTGGCTCCGCCAGCAGGGTGCGAGCTTCCAGCTCCAGCTCGACGAGCCGAGCCTCGGCATGGAGATGGATGCTACCGACCGCACCATCCTCGACGCCGCCTATGAGGGTGCGGCCGACCTCGGCTTCGAGCGCACGCCGATCGTTACCGTCCAGTTCGGGCGGGCCTCGGCGATGGCGCTCGAGTGGCTGGGACGCATCGGCCTGGCGGTCCAGGTGCCCGCCGACCGGGTCGAGGAGCTGCGCGGCACGCCCGGATGGGAGGCGCAGCCGGAGCA
>DASUFJ010000077.1:0-13704 GCA_036274575.1 Candidatus Limnocylindria bacterium
ATCGCCGGCGTGCTGATCGCCGACTACTGGCTGGTCCGCAGGAAGAAGCTCGAGCTCGAGGACCTCTACCTGACCGACGGCGTCTACGCCGGCTGGAACGCGCCAGCGCTCGTGGCTACGGCCGCCGGCTGCGTCGCCGCCTGGATCGGCCTGGTCGTCGACGCGCTGCGGCCGGTCTACGACTACGCCTGGTTCGCGGGCTTCGGCGTCGCGTTCGCCATCCATGTCATGCTGATGCAGCGCCGACCCGCCCTCAGCCCCTCGCCGTCGCCCGAGGGCTGATTCGCGCTTTCGAGGTGTCACGATGAGCACAGCCGTCTCCGCCTCCACCCTCACCGGCGAGGAGATCGTCAAGCTCTGCCGCCAGCACACGATCTTCGAGTGGTCGCCGCAGGCGAAGGCCGACCCGATCCCGGTGGCGCGCGCCGAGGGCGTCTACTTCTACACGCCCGAGGGCAAGCGCTACCTCGACTTCAACAGCCAGCTGATGTGCTCGAACGTCGGGCACTCGCATCCGAAGGTGGTGAAGGCGATCCAGGAGCAGGCGGCGGTGCTGGCCTACGCGAACCCGTTCCTGGCCACCGAGCCGCGCGCGCGGCTCGGGGCGAAGCTCGCGGAGATCGCGCCCGGGGACATCGACACCTTCTTCTTCACGAACGGCGGCGCCGAGGCGAACGAGAACGCGATCAAGCTGGCGCGGATGGTCACTGGCCGGCACAAGATCATCGCGCGCTATCGGTCGTACCACGGGGGAACCGCCGGCGCGATCAGCCTCACCGGCGACCCGCGGCGCTGGGCCGCCGAGCCGGGGATTCCCGGCGTCGTGCGGGTGATGGACCCGTACCACGGCATCCAGCGCGGCTGGGACTCGACCGATGAGGCGCTTGCGAACCTGGAGGAGACGATCCAGCTCGAGGGGCCGAACACGATCGCCGCGTTCATCCTCGAGACGGTGACCGGCACGAACGGCATCCTCGTCCCGCCCGACGGGTACATCCAGGGCGTCCGGGAGATCTGCGACCGCTACGGCATCCTCATGATCGCCGACGAGGTCATGGCCGGCTTCGGCCGCACCGGGAAGTGGTTCGCGATCGACCATTACGACGTGGTCCCCGACCTGATCACGATGGCGAAGGGCCTCACCAGCGCCTACGTCCAGCTCGGGGCCCTCGGCATGCGCCGCAAGTACGCCGAGCACTTCGATGCCAACGTCTTCTACGGCGGCCTGACCTACAACTCTCACCCGCTGGCCTGCGCCACCGCGCTGGCGACGATAGCCGTGTACGAGGACGAGGCGCTCATCGAGCGCGCGGCGCGCATGGGCGAGCGCATGAAGGTCCACCACGAGCAGCTGGCGGCGAAGCATCCGAGCGTCGGTGCGACGCGGAGCATCGGCCTCTTCGGCATCGTCGAGCTCGTCCGCGACCGAACGACGATGGAGCCGATGGCCCCCTTCAACGGGACCTCGGACGAGATGGCGGCGCTCTCGAAGCGCTTCCGCGAGGAGGGGCTCTACACGTTCGTGCGCTGGAACACGTTCTTCACGAACCCGCCCCTGACGATCAGCGAAGAGGAGATGGCGGAGGGGTTCGACATCATCGATCGGGCCCTCGAGATCACCGATGCCGCAGTCGTCTGAGCACGGCTGGCCGCGTCGCGTCGCGACGTTCATCGGCTTCGGGGTCGTCGCCCTCGTCGTCTGGGAGCTCGTCAAGTTCATCGGGGGCGATCCGTGGCGCACGGAGAGCTGGACCTGGGACCCGCCGCTCGAGATCTTCTTCGCCACCGATCTGCGGTTGCCACACGTATGGGACATCTTCGGCGCGCTCGTCCAGCCGGTGCAGCGCAGCGCCGATGACTCGCTGGCGCAGTTCCTGGCGGGCGCGGCGCTCTACACCTGGCGCGAGGCGGCCATCGGCTTCGTGGCGGGCACGGTCATCGGGATCGCACTGGCGGCAGCCTTCGTCCACTCCGGGATCCTGGAGCGTGCGTTCGTCCCTTATCTGGTCGTGACCCAGACGATCCCGATCGTTGCGCTGGCGCCGATGATCGTGTTCGCCTTCGGCCAGGACGTGACGAGCGTCGTGATCATCGCCACCTACCTCACCTTCTTCCCGGTGACGATCGCCATGCTGCGCGGGCTTCGCTCCTTCGACCCACGGGCCATGGAGCTCATGCGCAGCTACGCGGCGTCCGACTGGGCCGTGTTCTGGAAGCTCCGCATGCCGGCCTCGCTGCCGTATCTCTTCGTCGCGCTGAAGATCGCGGCGACGGCGAGCATCGTGGGTGCCATCGTGGGCGAGGGGCCGGGCGGCATCCCCGACGGCCTCGGCCGGGCGATCATCAACTTCAACAACCAGTACATCTCCGGGCCCGAGAAGCTGTGGGCGGCGATCCTCGCGGCCGCCGTCCTGGGCATCGTCTTCTTCAGCCTCATCTGGCTGATCGAGAGCGCCGTGCTCCGCGGCCGGCAGAGCCTGGCGGGCTAGGCCATGACGAGCGGCGAGACCGTCGTGCGGGTCGAGGCCTGCTGCAAGACCTTCTCGACCCGAAGCGGGTCTCAGACGATGGCGCTGGACGGGATCGACCTCGACATTCGCCGTGGGGAGTTCGTCAGCCTCATCGGTCCGTCGGGCTGCGGGAAGAGCACCCTCCTGCGCCTCATCGGCGACCTCATCCCGCCCACGAGCGGCAGCGTCACCGTCAACGGCAAGGCGGCGCACGACGCGCGGCTGGGACGTGAGTACGGCATCGTCTTCCAGGCGCCCGTCCTGTTCGAGTGGCGCAGCGTCGAGGACAACGTGAAGCTGCCGCTGGAGCTCACCGGGGCGGGCCGAGGAGAGCGGCACTCGCGGGCGCGCGAGATGCTCGAGCTCGTCGAGCTGGGCGACTTCACGCGCCACTACCCGTACCAGCTGTCGGGCGGCATGCAGCAGCGCGTGGCCATCGCGCGGGCGCTGGCGCTGCAGCCCGACCTGCTGCTCATGGACGAGCCGTTCGGGGCCCTCGACGAGATGACCCGCGAGCGCATGAACAGCGAGGTGCTCCGCATCTGGGCCCAGACCGGGACGACCATCGTGTTCGTGACGCACTCGATCCCCGAGGCGGTGTTCCTCTCGACGCGCGTCGCCGTCATGAGCGCGCGGCCGGGGCGCATCAGCCACCTCGTCGACATAGATCTGCCGCAGCCGCGCAACGAGCTGACCCGCGAGGAGCCGAAATACTTCCAGCTCGTCACCGAGGTCCGCGAGGCGCTCCGCGCCGGCGGCCACGGCCCGGCCGCCTCCCCGGAGCGCGTCGCCGCCGAGGGTGGCGTCGGATGACGAGCGAGGGCGCCGCGGCGCAGACCGCGGAGGCGGTCCTCACCCAGGGCGCCCCGCGTCGCGCCGGGGCGCGCCTCAGCTACTACCTGCCTGCCATCGTCGTGCTCGTGCTGGGGCTCGTGGCCTGGGAGGGGCTCACCGCGGCGCTCCAGGTCCGGGCCTTCATCCTGCCGGCGCCGACCGCCATCGCGGCTGCGCTGGGCGAGAACTGGTCCGGGGGACGGTGGCCGCTCGCGCCATCGGCCCTCGCCACGCTGATCGAGGCCATCGGCGGCCTGATCATCGGCACGGTCATCGGCGTCATCGTCGGTTTCTCCGTGTCGCGCTGGGTGACGGTGCGCGACTCGATCCTGCCCATCGCCGTGGCGGCCAACGCGATCCCGATCATCGCCATCGCCCCGATCTTCAACAACTGGTTCGGTGTCCTCAACCCGCTGTCGAAGATGATGATCGCGGCGCTCCTCGTGTTCTTCCCCATCATGATCAACGTGACGCGCGGCCTCTCGCTGGTCGACCCGTCGGCGCTCGAGCTCATGCGCTCGTACGCGGCGCCGGAGCGATCGATCCTCACCAAGGTCCGGATACCGAACGCGCTGCCCTACTTCCTCACCGCGCTGAAGGTGGCGACGACGCTGGCGCTCATCGGCGCGGTCGTCGGCGAGTACTTCGGCGGCACGACACTGGTCATCGGCCGTGTGGTGGTCCAGAGCGCGAGCGCCCTCCGCTTTGACGTGACATGGGCCGCGATCCTGCTCGTGGCCCTTGCCGGGGTCGCGCTCTACGTGGGCATCCTGGTGCTCGAGCGGCTCCTCATCCCGTGGCATCCGTCGCTGCGCGGGGACGAGCTCGGCTGAGGGCGCGCGGGCGCCAAACGCCTAGCCGCCGAAGGATCGGCTCCCTAGAATGCGCGGATTGGAGGAGTGGGGACCGGCGCGATGCCGCCCCGAGAGGCCACCGAGCAAGAGGTCCGAAGGATGAAGCATTCGCGCAGATGGCTGGCCGCGAGCGCGGCGCTCATGTTGGTGCTGTCCGCCTGTGGCGACAACGCGGGCGGCGAGGCGAGCGACGGCGGCGGCACGGGTGAGCTGACGTCGGTGCGGCTGCAGCTGCAATGGGTGCCGCAGGCTCAGTTCGGCGGCTACTTCGCCGCGCAGGAGCAGGGCTACTACGAGGACGAGGGCCTCGACGTGGAGCTCGTCGACGGTGGCCCGGAGGTCATCCCGCAGCAGGTCGGTTCCGCGGCCGACGGCCCGGAGTTCACGATCAGCTGGGTGCCGAAGGTGCTCCAGGCGCGTGAGGAGGAGTCCGACCTCGTCAACATCGCGCAGATCTTCCAGCGCGCCGGAACGCTGTCGGTCGCCTGGGCAGACTCGGGCATCACCCAGCCCGCCGACTATGCCGGCAAGAAGGTTGGCGTCTGGGACTTCGGGAACGAGCTCGAGGTGGTGGCGTCGGCCCGCGCCGCCGGGCTGGAGCCCGGCGACGACTTCGAGGTCGTCATCCAGCCGTTCGACATGACCCTCCTGCTCAACGCCGCCGATGGCTGCGAGTCGGGCGACAGCGACTGCGTCGACGTGGCCGAGGCCATGATCTACAACGAGTACGCGCAGCTGCTCGAGACCGAGAACCCGGACACCGGCGAGCTGTACCAGCCGGAGGATCTCAACGTCATCGACTACAACGAGGTCGGGACGGCGATGCTCCAGGACGCGCTCTTCGCGCGCGCCGACTGGCTGGCGCAGGAGGGCAACGAAGACGTCGCCGTGCGCTTCCTGCGTGCCTCGTTCAAGGGCTGGATGTACTGCCGCGACAACCCGGACGACTGCGTCCAGTACGTGACCGATGCCGGCTCGACCCTCGGCGCCGGCCACCAGGCGTGGATGATGAACGAGATCAACGCGCTCATCTGGCCATCGCCCGACGGCATCGGCATGATGTCGGCGGATCTCTGGGACCAGACCGTCGAGACGGCGATCACCGCCGAGATCATCGGCGAGGAGCCGCCGGACGACGCCTATCGCACCGACCTCGCCGAGCAGGCGCTCGCCGACATCGAGGGCGACAAGACCGGGGATGGCTTCGAGAAGGCCGACGTGGAGGTCACGCCGCACGGCGACTGAGCCCGATCGGTGACGTCTCGCATCAGGGCGCCCCTTCCGCTCCGGCGGGAGGGGCGTTCGTCTTCGGCCCATCCTCGGCGCGGCGGACGAGGGCCGGAAGGAAGGGCGGCACGATGAGGGTCGTGACGATGGCCATCCCCACGACCACCGAGTAGATCGTCGCGTCGATCGCCCCGGCGGCCAGGCCCAGCCCGGCGACGACGATGCCGACCTCGCCCCGCGGGACCATGCCCCATCCCACGAGCAGCGCACGGTCGCGTCCCTCTCGCAGGGCGCCGGCGAACGCGCCGACGGCCTTGGTCGCGACGGCGAGGAGGGTGAGGCCGAGGAGCACGACGACCGCCTGCATGCTCGCGAGGCCGGCGAGATCCACCTGCGCACCGATGGAGCCGAAGAAGAAGGGCGTGAAGAACGCCGCGATGGGGGCGACCTCGCTCTCGAGGGCGTGGCGCTCGCTCGACTCGCCGACCACCATCCCCGCCAGGAAGGCGCCAATGATCGCGGCCAGCCCGATGAGCGACGCCAGGGCGGCGAGCCCGAGCATCACGATCATCCCCGGCAGGAGCGGCGTCTCGGCGAACTCCGGGTCGGTGAGGAGCGAGCGCCGGTGGCGGAGGATCCGCGTCCCGCCGATGACGACCACCACCACGAAGAGGATGGCGACGCCGAGCAGGACGAGCAGGCTGTCCACGGCGAAGCTGCCGGCCGCGACGCCCGACGCGATGGAGAGGATCATGATCGCCAGGACGTCGTCGATGACCGCGGCGCCCAGGATGATTCGCCCGCTGCGGGTGGCGACGGCGCCGAGATCGCTCAGCACGTTCGCGGTGATCCCCACGCTCGTCGCGGTCAGCGCCGCGCCGACGAAGATCGCCTCGGCCAGCTTTCCGCCCAGCAGCTGGGTCGCGGCGAATCCGCCCGCGAAGGGCAGGATCACGCCGAGCACCCCAACGGCGAGTGCCGTGGCGCCGACCCGCAGGATGTCGTGGAGCCGTGTCGCGAGCCCGACCTGGAACAGGAGGAGCACGACACCGATCTCGGCGAACAGCGCCGTCTCGCCGTTCACCTCGTAGACCCCGAGCACGGCTGGACCGGCCACCACGCCTCCCAGGATCTCGCCCACGACCGGCGGCTGGCCGATGCGCCGGAAGAGCTCGTTGCCGAGCTTCGTCGCCAGCAGGATCGCGAAGAGCTGGAGGAGCACCGCGGTCACGTGATCCATGGGCATCCCTCGCCAAGAACCGCAGGAGGCCGCGCTCGTGCGCAGCCTCCACCATTCGCGTCGCGATAGCGGCCGACGCGGGGCCGACCTGGGCAGTCTAGGCGACCCATCGTCGCCGGTATCATCCGCCCATGCCGCCCAAGCGCCGATGACCGGCCTCGAGCTGACGCTGCTGGTCGCGCTGGCAGCGGCGCTGGCGCTCGGCGCCATAGCGCACCGACTCGGCGCGCCACCGATGCTCGGCTACATCCTCGCCGGACTGGCCGTCGGACCCGCCACCCCAGGGCCGGAGGTCAGCCGCGAGGACGTCCTGGCGCTGGCGGACGTCGGCGTCGCGCTGCTCATGTTCAGCATCGGCCTCCAGTTCAGCCTCACCGAGCTGCGGTCGGTGGGCGTCCGGATCCTGGGCGGGACGCCGATCCAGGTGGCGATCACCATGTCGATCGGGACGGCGACCGGCCTCGCCATGGGCTGGCCGCTCATCGAGGCGCTGTTCATCGGCGGGGCGGTGGCGGTGTGCTCGACGGTCGTGCTCTTCAAGGTGGCGGGCGAGGGGACCCTCCACACCACGGCCTATGGCCGCACTGCGCTCGGCGTGTCGATCATGCAGGACCTGCTCACCGTCATGCTGGTCGTCATCCTCTCAGCGCTCGGGACGCGCGAGGAGGAGACGATCGGCGCCCTCCTGGTGAGCGTCGGGATCGCGCTCGGCTTCGTCGCCGTCGTCGTGGTCGGGGGGAGCCGCGTCCTGCCTCGGCTGCTGGCGGTCATCGCCAGGCTCCAGTCGCGAGAGCTGTTCGTCATCGGTGTGGCCGTCCTGGCCGTTGGCACCGCCTTCGCCGCCAGCGCGGTCGGGGTCAGCGTCGCACTCGGCGCCTTCGTGGCCGGGCTGGCACTCGCCGACTCCGACCTCACCGACAGCGTCCTCGGCGAGATCGTCCCGCTGCGCGAGCTGTTCAGCACGTTCTTCTTCGTCTCGATCGGGCTCCTCCTGCAGCCGGCGGCGATCTTCGCCGCGTGGCCGGTCGTCATCGCGCTGCTGCTCGTCATTACCCTCGGCAAGGCCATCCCCATCGCCGGCCTTGCCACGCTGGTGGGCCAGCGCCCGTCGTCGGCGCTGCGGGCCGGCGCCCTCATCGGCCAGAGCGGCGAGTTCAGCTTCGTGCTCGCCGCGACGGGCCTGGCGCTGGGTGCAGTCGAGTCCGAAGCCTTCAGCCTGGCCATGGGTGCGGTGGTGATCTCGATCGTCACGGCCGAGCCGCTGCTGGCCGGCGCGAAGCGGCTCGGCGACTGGCTCGACCGGGTCGTGCGCACACCCCCCCTGCCCGGCGACGAACCCGGGACCGGAAAGCGTCGCCACGCCGTGATCCTGGGGTACGGCCGCGCCGGGCGCTCGGTCGCGCGGGTTCTCGACTCGCGGGGATTCGCCTGGGTCGCGGTCGAGGGCGACTACGCCGTCGCGCGGGAGGCGCGCGAGGCCGGTTCGCCGGTGATCTACGGGGAAGCCGGCACTCCATCGGTGCTCGACAGCGCCAGCATCGGCAGCGCGCATGCGCTCGTCGTCGCCCTTCCCGACGCCCTCGCGACGCGCCAGGCGATCACCTACGCGCGTGGGCGCAACCCGCGGCTCGAGATCGTGGCACGCGCCCACTCCGAGGCCGAGGAGGCGGACCTGCGCGCGCTCGGTGCGCTGCGCGTCGTCGTCGCCGAGCGTGAGCTGGGCAACGAGCTGGTGCGCCACGCGCTGCGGCGCTTCGGCGTCTCCGAGCGCGAGGTGGCCGCGATCCTCGCCACTCGCCGCGGCTGAGGGACCGGCCTACCAGGCAGCGGCGATCCGCTCGGTCAGCTCGGCCAGCGAGTCGACCACGAGCGCCGGACGAACGCCGTGGGGCAGGCGCTGGATGACGCCCCACGGACCGCGCCGAATCCAGACGGCACGCATCCCGGCGGTCATGGCCGGCTCGACGTCGTTGTCGACACGGTCACCCACGTACGCCACCGACGCGGGGGGCGGCCCGCCCATGAGCTCGAGGGCGCCAGCGAAGAATGCCGGGTCCGGCTTCGCGACGCCCAGCTCGTCGCTCATGGCGATCACCTCCGCCTCGACGCCCATGGCCCGCAGCTCGGCGGTCCTGGCGGCGGGCTGGTTGGCGACGATCGCCAGGCGGTAGCCGGCATCGCGCAGCGCGGCGAGGGCCGGAACCGCATCGGGGTAAAGGTCGTCGGTTCGGAAGCCGCCGTACGCGCGCTCGACGCGCGGAGCGCGCTCGCGCCAGTCGTCGATTCCGAAGGCGGAGAAGACGTCCTGGTGCTCTTCACCCCGGGCGATGACGGCGCCCAGCGCGGCGTGGAGCGTCAGCCGAGGGATCCCGAGCTCATCCGCCCAGGCGGACCAGATGCGGGTCTCGTCGATGAGCGTCTCGCCGACGTCGAGGCAGACCCAGCGGGCGTCGCTCATGCGCCCATCGTCGTGAGGGGAGTCCGGGCGGCGAGCATCGCGCTCACCGCCCGGAGCGTATCGGTCTCAGTTCAGCTCGTTGACCCGATCGGTACCGGGCGCACTGACCGGGCTGAACTCGCCGAGGTAGGCGATCAAGGCATCGAGGTCGATGCCGGCCCCGACGCGCAGGGCTGGATCGATCGTGGCGAACGTGCCGAAGTTGTCACCACCATCGACCAGGAAGTTGTTGACCGTCACCTGGTACGTCGTCGAGCTGTCGTCCGGCACGGCCACACCGCCCAGCTGGACGTTGCTGACGGTGATGCTCGTGCAGGTGCCGGCAGTGACGGTCTTGGCCAGGTCGTAGGTGAAGCCCTCGGACACCCCCAGGTGCAGGAACGGACGGCTCACGCCCGCCGGCTGGCACTGCTCCTCCAGGACGTCGTGGATCTGCGCACCCGTCATCGGGATCGTCGTGAGGAGGTTGCCGAAGGGCTGGACGTTGAACGCCTCGGCGTAGGTGATCGTGCCGGCGTCGAGGTCGGCCCGCACCCCGCCCGGATTCATGAACGCGATCTGGGCGCCGTTGTCGCCGGTGGCCCACAGCTGGGCGTCGGCGATGAGGTTCGAGAGGTCGGATTCGGAGCCCCGGTCCTCGGACGTCCCGGCGAAGGCGCGGGTGATCGGCTCGGTCGCCTCCCCGACCTCGACGCTGCCGACGACTTCCGCCTGCGGCAGCCACTTGTTGAGGACCGCGGTCACGGCCGCATCGGGCTTGCCGTTCTGGCGAACGATGTGGTTCGTCACCGTGGTGTTGTCACGGACGACGTCGCCGGTGGCCGGATCGATCTCCAGGTTGATCTCCGAGATCACGCGTCCGAACGAGAAGGCGCTCGTCACCGTCCGCGGATTGCCATCCGGATCGTCGAAGACGCAGTTGTACGGCAGGTGGGTATGGCCGGTGACCAGGGCGTCGATCTCCGGATCGAGCCCGGCATTGATGGCGAGGATGGGCCCCGACAGGCCGACGCAGCCGTTGACGTTCGAGATGTCCTCCGGCTCGCCGCCCTCGTGGAGGAGGACCACGATCGTCTCGACGCCCAGGGACTTGAGCTCGGGCACCAGCGCATTGGCGGTCTCCACCTCGTCCTCGAAGGTCCAGCCGCGAATGCCGGCCTGAGCCACGAGCTGCGGCGTTCCCTCGAGCGTCATGCCGATGAAGCCGACCTTGACCCCGTTGACGGTCTTGATCGAGTACGCCGGCAGCGGGGTGTCGCCGGTCTCGTCGTTGACGACGTTCGCCGCGAGCCACTGGAAGTCGGCGCCGGTGTACGGGTCACCCGGGAAGTAGCAGCCGTCGACGGGATGGCAGCCGCCGTTCTGCATGCGAAGCAGCTCGGTGACGCCCTCGTCGAACTCATGGTTGCCCACGCTCGACACGTCGAGGCCCATGGCGTTGAGCGACTCGACGGACGGCTCGTCGTGGAAGAGGCCCGACAGGAAGGGCGAGCCGCCGATGAGGTCGCCGGCGGCGACCGTCAGCGTGTTGTCGTGACCCAGCCGCAGGCGACGAAGGTCGGCCGCCAGGAACTGGCTCCCGCCCGCGGCGAACTTGCCGATGGTTCCGGGCGTGCTCGCCTCCAGGTGGCCGTGATAGTCGTTGAAGGCGAGCAGCTGCAGGTCGATGAGCTGCCCCGGCGGGGTCTCGGCGCGCTTCGCGCCGGCCGGAGCGACCAACGCCCCGATGAGGACGAAGGCGCCCAGAAGAGCGACGAGCCGACGCTGCCAGGCAATCGAATGCATCGATCGAACACTGATCATGGGTCGATGTTCCCTCCAGGTGTGAGGTGAACCGCATGCCGGCCCGGGGCGGGGGGCGGTCCTCGATGGGTGCGACCGTCATGCTAGCGCGTCGGTGCCTCGCGGCAAGACTTGCGAGAGGCTCAGCGCCCGGAGCGATCTCCCCCCAGTATCGAACCGAGCAGATCGTCGAGGCCCTGGCTCTGGGAGCGTTGCCCGGATGCGCCGGAACCTCCGCCCAGCAGCGACCCGAGCAGGTCATCCAGGCCCATGCCGCCGCCGCTCTGGCGCTGCTGGCGGCCGAGCATGTTCATCACGATGGGCGCGAGCATGGCCAGGAGCGGGCCGATGGTGCTCATGTCAAGGCCGCTCTTCTTCGCGACGGCCTCCTCCGCCACAGGGCGGCGGTCGCCGAGCGCGTGCTGCAGGATCCCCGGGCCGTCAGCCTGCCGGCCGGTGACGTTGCCGTCGAGGTAGTCGTCGAGCTGGTCGAGCAGCGAGCCGTCGTGGTCCTCCGAGAGCGCGCGCTGCAGCCCCGGCGCGGCGTCCGGGTCGCCTGCCTCCGCACCGAGCGCGCCGACGAGCATCGGCAGCGCTTCGTTGATCGCCGCTCGCGTGCGTTGCGGATCGGCGCCGATGCGCTGGCTGATGCGGCGCACGCGATCGTCGCTGAGCTGTTGATTGACGTCGTCGATGAGGGTGGTGGCGGTGGCCATGGGAATGGGTCCTCACGTGGCGAAGGTTCGCCGGAGGCTGTCGCAAGTCCGGTGCCGCGTCAGGCCTGCTTCACTCCGGCCACCAGGGCCTCGACCGATGGCTTGGCATCGCCGAACAGCATCTTCGTCTTCTCGTTGCTGAACAGCGGGTTCGGGATGCCGGCGAAGCCCGCGCCCCGACCGCGCTTCAGGACGATGACGTTCTGCGCCTCGTCGACGTTGAGGATCGGCATGCCGCTGATGGGCGAGCCCTCCTCGCGGGCGACGGGGTTGACGACGTCGTTAGCGCCGATGATGAGCGCGACGTCGGTATCGGCGAAGTCGTCGTTGATCTCGTCCATCTCCTTCAGCCGGTCGTACGGCACGTTCGCCTCCGCCAGGAGGACGTTCATGTGGCCCGGCATGCGGCCGGCAACCGGGTGGATGGCGAACTGGACGTCCACGCCCTTCGCCAGCAGGAGGTCCATGAGCTCGCGCACCGGACCCTGCGCCTGGGCGACGGCCATCCCGTAGCCGGGAACGATGATCACGCGCTGGCCGTAGGCCATGAGCACCGCAGCGTCGTCGGCGCTGATCTCGCGCAGCTCCGCCTCGCCCTCCGCGCCCGCCGCGACCGCGCCGCCGCCGGTGCCGAAGCCGGCGAAGAGGACGTTGAACAGCGAGCGGTTCATGGCCCGGCACATGAGCTGGGTGAGGATGGCGCCTGACGCACCGACCAGGGTCCCGGCGATGAGCAGGGCGTAGTTGTTGAGCACGAAGCCGGTCGCCGCGACGGCGATGCCGGTATAGCTGTTGAGGAGGCTGATGACGACCGGCATGTCCGCGCCGCCGATGGGCATGACGAGCACGACGCCCAGGACGAGCGCGAGACCGCAGAACAGCAGGAACAGCGGGACGCTGTTCGCGGCGACCGCGATGTAGACGGCGATCGCCAGCAACGCCAGGAAGAGGACGCTGGTGATGATCTGCTGGCCGGGCAGCTTCACCGGACGCGCGGCGATGACGCCCTGGAGCTTGCCCCAGGCGACGATCGAGCCGGTGAGGCTGACCGAGCCGATGATCGCGCCGAGCAGCGTGGCGATGACGAAGGGCAGCGGCAGGAGGTCGCCGCTCGCCTCACCACCGGCGTCGCGCAGGAACTCGGCCATGGCCACGAGCGCCGCGGCCCCACCACCGGCTCCGTTGAAGATCGCGACCATCTGGGGCATCGCCGTCATCGGCACGCGACGCGCGCCGAGAACGCCGGCGACGGAGCCGATGAGCCCGCCGACGAGGATGATCCACCAGTTCTCGAGCATCCCGTCGGTGGTGAAGAAGGTCCACGCCACCACGAGTGCCATGCCGGCGGCGCCCAGCAGGTTGCCGGTGCGCGCCGTCTTCGGGCTGGCCAGGAACTTCAGCGCCAGGATGAAGCTGACCCCGGCGACCAGCCAGACGAGGTAGGTGACGATCTCGAGGCCCGTCATCAGGACTTGTCTCCCGCCTTGTCAGCGGGCCGGCGCTTGAACATCTCGAGCATTCGATCGGTGACGACGAAGCCACCGACGACGTTGATCGTGCCGAGCGTGACGGCCAGCAGGGCCAGGATGATCCGGACGGGACCCTCGGCGGAGGCGGCCACGAGCATCGCGCCGACCACGATCACGCCGTGGACGGCGTTCGCGCCGCTCATGAGAGGCGTGTGGAGCATCGTCGGCACCTTGGAGACGACCTCGTAGCCCACGAACGCGGCCAGGACGAGGATGTAGAGCGCCGAGAGCAGCTCGAAGGCGGTCAGCTCCATCGGTTCAGGCCTCCTTGCCCAGCGCCTTGAGCGTCGCCTCGTTCACGACCTTCCCGGCGTGGGTGATCGTTGCGCCCTTCGTGATCTCGTCCTCCAGATCGAGGTCCATCGACCCGTCCTTCACGAGATGCTTGATGAGGGTGTGGAGGTTCTTCGCATACATCTGGGTCGCGCTCGCCGGCATCGTGGCCGGCAGGTTCGTCAGACCGACGATCAGCACGCCGTGGCGGACGACCTCCTTGTTGGCCTCGGTGCCCTCGACGTTGCCGCCCATCTCGGCCGCCATGTCGATGATCACGC
>DASUFJ010000078.1:0-15547 GCA_036274575.1 Candidatus Limnocylindria bacterium
ATCGAGACGCTGCGGGACGTCGACACCAGCCACGTGGGGCCCACGGCCAGCGTCATCCGGCTCGAGAACGTCATGCGCGACGACGACCCGCGGCCGTCCATGACCCGGGAGGCGGTCCTGGCCAACGCGCCGCTGCGCGACGACCCGTTCCTGCGGGTTCCGACGGTCCTCGAGGAGGGTCGATGAGCGACCTCCCGCTCGCCGACCGATCCATCTCGGAGGTCGCCGACGCGCTCCGCACCGCCGAGACCAGCTCGCGTGAGCTGACCGATGCGTGCCTCGAGCGCATCGACGCGCACGCGGAGCGGCTCAACACCTTCCTCGCCGTCGACGCCGACGCCTCGCGCCGTGCTGCCGACGCGGCCGACCGGGCGCGTGCCCGCGGGGAGGCAGCCGATCGCCCCCTGCTCGGAATCCCCTACGCCCTCAAGGACATCTTCGTGACGCGCGCCCTGGACGACCAGGGCAACGACTTGCCGGGCGGCCTGCCGACGACGGCGGGGAGCTTCATCCTCGAGGGGTATCGGTCCCCCTATGCGTCGTCGGCACAGGAGCAGCTCGAGGCGGCCGGCGCCATCCTGCTGGGCAAGACGAACTGCGACGAGTTCGCGATGGGATCGTCGAACGAGAACAGCGCCTTCGGCCCGGTCCACAACCCGTGGGACGAATCGACGGTCCCCGGTGGCTCCTCCGGCGGGTCGGCCGCCGCGGTGGCGTCCGGCCAGGCCTACTTCGCCCTCGGGACCGATACCGGCGGCTCCATCCGCCAGCCGGCCGCGCTCACCGGCACGGTCGGGATGAAGCCCACGTACGGACGGGTGAGCCGATACGGGATGGTGGCCTTCGCCTCCAGCCTGGACCAGTGCGGGCCGTTCGCCCGGTCCGTCCGCGATGTCGCGCTCGTCATGGGCGCGCTGGCCGGGCACGACCCGCGCGACTCGACCAGCGTCGACACGCCGGTGCCCGACTATCTCGCGGCGCTGACCGGCGACGTGAAGGGCCTGCGCCTCGGTGTCCCGCGCGAGTTCTTCGTCGCCGGCATGGAGCCGGGGGTCGAGGCCGCGGTGCGCACCGGCGTGGACCTGCTCCGCGACCTCGGGGCGGAGATCGTCGACGTCTCGCTGCCTTCCACCGATCGCGGGCTGGCGACGTACTACATCATCGCCCCGGCCGAGGCGAGCGCGAACCTCGCGCGCTACGACGGCGTGCGGTACGGCTTGTCGGCGGCCGCCAACGAGCTTTGGGAGAACTATGACCGGACGCGCGGCGCGGGCTTCGGGGCGGAGGTGAAGCGGCGCGTCATGCTCGGCACGTATGCGCTGTCGGCAGGCTATTACGACGCCTACTACGTGAAGGCGCAGCAGGTCCGCACGCTCATCAAGGACGAGTTCGACGCCGTTCTCGGCACCGTCGACGCCATCCTGGCGCCGACCTCGCCGACCGTCGCCTTCAAGATCGGGGCGAAGGTGGACGACCCGCTGGCGATGTACCTCAACGACGCCTGCACCCTGCCGGTGAACATCGCCGGGCTGCCCGGCATCAGCGTGCCGTGCGGCCTCTCGGATGGCCTCCCGGTTGGGCTCCAGGTCATCGGCCGGGCCTTCGACGAGCCGACCGTCCTTCGAGTCGCCGATGCCTACGAACGTGACGCCGGGTTCTCCGACATTCGCCCACCGATAGCCACATCACGGACTGCCAACCCGTCCTGACGCGACGCCAGCGAGCCGCTCGATCCGATTCCGGATTGCCGACTCCGCTCCCGGCCGGCCGTCATCTCGGCCGAGCCAGCGCAGCCGGAGCCGAGTCCCGCCCGCGGCCGGTTCGAGTTCGTACCTGACGATGGCCTCGGCGTGCTCGCCCTCCCGCAACCGTCGCGCGAACGTGCGTGGCGGCCGCCAGTCGACGATCTCCTCGACCGTCGAGAGACGTCGCGCTACGCAATGGCTGCGTGTCCCGACGCCACGCTCCTCGTCCGTTTCTTCCTCGATCCGCTCCATGCCCTCCCACAGCTCGCGAAGTTCAGGCACGGTCAGGAATTCCCATACCGCGGCGGGCCTGGCGGCGATGACCTCGTCGAGCTCGAAGCTCGGCAATGCGGCGACGTCGAGAAGATCCCGGTGCTGCCAGGCGGTCGGATCCCCGACCCAGCCGATGACCTCGCCGAAATGCTCGTACTCCTGGCTCACGCGCATCAGCCCGAGCCCGTCGACGTCGACGTCCAGAGCGGCGACGGTCGCATCGGTCAGAAGCGCGTAGCTCCGCAGGCCACGCTCAGCCGGCTCGCTGCCCTTCAGCAGCCGATGGACGAGGATCACATCACGACCGGCCAGCTCCTCGCGCCCGAGGATGCGCTGGTGTGCGACCGGCCCGACGTGGACGAAGAACTTGAGCTCGAGCGTCGGGGCTCTCTGGCATGCCTCGCAGGTGCAGGTCGTCGCCTGGCGAACGGTCTCGATTCGTCGACGGAAGGCGTCATGGCAGCGAGCGATGGTCTCGATGAGCCGCGGCCCGTCGAGCGCATCAAGCGGTGCATGCATGAAGGCCGCGTCGCCCTCGAGGCCGGCGACCTCGAAGTCGGCCGTGAGATTGGTCACGATGGTCTCGACGAGGTCACCAGCGATGAGCGGCGCCTCCTCGGCCTCCCCCCCGACCAGGTAGGCGGTGTAGCCAGAGAGATCGGCGATAAGCAGCAGGCGATCATCGGTCACGGGAGGCTCCCCGGGCTTGACGCGCCCCGCTGCGCGGCAGATTGTTCGCCACATGCGGATAGGTGAGCTGGCCCGGGAGCTCGGGGTGAGCGCGGACACGCTGCGGTTCTACGAGAAAAGCGGGCTGCTGCCGGGTCCCGGACGCGGGGAGAACGGCTACCGCGAGTACGATGCGGCCGACGTCGAACGGCTCCGCCTCGTCGTGGAGCTCCGGCGCCTCGACATCCCCGCTCCGGATGCAGCCCGCATGGCGGGCTGGTGCCAGACCGGTCATTGCCTCGAGACCTCGACGGAGCTACCCCACGCGATCGCGGCGCGGCGACTGGCGATCGCGGAGCGCATCGCCGGCCTCAGAGACCTCGATGGCCGCCTTGCCGCGCTCGAGCACCACCTCGCACTGACGGAGCTGCCCATGGCCGGCGCCGAGGGGCCCTGCTGCGCGGCGGCCGCTGCCGTCGAGACGCCGCGCGTCATGGCTGCGGGCTCTGGCTGAGCTCGAGGATGCATCCCTGGCCGTCAGTGGTGTCAGCGAGCATCGGTCGCGGCCCCAGTTGACCCCTCAAGGATGGCCTTCAGCTTCTCGATCTCCCCGGCCTCGCCCCGTTCCACTTCCGCGCGCATCAGCGGCTCGAGAACCCGCATGACGCCGTTCGGGCGCATGTCCCCGACGGAGCGAACCAGCGTTCGGTCCCCATCTGGCGTCAGCTCGTAGAAGCCGGTCCACTGCACCGGACCACCAGGCAGGGTCGCGAACGCGATCCGCTCGCCAGGCACGTATTCGGTCAACTGCCAGCGCATCGTGGAATTGATTGGACCCATGTGAAGCGATGCCTCGGCGGTCGCGCCCTGCCCGCCTGGCGCGCCCGACAGCCACCGGCCGTCGGTCATGCTCGTCCACTGGTCCATGCGAACCGGGTCGACGAGCCAATCGAATACCTCGCGCGCGGGTCGCTGGATGGTGGTCGTGGCGTCGTAGTGGATCATGTCTGTCCCTCCGTGGAGCTGCTCGTTGTGCCTCAGCGTCGACCATGGAGTGGGTCCAAGGTCAATACCCTCCCGCGCTAGACTCCGCGCATGCCTGAGATCAGCCACGTCCGCCTCGCGGTCCCCGAGCAGGCGACGCTCAACCGGATCCTTCGCGAAGGCGGCGCTCAGAGCTTCCCGCAGTGGCTGTACGCCGAGCCCGGTGACGAGCCCCGCTTCCTGTGGTGGGGCCTCCGTGCCCCGCTCCGCTTCTTCGAGGCCCCGGCTGGTGACGACCCCCGATTCGGCCTCTTCCCGCGGCTGAGCGACGACTGGACCGAGGCGCCGCGCGGCCTCGTGCTCGCCACCGTCGATCTGGACCGCGCGATCGAGGATCTCGCTCGGGCAGTCGGCGAGGACGGCTGGCACGACGCCGGCGAGGACGAGATCCTCGGCGCAATCTGTCGGCGCATCGACCTCGGACGCAGCGACCTCATCCTGGCCCAGCCCTCGACCGAGGGCTACGCCGCCGCATGCCTCGCGAAGTTCGGCGAGGGCCCGATCGCGGTCGCGCTCGACGGCACCGCGTCGACGGGCCGACGCGCGACGACGAATCCGGTGACCGGCGGAGCCGCGACCTACGTCCGCATCGGCGGCCCGACCGCTCCGGCGTTCATCTTCCTTCCACCGAGCACGTGACCGACCACGCCGCGAGCGTCGAGAAGTGGCGCGCCGCGCGGTACGGGCGGCTCCGGCAGCCCGTCGGATGGCTGACGCTCGCCGGGCTCGATTGGCTCGCCGAGGGCACGAATCGCCTCGGCAGCGATCTCTCGAATGACGTCATCCTGCCCGCCGGGCCGGCGGTCGCCGGCACCTTCACCGTCCACGGCAACCGTGCGGTCGCCGACGGCGACTTCACCCACGATGGCCGGTCGGTTCACGACCTGCCGCTGGTCGACGACGGGGCCGGACAGCCGACGCTCCTGGAGCTCGGTCCCCTGCGGCTCTGCCTCATCCAGCGGGGCGGCCGCCTTGCGGTCCGGACCTGGGACACGGAGGCGCCGCGACGGCGCTCGTTCCAGGGCATCGATCACTGGCCAGTCGACCCACGCTGGTGCCTGACGGCGAGGTTCGTGCCGACTCCGGGAGCCCGCATCGAGGTGCCCGACGTCCTCGGCGCGAACGAGGCCGAGCCATCGCCGGGCGCGGTCGAGTTCGAGGTCGATGGCGTGATGCATCGGCTACAGGCGCTGGAGGGCGGTCCCAACGGGGAGCTGTGGCTCGTCTTCGGCGACGCGACGAACGGCGCCGAGACGTACGGCGGCGGACGCTATCTCTACACGCCGCCACCGGAGGCCGACGGCACGGTCGTCGTGGACTTCAACATGGCCTACAACCCGCCCTGCGTCTTCACGCCATACGCCACCTGCACGCTGCCGTGGCGGGCGAATCGGCTTCAGATCCGCATCGAGGCCGGCGAGCGCTCGTACGGTGAGCACGGATGACCGCCGGGGCGAGCATTGCGTCGACCGAGGCCGAGCAGACGCCGGCGCGGCGGCACCTCGCCCTCGTGCGCAGCTACCTCGCCACGGAGGCAGGCGGCGCCATCGTCCTCCTGCTCGCGACGATCGCAGCACTCGTGTGGGCCAACTCTCCGTGGGCCGACGGGTACGACGCCTTCTGGCAGACCGAGCTGTCGCTCCGGGTGGGCGACTTCGCGCTGAGCCACGACCTCCAGGACTGGGTGAACGACGGCCTGATGACGCTGTTCTTCGTGCTCATCGGCCTCGAGGTGCGGCGCGAGTTCGACATGGGCGAGTTTCGCGAGCGGCGACGCGTGGCCGCGCCCGTCATCGCCGCGTTCGGCGGGATGGCGCTACCGGTCATCATCTTTCTCGCCTTCAACCCGTCCTCGGAAGCCTCGCGCGGCTGGGCGATGGTCATGGCGACGGACACCGCCTTCGCGGTCGGCGTCCTCGCTCTCGTCGGGCGTCGAAGCTCGTTCCGGCTGCGCACCTTCCTGCTCACGCTCGTGATCGTCGACGACGTCGCGGCCGTGATCGTGATCGCCGTCGTGTACACCACCGACGTGAACCTGGCGGCGCTCGCCGCGGCGGTCCTGCTGCTGGCGGCGATCGGCGTCCTCCGCGCCCGGGGCGTCGAGCGATCCGAGGTCTACCTCCTTCTCGGGCTCGGGGCGTGGCTCGCGTCCTCGACCGCCGGGGTGCACCCGACGGTCGCCGGCGTCGCGATCGGCCTTCTCACGAGCGCGTACCCGCCGACTCGGGCGTCGCTGGAGGAAGCGACCGGGACGGCGCACGCGTTCCGGCAACGGCCCACGCCGGACCTGGCCCAGATCGCCGCGCGGCGCATCACGATGGCGGTGTCACCGAACGAGCGCCTTCAGCACGCGCTGCATCCCTGGAGCAGCTTCGTGATCGTCCCGCTCTTCGCGCTCGCCAATGCCGGCCTCGACCTGAGTCCCGAGCTGCTGGGCGGGGCGCTGCAGTCGCCGCTCGTGATCGGCATCATCGCCGGCCTGGTCGTGGGGAAGACGGTCGGCATCTCGTCCGGCGCATGGCTGGCGTCGCGCCCGTGGCTGGGCGGCTCGCCGCTGGCGGTCGGCTGGCCGTCGATCGTCGCCGCCTCATCGGTCGCCGGGATCGGGTTCACCATGTCGCTGCTCATCGCGGAGCTGAGCTATACCGAGCCCCTTCTCGACGAGGCGAAGCTCGGGATCCTGGCGGCCTCCACCGTGGCCGCGGCGCTCAGCCTCATCCTCTTCCATGCCGTGGCGGCGCTGCCGCGCGACCTGCTCCGTCGGGCCGAGGAGCGAACGGCCCCTCCACTGCCGGACCTCTCGGAACCCGTGGATCCGACGCGCGACCACATCCGCGGTGCGAGCGACGCGCCGGTCACGCTGCTCGAGTACGGGGACTACGAGTGCCCGTACTGCGGTCGCGCCGCGCCGGCCGTGAAGGCGCTCCTCGACCGGTTCGACGGACAGGTGCGCTTCGTCTTCCGCCACCTTCCGCTCTCCGACGTCCATCCGCATGCCGCGCTCGCCGCCGAGGCTGCGGAGGCGGCGGGAGCACAGGACGCGTTCTGGGCAATGCACGACGTGCTGTTCGCCAACCAGGACGCGCTCCAGCCGGCCGACCTGCTGAGCTACGCCGCGGAGCTCGGGCTGGACGCCCAGCAGTTCGAGCGCGATCTCCGGGCATCGAGGTTCACGCCGCGGGTCGCCCAGGACGTGAACAGCGCGGAGGAGGCCGGCGTCGCCGGGACGCCGACGTTCTTCATCGACGAGGTTCTCTACCGTGGCAGGAACGACCGCGTCGCGCTCGAGGAGGCGCTGGCCCGGGCCGTCAGCGCCTGGCGCGAGCGCACGTTCGAGGACGTCGCGTAGATGCGGCTAGACTGGCGCCGATGACGAGCCAGCCCGCCACGAGACGCGCCACCGCGGACTTCCTGAACCACCGCGTGCGCGAGATTCCGCCCTCGGGCATCCGTCGCTTCTTCGACATGCTGGCCGAGATGAAGGACGTCATCAGCCTCACCATCGGCGAGCCGGACTTCACGACGCCGGAGCCGATCCTGCGCGCCGGCATCGACAGCCTCGAGGCCGGCGAGACCCACTACACCGCGAACGGCGGGATGTTCGAGCTGCGCGAGCTCATCGCCGCGAACCTGCGCGAGCGATACGGCGTGACCTACGAGCCACGGACCGAGCTCGTGGTCACCGTCGGCGCATCGGAGGGGGTCGACGCGAGCCTCCGCGCCACCATCAACCCGGGCGACGAAGTCATCTACCACGAGCCATGCTTCGTCGCGTACGCGCCTTGCATCCAGCTCGCCGGCGGCGTGCCGGTGCCGGTCAGCACGACGGATGCGACCGACTTCCGTGTCACGGCCGAGATGATCGAGGCCGCCATCACGCCGCGCACGAAGGCGATCTTCCTGGGCTATCCGAACAACCCGACCGGTGCCGTCCTCGACCGGCCCGAGCTGGAGGCGATCGCCCGCGTCGCCGATGAGCACGACCTGCTCGTCTACACCGATGAGATCTACGACCGTCTCGTGTACGGCGACCACGAGCACACCGCGTTCTCGTCCCTGGCCGGCATGCGCGAGCGCACGATCCTGATGGGCGGCTTCAGCAAGAGCTACGCGATGACCGGCTGGCGCATCGGCTACGTGGCCGCCCCGGCGGAGCTGATGATGGGCATCGCCAAGGTGCACCAGTACGGGATCATGTGCGCGCCGACCTCGGCCCAGTTCGCGGCCATCGAGGCGCTGCGCAACGGCGAGGAGGCCCTCCAGGCGATGCGCGCCGAGTACGACCGCCGCCGGCGCTACATGGTCGAGCGCTTCAACGCCGTCGGCATGAGCTGCTTCGAGCCGAAGGGCGCCTTCTACTGCTTCCCGCACGTCAGTGCCGTCACGGGCATGGATGAGACCCGTTTCGCCGAGGCGCTGCTGGAAGAGGAGCGCGTCGGGGTCGTGCCGGGAATCGCCTTCGGACCGTCCGGCGCCGGCCACGCGCGCGTCTGCTACGCGACCGCCTACGAGGAGATCGTCGAGGCGATGGACCGCATCGAGCGGTTCGTCGGACGCCACCGGGCGTGACACGCTCGCGCTTCGGCACCCCGGGCGCGTTCTCTCGCACTGCCTCCGACTACGTCGCGACGATGGCTCCGGCCCTCGCGCCCGTGGCCGCCCACGTCGTCCGCAGGGCCGGCTTGCGCCCCGGCGAAACCGTCCTCGACGTCGGAACCGGCACCGGGACCGGGGCACGGCTGGCGCTGGGTGAGGGACGGCGGGTGATCGGGCTCGACGCTGCAGCCGCCATGCTCGAGATCGCGCGTGCCGATGTCCCCGAGGCAGAGTTCGTCGAAGCCGATTTCGCCCACATGCCGCTCGTCGACGGGGCGGTGGACGTCGCGATCGCCGTCCACGCGCTCCTGTTCGCCTCTGATCGCGTGGCGACCCTCGCGGAATGGCTTCGCGTGACCCGGCCCGGAGGGCGCCTCTCGATCTCGGTCCCGGGACCCGGCGACCGGGTTCCGGCCACCGTATTCGGCGAGATCTACGACCGCTACGACGTCGACTGGCATCCGGACGACTTCCCCACGCTGGACCAGCTGTCGAGCTGGGCCCGTGACGCGGGCTGGATCGACGTCGCCACCGATGCCGATCCGACGTCGGCCATCAGGCTGGCGGACGAGGCGCGCTTCGACGCCTGGCTCCGCTTCGGATTCATGACGTCCGATTGGGCACCTGCCCGGCTCGCCGAATTCAAGACTGAGCTCATGGCGTCGGCGCCTCGGGAGCCCGACGGGACCTACCGGGTTCCGTTCGGCGCGCTGTTCCTCACCGCGCGGCGGGGCGACGCGTGAGCATCGCGGATCAGCTGCGCGTCGCTCCCGGCACCACTCCCGATCTCGCGGCCATCGACCCGCGCTCGACGCCCGGCTGGGAGGGCGACAAGCAGGCGGCCGGCGACCGCGTCAAGGAGCTGAAGAAGGAGCTCGAGGAGTTCCAGCAGCGGCTGTGGGCCGAGCGGAAGCGGTCCCTCCTCGTCATCCTCCAGGCGCTCGATGCCGGCGGCAAGGACGGCCTCATCCGCAAGGTCTTCACCGCCTTCAACCCGCAGGGGACGCAGGTCACCGGGTTCGGCGTGCCGAGCGAGGAGGAGCTGCTTCACGACTACCTCTGGCGCGTCCACGCGCACACGCCCGATCGCGGGCGCATCGGCGTCTTCAATCGCAGCCATTACGAGGACGTCCTCGTCGTCCGCGTCAACGAGCTCGTCGCGCGGGAGGTGTGGGAGGAACGCTACGACCAGATCAACGCCTTCGAGCGCCACCTCGCGGAGAACGACACGCGGATCCTGAAGTTCTTCCTCCTCATCAGCCGTGATGAGCAGCGCAGCCGGTTCCAGGCGCGACTCGCGGATCCCACCAAGCATTGGAAGTGGTCGTCCGGCGATCTCGACGCACGCGCCAAATGGGACGACTTCCAGGCCGCCTACACCGATGCGCTGGCCCGCTGCTCGACGGAGGTCGCCCCGTGGTTCATCGTCCCGGCCGATCGGAAGTGGTATCGCGACCTCGCCGTCGCAGAGATCCTGGCCGAGACCGCGGCCGACATGAATCCTTCATGGCCGCCCGCGGAGGAGGATCTCTCGGCCGTCGTCATTCCGGAGTGAAACGGAGGACGTATCGAAGGCCATGAAGATGCATCGATTCATCCCCGGCCTCGCCCTTGCGGTCCTGCTCCTGCTCGCGGCCTGCCGGCCGGCGGACCAGGGAGGCGGGTCGTCGGCCACTCCGTCCCAGGCGGCGCAGAGTGCGGCGGCATCGGCCTCGGAGACGGCTGAGCCCACGGAGAGCGAGTCGGAGAGCGAGCAGGCAACGCCGAGTCCGTACGACTACTAGCCGAGTGGTCGCGGGCCGCAGGCTTCAGCCGGCGTGCTGGACGCAGGCGCGCGCGAGGGCGAGGAGCGCCTCGATCTGGCGCTCGCCGTCGTCGGTCGTAGCCATGAGCTCGATCTTCGGGTCCTCCGCGACGAGCCGCCACACCGACAGCGTTGAGTCCTTCGACTCGTCGATCTGGGCCTCGGTCTGAAGGCGCAGCCCACGGATGGCGCTCCATCGGTGGAGCTGCCCCCGGAGGATCCAGGCGCCCTGGGGGTCGGCGCCGGCCGGCGAATACTGGTACTCCATCAGCCCCATGTCGCTCGCAACGAAGATACGGACGCGGCCGTTGTCCGGGTTGACCGCCGCGTGCGTCGCGTACTCGGTCGCGCCCATCTCGCCCAGCTGACGCTGGAGGAGCTCGCGCGCCCGTCCCAGGTTGTCCCACTCGCCGATCTTCATCGGTTCGCAGCATAGCCCCTGCTGAGTTGCGGACTGGCCGGGGCATTGCGCCGAGCGCATGGCGGGCGCACAGTGGCGATTCGGATCCCACGGACTGTGCCACCGTGGCCAGCCGATCGGTCCCGAAGGGAGGCAAATCCCATGCGACGGATCGTCATCCTCCTCTTCGCGCTGGCGGCGCTGACAGCGTTCGCCACCGCACCGGTCGCGGCAGCTGCCCCTGCGAATCCAAGCTGCTGGGGCGTGGTAACCGCCCAGCGCGCCACTGCGGTGGGCGATATGGGCGCTCACTCCTCCAGCCAGGCAACCCCACGCCTGGGCCTCGGAAACGTGGCCCGCGCCCTCTTCGATCTGGGCCTGACCAGCGGACCGCACGTCAGCGATCTCGGCTCTGGGCTAGCGACACTCGACGACATCCCGGAGACATCCTGCGGGTGACGACTCTGACGCTCGGGCCTGGCCTGCGTCGGCCGGGCTCGGGCGCCGATAGAATCGGTCCATGGCGGTCGCCGCGTCCACGACGTACGAGACGGTTATCGGCATCGAGGTCCACGCGCAGCTGCGCACGGACTCGAAGATGTTCTGCTCCTGCCCGACGGCGCCGCCGGAAGGTGGGACCGATGAGCCGAACACCCGAGTCTGCCCGGTCTGCCTGGGGATGCCGGGGACGCTGCCAGTCATCAACCGGAAGGCCGTCGAGCTCGTCATGCTCACCGGGCTCGCCCTCAATTGCCACGTCGAGACCGATGCGGTGCGCTTCGAGCGCAAGAACTACTTCTACCCCGATCTCCCGAAGGGCTACCAGATCAGCCAGTACGCGCTGCCGCTGACGAGCAACGGCCGCCTGGTGGTGCCGGTGCCGAGCGAGGGTGGAGAGGTGACCATCGGGATCACCCGCGCCCACCTGGAGGAGGACACGGCCAGGATGCAGCACGCCGGCCGCGGGCACAGCGTCGTCGACTTCAACCGCGCGGGTGTGCCGCTGATGGAGATCGTCACCGAGCCCGACCTTCGGTCACCGGCCCAGGCGCGCGCGTATGGGGAGACGCTGCGTGAGCTGCTGCGCGCCATCGGTGCCTCGAGCGCCGACATGGAGACGGGCAGCATGCGGATCGAGGGCAACGTCAGCCTCCGACCCATGGGTGCCAGGACCCTCGGGACCAAGGTCGAGGTCAAGAACCTCAACAGCTTCCGCTCGCTGGAGCGCGCCCTGGAGTTCGAGGTCGCGCGCCACGCCGAGGCGCTCGACACCGGCCAGCCGCTGACGCAGGAGACGCGTGGCTGGGACGAAGACGCGGGCCGGACGATCGTCCAGCGCTCCAAGGAGGAGGCGAACGACTATCGCTACTTCCCGGAGCCCGACCTGCCGCCGCTCCGACCGGACGAGGGGTGGGTCGCCCAGCTTCGTGCTCGGCTGCCCGAGCTGCCGGCCGCGAAGCGCAAGCGCTACACCGGTGAGCTGGGCCTCTCGGCCTACGACGCCGGTGTGATCACGGCCGACGCGGCCCTCGCCGCCTACTACGAGGCGGTCGTCGCGGCGGGGATCGATGCCAAGAAGGCGGCGAACTGGGTGACCGGCGAATTCAGCCGGCTCCTGAACCAGCACGCCGCCGACGGGCTCAGGGCCGATGCGGTCGCCTTGCGACCGGCGGGTCTGGCTGAGCTCATCGCCGAGGTCGAAGCGGGCAGGGTTTCGGCCACGAACGCGAAGACCGTGCTCGCCGCGGCCTTCCATGCCGGCGAGTCGCCGAGAACGATCATCGCCCGTGAGGGCCTCGGCCAGGTCTCCGATACGGCGGCGATCGATGAGGAGATCGACACCGTGCTGGCGGAGTTCCCGGACCAGGTCGCCGAGTACCGCGGCGGGAAGGCGGCCCTCCTCGGCTTCCTGGTGGGGCAGGTGATGAAGCGAACCGCCGGCCGCGCCGACGCGAGGGTCGTCAACGAGCGCCTCCGCGCTCGGCTCGACAGCTGAACCGCGTGAGCGGGGATCGCGCCGCGCGTCGACCCGGCTGGTATGTCGGGGCTGACCTCGCCCTTCTCGCCCTGGCCCTCGCCCTGACCGTCGCGACGACCCTGATCGTCGTCGTCCCGGCATTCGTGCCCGCCGTCTTCAACGATCGGCTGGACATCGCGATCATCACCTCCGCGACCCTGGTTTCCGCGGCCGTCGCGGCCGTGGCCTGGGCGCGCGGTCGGGTCGCCGCGGACGGATCGGCGCTGCTGCGGGCGTCCGCATTCACGGTCCTCGCGTTCCTCAACCTGCTCGTGCTGCTGGCGGGCGTGACGGGCGTGGACGTTCGCATCGGTGGCACGCTCGACGATCCGGGGCAGTTCCCGATCTTCGCCGGGATCGTGGGACGCGGCACCGCGGCCGTGCTGCTCGCCCTCGCCGGCTGGGCGGCGCTGCGCCAGTGGAGCCCATCGGTCCCGGCCGTCCTGCTCGTCCTGGGCCCCGCCGTCGCGGTCTTCGCCGTACTCGCGTGGGGGATGCGGTCGGCCGAGGCCCTGCCGGCGATCGTGCCGCAGGAGACCCTCGACTTCATCGCCACCGACCCGACCATGCAGCTTCCGCCCGGATCGGCGCCGCTGCTGGTCATCCTCCAGAGCCTCATCGCGGCGATGTTCCTGGCCGCGGCGCTGCTGGCGCATCGGTCCTTCCGGCGCAGTGGGCGTGCCGGCGACGCGCTGCTGGCGGCCGGCCTGCTGATCGCCGCCTTCAGCCAGATCAACAGCG
The DNA here is from genome assembly GCA_036274575.1 of Candidatus Limnocylindria bacterium. GTDB lineage: Bacteria > Chloroflexota > Limnocylindria > QHBO01 > QHBO01 > JACDBZ01. Next base: position 13,290 of record DASUFJ010000078.1, read on the forward strand.
CCATCCACCCCGGCAGCTACAGCTCCATCGTCACGACCGGCGACTTCCTGCGCCTCGGCTTCTATCTCGTCCTCCTGGCGGGGGTCGTGGCCGAGAGCCGCGACGACCTGGAGGACCTGCGTGCGGCGAACATCGAGGTCCGCCGCCTGGCTGACGCCCAGGTCGCGGCCGTGGCGCTCGAGGAACGCGCGCGGCTGGCCCGCGAGATTCACGACGGGCTTGCCCAGGACCTGTGGTATGCGAAGCTGAAGCAGGCGCGGCTGGCGCAGGTCGCCCGGCTGGAGGGGGAGCCCCAGCAGCTGTCCGACGAGGTCGCCGATGCGCTCGACAGCGCTCTGGCCGAGGCGCGGCACGCCGTGGCCGCCATGCGCGGCACATCGAAGGAGGGTCCGCTGCTCGACCTCTTGGGCGGGCTGGTGGAGGACTTCGCCGACCGATTCGCCCTCCGGGCCGAGCTCACCACGGACGGCACGCCGCCGGAGATCGGCGCTCGGGCCCAGGCCGAGGTGATCCGGATCGTCCAGGAGGCTCTGACGAACGTCCGCAAGCACGCCGACGCGACCGTCGTCCGGGTGGCCGTCAGGACCGAGGACGGCGTGCTGCGCATCACGATCAACGACAATGGCCGCGGCTTCCATCCCGAGGTCGCCCACGGTGGGTTCGGGCTCGACAGCATGCGCGAGCGGGCAGCGCTGATCAGCGCCACGCTCACGATCAGCTCGCAGCCCCAGGATGGGAGCCGCGTCGAGCTTCGCGTGCCGGTGACGCAGCGGGAGGGGACGGATGGCAGCTGAGACGCCGATGCGGGTGCTGCTGGTCGACGACCACGCGCTCGTCAGATCGGCGATCCGCCAGGCGCTCGAGGCGCCCGACGTCGACGTCGTCGGCGAGGCCCGGAGCGCGGAGGAGGCGATCGAGATGGGCGCGCGACTGCGGCCCGACCTGATCCTCCTCGACATCGATCTGCCCGGCATCTCTGGCATCGAGGCCGTCCGCGAGCTCGCGCCACGCCTGCCGGAGACGCGGATCGTGATGCTGACCGTCTCGAGCGAGCGACGCGACCTGCTCGACGCGATGCGGCACGGCGCCGCCGGCTACCTCACCAAGGATCTCGGCGGCGAGGCGCTTCTCCGGGCCGTTCGCGGCCTCCGGCGCGGCGACCTGGCGATGTCACGGGTGCATGCCGCGCAGGTCGTCGAGCACCTCGCCCGGAGCGCCCGTGCCGCCGGCCCGGAGCCGGACGAGCTCGGCCTGCTCAGTGCGCGCGAGCGCGAGGTGCTGCGGCTGCTCTCGGAGGGGATGACCGATCGCGAGATCGCGACGGCGCTGGCCATCTCGCCGCGGACGGTCGAGAGCCACGTGAGCAGCGTGCTCCACAAGCTCGGCGTGCGGAATCGCGCGGAGGCCGCGCAGCGCTATCGGTCCGGCTAGGGTTCGAGCCGATCAGCCGCCGAAGAGGCGACGCCTGACCCGGCTGAGGACGCCGCCCTTCTGCGCCTCGGGATGGAGCACCTTGCGCCAGGCGAGCTCCTGGCCGACGGCCGCCTCGACGCCGCTCCGCGTCTCGGCGTCGACGGTGATCGCGACCTTCGTGCCGGTGTGCCACAGCTCTCGCTCGGCGACGGCCGCCTCGTACACCTGCTGGGTGATGGCAAGGGAGGCGAGGTCAGCCGCGCGGCCGCTGTTCGCGGCACGCATCGCGGCCGTCCACGCGTCGCGCGCGACGACGTAGCGCTCCTCAGCCTCGGCGGCGGATCGGGCCGGGTTGGGCCGCTGTGACAGCGTCGCCTTCGGCGCAGCCTCCAGGCGGGCGGCCACCTCCTTCGTGGCCGGCGGCGTGCGCGGTGTTCGGGGAGCGGCGGGCTTCGCGGTGCCGTCCTCCGCAGCGGTCGTGCGGCGAGTCATTCGCGCACCTGGCGCATGGCGGCCGCGATCTCCGCACGCAGCTCGCGGGGCCGATCGAGATCCAGGGAGAGGCCCTCGCCGTCGCGCAGGCCGAGAAGCAGCCGTTCGCCGGCGAGGGAGGTTTCAACGATATCGGTCAGCTGCACGGCTACTTCCACCTGTCCCAGATGGACGAGTCGCCGCGAGGTGAGGTACAGGGTGCCCCCGTACCCAAGGGCGTTATCGCCACCGGGTGCCCTCAGGATCGCACGCGAGCGCAAGGCGTGCACGCGTTCGCCATGGTTCAAATGTCCCAGCAGTGCTTCGTCGGGGTCGAGGACGGGGAGCGGCTCGGCACTGAACCGCTCGCGCGC
>DASUFJ010000079.1:0-2409 GCA_036274575.1 Candidatus Limnocylindria bacterium
CGAACATCATCGGCTCCAAGCTGTTCTCGTGGTGGGAGATCCTCGGGCGGATGACGGCGCTGCTGGGCGGGATCTTCGTCCTGCCCTTCGTCGCGGGGCTCTGGATCTTCCGGCGGCGGGCCGATCTCGCGCCGTTCCTCGTCTACTTCGTCGTGATGTTCCTCGCGATGGGCGCGATCTTCACCTTCCACGCTCCCAAGGGCGCCTTCTATCACTCGTCGCCGGCGTGGCTGCCGTGGGCCTTCGGCATCGCGGTCGCCGCCGTCCCGCCCCTGTGCAACGCGGCCGGGCGCTGGTGGAAGTTCCTCCGGCGGCCGCAGACGCATCGGTTCCTGACCGTCGCCGGCGCCGCAGGGGCAATCGTCCTGTCTGTGGCCGGGTCCGTCATCCTCTACCGCGAATGGGACTTCTCCCGCGTGCGGCACGAGGAGGCGGCCGCGTTTCTGCGCGCCAACGCGGCGGCGGACGACGTGTTCATGGCCAGCGATCCGGCGAGCGTCTGGCCGCTGACGCGGAACCCCGGCGTTGCCGGTCCGTTCGACCCGTACCGCGTTATCGAGCAGGTCGTCGACGCTTACGACGTGAGCTGGATCGTGGTCCTGCGGCCGGGACCGGGCGAGACCGATCCGCTTGGGCTGTGGGACGGTGCCGCCGCAGTCGACAGCGAGGGCGCCCACCCATCCTTCATGCCGGACGAGCCTTCCTTCGAGGGCGATGACGTGCGGGTCTTCCGTGTCGCCGGCGACTGAGCGGTTCGGCCTCTCGGTGGCCGTCGTGATTGGCGTGTTGGTGCGCGTCTTCCCGGTGGTGGCTGCCGGGACGGTCGTCGGGGATGGGGGATTCATCCATGCCCTCGTCGACGACGTGCGCGCGGCCGGGCTGGGGCTGCCAACGACATCGAGCTACAACGACCTCGGCATCCCCTTCGTCTACCCGCCGGCGGCGTTGTGGGTCACCGCCTTCGTCGGTGACATCTTCGGCGTCCCGACGCTCGACCTGTTGCGCTGGCTGCCGGTCATCTTCTCGAGCCTCACGGTCATCGCCTTCGCCTGGCTGGCGTCGCGGCTGCTCGGGGGCGTGCCGGCCATGGGCGCAACGTTCGCGTACGCCCTCATGCCCAGCGCGTACGGGTGGCTGGTCGCCGGCGGCGGGCTGACACGCGGGCTCGGGCTCCTGTTCGCCCTCCTGGCAGCCGGTTTCGCTGCGCGTCGCCCCGCGGACGATTCGCGGTGGATGGCGGCCGTGCCGGGTGTGCTCCTGGGGCTGTCGGCACTGACCCATCCGCAGACCGCGGTGTTCGGCGTCGTCGCGTGCCTGACGCTCTCGTTCCGGCGCCCGCTGGGTCCGTGGCTGACGCGGCTTGCCATCGCGGCCGCGGCCGCGGTGGTCGTCGTCATCCCGTGGCTCGTGTGGGTGGCCGGGACAAGCGGGCTCGAGGTCCTTGTCGGCGCCGCGGGTCGGTTCGAGCCGGGCATCGGGATCGTCCGGATGCTCAACCTGGAGTTCAGCGCCGCCCCGTTCATGGACGTGGTCGGCGTCGTGGGCGTCGTGGGGCTGATCGTGGCCCTGGCTCGCCGTCAGTGGCGGCTCCCGATCTTCCTCCTCATCACCTACCTGACCGGCAGCGGTGGGGGCGAGTTCCTGGCGGCGGTGCCGTGGGCGCTGCTCGCCGGGGTCGGAGTCGGCGCGCTGTGCGACCTGATCCTCGGCGCGCTGCATGACGCCGGACCTGTGGCGGCGCGACGTGGCGCCATGGCGATCGGTGCAGCCGCGCTGTTCCTCGCGCTCGTCGGCTCGGTCGGGTCGACGTCGGATCGGTCCTCCAAGCTCCATGCGCTGGGCGCTGACCGCATCGGCGCCATGGCTTGGATGGCCGCCAACCTGCCGGCGGACGCCCGGGTGATCGTGCCCACCGACGAGGTGTGGGGCTTCGACGACATCGGTGAATGGCTGCCGGCGCTGGCACAGCGCCAGGCCATCGGCACCGTCCAGGGATCCGAGTGGCTCGGCGCCGATGGGTTCGACGCACAACTCTCGACGCATGGCGCGATCCGCGGGTGCGCCGGGGCGACGGCCTCCTGCTACGCCGAGATCGACCCGGACGCGGCGGTGTTCGTGCCGAAGGGCCAGCTCAACGGCATCTTCTCGCCGGATGACTGCTGCCCGGCGTTGCGCGAGACCCTGACCGATGCCGGCTACGACGTCGTCTTCGACGACGAAGGCGCGACGATCGCGGTGCCTGCGGCGGGCGGCTGAGCACGGCCCCGAATCGGGACTAGTACTTCCGGCGCACAAAGTACTGTTGTCCGGATGCACACGGCGCCGACAGCATGGTCGCCTCGTCCGGTACTAGGCCGGACCCGGTACTTGCGCAGGAGAACCATGCCGAACGAGCCAGCGACGGGGGCG
>DASUFJ010000080.1:0-73493 GCA_036274575.1 Candidatus Limnocylindria bacterium
TGCAGCGTGCGGGTCGTCGCGTCGGTAATGGTCATCGGTGGTCTCCTTCAGGATGAGGCCGCGCCCGGAGGGCCGGCCAAGAGTGTGGGCACGTACTCGACAAGCTGGATGCGGCCGTCGAATGTGCGGCTGTCGACCATCTCGAGGGCGACATCGGGATAGCCGTCATAGATGCGCTCGCGACCCGTGCTCCCGGTGATGACAGGAAACACGACCACGCGGTATCGGTCGACAAGGCCAGCCTTGAGCAGCGAACGGCACAAGCTGAGGCTGCCGATGGTGCTCATGTCGGTGCCGTCCCGCTTCCTGGCGGCGACCGCCTCGACGGCGTCGCCGGCCACGAGCGTGGTGTTCGCCCATGGCAGGGGATCCTGCAGCGTCGACGAGAACACGACCTTGGGCAGCCGCGTGAGCCCTGCCGTGGCTTCGTTCTCCTCCGTCGTCGCGTTCGGGTTCGACGAGTCGGGCTCCGCGGCGAATGAATACATCAGCCGGTACGTGTTCGCGCCCATGAGGAGCGTGTGCTGGCTGTCCGGCCGCTCGCCGAGCCAGGCGAGATACTCCGGCCCTTCGAGACCCCACCATCCGGGCCAGCCTTCCGCGGAGGCGTAGCCGTCGAGCGAGGTGATGAAGTCGACGACGAGTTCGGACATGCGACGTTCCTGTTCGGCTGGAGTTCTTGATTGACGGGATCAGGCGGCGGGAGTCATCGGCGGTACGCTCGGCCGATGCAGATCGAACCGAAACAACCGTCCACGAAGGGATCGCCGGATCGATTCATCGGCGATGTCTGGCTCGACGTCCTCGTCCGTGGCGAGGAGCTGTCGCGAATCCGCGTCAGTGTCGTGCGATTCGCGCCCGGCTCGCGGAACGCCTGGCACGCCCACGCGGTGGGCCAGACGCTCCACGTCACCGATGGCATCGGCCGCGCGCAAGCCCGCGGCGGCGAGGTCGTCGAGATCCGCGCCGGCGACACGATCCATACCTCGCCGGGCGAGTGGCACTGGCATGGCGCGGCTCCCGATCACTTCATGACCCACCTCGCGATGTGGGAGGCGCCCGCCGACGGGTCGGAGTCCGAGTGGGGCGATCACGTCACCGACGATGAGTACGGGGCTCACTGAACCGGGGCCGCTGCCTCGTCCTCGGCGAGGATGCCGTCGATCTGGCCGAGCGCCTCGACCATCCCCTGCTCCATGCCCATGGCGAGCAGCTGCTCCATCGCCTCCTGGCTCGGGAAGTGGCTCTCGATCGACATGCGCGTCCGGCCCTCGTCCGCCTCCGCGATCGTCACGATGAACTCGTTCGCGGGCATGTCGGTGTTGTCCGTCCCGTCGTCGTTCCTGAATCCGTCGTGGACCACGAGCCGGTGCGGGGGACTGACTTCGACGACGTTCCAGTAGCCCTTTGGCTGATCGCCCTCGGGACCGGTCATGTGGTACTCGACGCGGCTGCCCGGCGACAGGGCATGCTTCGTGAAGGTGGCGGGATAGGTGGGCGGACCCCACCAGCGCTCGAGCTGGCGCGGATCGGCCCACAGCTCCCACACGCGATCGGGCGAGGCGTCGAACTCCGCGTCGACGGTCATGGTCAGCGCGGATGGGTCCTTCTGGACGGAGGTGACGGTCAACGTGCTACTCCTTCGTGGCGGTGACGAGGGCGGTCATGCGGTCGATCCTGTCGCGCCAGATCTCCTCGTATCGATCCAGCAGGCGTCGCGCCATCCGCAGTCCCTCGACGTTGGCGCGGACGACCTTGCGGCGACCGATGCGCTTCTTCGTGACCAGGCCCGCCCGCTCGAGGATCGCGACGTGCTTCTGCACGGCCGCGAAGCTCATCGGGTAGTGCTCGGCCAGCTGGGCCACGCCCTCCCCTCCATCGATCGAGCGGCGCACGATGTCGCGCCGCGTCGCATCGGCCAGCGCGCCGAACATGCGGTCGAAGTCGGGGGGAGCGATCTGCATTGATACAACCATACGGTTGTATGTGGACCGATGTCAAGTGCGCGTGCGATCATCGGTCCGTGGCTCCCGTCGTCATCCGCGAGGCCGGCACCATCTGGCACGAGTCCGGCGGCTGGTTCGACGCGCGCTGGCACTTCAGCTTCGACCGCTACACCGACCCCGAGCAGATGGGCGTCGGTCCGCTGCGCGTCTTCAACGACGACCGGATCGTGGCCGGCGCCGAATGGCCCATGCATCCGCACCAGGACATCGAGTCGCTCACGTACGTCGTGGAGGGCCACTTCCTCCATGCGGACTCGCTCGGCAACAACGGCCGCCTCGAGCCCGGCGCGGCGCAGGCCATGACCTTCTCGCATGGCGGCGACCAGCACTCGGAGAAGAACGGCTCGACGGATGCGCCAATGCGCTTCATCCAGTTCTGGATCCTGCCGGCGACGCGCGGCCTGCCGACCAAGGTCCAGCAGCGCCAGTACAGCCTGGATGACCGCACGGACCGGTGGCTCCAGATCATGGGACCGGCGGGCACGGATGGCCTCGATCTCGCCCAGGACGCCCGGGCCCTGGTCGCCCATCTGACCGATGCCGGGCGCCTCGAGCACACGTTCGCTGAGGGCCGCGGCGGATACCTCTATGTCATCGACGGCCGGCTGTCGCTCAACGGCGACACCCTTCGCACCGGTGACGCGGCGAAGGTCACCGGCGCCGCGGAGCTCACGTTCGAGACCGACATCGCCGCCGAGCTCATCCTCATCGACGTGCCGCTCGCCTACGAGCCGATCGGCGTGTGGGCCGGGGAGTGGTGACGGACGCTCCCGAACGCGCGAACGAGTCCGATCAGCGGGTCACGAGCCTCGAGCTCTTCTTCGACCTCGTCTTCGTCTTCGCCATCACCCAGGTCACCGGCTTCCTTGCCGATCACGAGACGTGGTTGGGGCTGCTCCAGGGCCTGCTCATCCTCGGCGCGCTGTGGTGGACGTGGGCGGCCTACGCCTGGCTCACGAACACACTGAACCCCGAGGAGGGGATCGTCCGAATCGCCGTCTTCGCGTCGATGGCTGCGATGCTCATCGTGGCGCTGGCCACCCCGCGAGCTTTCAGCACCGATGGCGTGGTGTTCGGCGTCGCGTACCTGTTCGTGCGCGCCATGCACATCGTCCTCTACGCCATCGCCGGGCGCGGTGACCCTGAGCTGATGCGGGCGGTCATGAGGATCGCGCCCAGCGCCCTCATCGCTGCCGGACTGCTGGTCGTGGCCGGCTTCACGGAGGGTGCCATTCGAGTCGGGATCTGGGCGCTGGCGCTGGCCATCGATATCGGATGGCTCTTCGTCGGCGGCATGCGCGGCTGGCGCGTCTCACCCGAGCACTTCATCGAGCGGCACGGGCTGATCGTGATCATCGCGCTGGGCGAGTCAATCGTGGCCATCGGCGTCGGGGCTCGCGGGCTGCCGCTCGATGCGGGCGAGATCACGGCCGCGCTGCTCGGCATCGCCGTGGCCTGCGCGCTGTGGTGGTCGTACTTCGACTGGACCGTCTACGTCGCCCAGGCGCGGCTGGCAGACGCACAGGGCGTCGAGCGCGCCCGCCTCGCGCGCGACCTTTTCTCGTACCTCCACCTGCCGATGATCGCCGGGATCGTCCTCTTCGCCCTGGGAGTCAAGACGACGCTGGCGCATTACGCCGAGCCGCTCGACGTCATCGTGGCCGTCGCCCTCTGTGCCGGGCTGGCGCTCTACTTCGCCGCGCACGTCGCCGAACGGCTGCGAATCGGGGGTGGATGGGGGCACGGCCGGCCGACGACGACCGTCGTCCTCGTCCTCCTGATCCCGATCGCCACGCTGGTGCCGGCCCTCGTGGCGCTGGCGCTGGTGGCCGCGGTGTGCGTGGCGTTGATCGCCTACGAGCGGCTTCGCTACCCGTACGCCCGAGCCTGGATCCGCAGCCACCGTGGCGCGTTCACGATGGAGGAGGCGTCTCGCATCACGCCTCAGCGCGGCTCTGCGCCACCTGACGAGTGACCGCACCGCTGAGCTTCAGCAGCCGCAGTTGCACTGTGGCGGAGGCTGACCACCCGCGAACGCGAGGCCGTGGAGACCGAAGCCGCGGCCCTGCGTCTGCCTGGGGTCAGCGGCGCGACGTCGGTGACCTGGATTGGTCGAGGCTCAGGCGCGCACGATCTCGTGGAGCCCGATCCACGCCGCGAGGTCCTCGATCTCGCCCTCCAAGCCTGCGCGGATCCGTTTCGTGAACGGCACATCCTCGTGGACCTCGTTGACCCGCAGGACGGACGCCACGCGGTCCGACGTGGCGTCCAGCTTTCCGACCAGCTGGTCGCCATGGAGAATCGGCAACGCGTAGAAGCCCCAGCGGCGCTTCGCCGCGGGCTTGTACATCTCCAGGAAGTAGTCGAAGTCGAAGAGCTGCTGCGTGCGCACACGGTCGTGGATGAGCCGATCGAACGGCGAGAGGAGCGCGGTGCGGCCTTCGAAGGAGTCCTTCAGCGCTGCCGGGTCCACCCGCCACTCGCCCTTCACGCCCTCGACGATGGCCGGCTCGCCGGTCGCCCCGACATCGGCTCGCCCCGTCGGAAGGACCCGTGCCTTCGAGCGGGCGATGCCCAGCGACACGAGGCGTCGCTCGTTGAGGACCGCATCGGCTTCGGCCTTCGATGGGATCGTCAGATCGGCTGGGTAGACCCTCTCGGGGAGGTCCCAGACTCGCTCGCGGCCGACGCGGCCCGAGATGGCGATCTCGCCGCGCACCACGAGGAACTCGAGCATGCGGGTGATGTTCCGGTTGTTCGACCAGCCGGTCGACGGCCACGGCACCACCGACGTGTCGGGAATGTCCCGCGACGCGAGCGGGCCGGAGTCGCGCAGGCGGTCGAGGATGTCGCGCCGGAGGCGGTCGTTCGCCTTCAGCCAGGCGCGCCCCTTTTCGGTCGGCGGGCGGTCGCGCCCGCCCGCCAGGTGGAGACCGATGTCGCGCATCGGCCTCACCATCGCGTCCAGCTCCGCGAGCGTCCGATCCTGCTCGAGCGCGCTCGTCAGATGCTGTGGCCGATACGAGTTGCCGAGCCGGCTCCAGGCCACCAGGTCCGCGCTGGGCGCCACGGCCGCGGTCGGATCGATCTGGAGCAGCGTGAGGTGCTCGACCATCGGCACCAGCCCTGTCGGCCGCCGCGCCTCGAGCAGCTGGGCGCGGACGGCAATCCGCCGCGCCTGCTCTTTCGTCAGCCGATGCATCCCCGGAGGGTACCGGCTAGTGGCTCAGCACCGACTCCGGAAGGAGCTCGAACACGGGCCGGCCGTGAGACGCATCGATCGGATCGTCGAGATCCACGCCGTCGACGACACGAATGAACGTGTATCCGCCGGGGATGCCCTTGGCGAGCGGCCGCATCACATCGCGGAAGAAGGCGCGCCGGGCCTGCTCGTCCAGCTCGGTGGCGCGGACCTCCTCGTCGCGGCGGCGGAACGTGATCGTCGCTCGACCGGCGGCGCGCAGGTTGCGAACCCAGTTGACATCGCCCCATGGCGCCCAGATCCAGCGCCGGCCTGAGACATCGATGATCGCCACCGGCGTGGAGCGGGGAAGGCCGCTCTTCCGGCCGCGGATGGTGATGATCCCGTTGAAGCCCAGCGGGACGCCGAGCTTGAGGAGCGCCTTCGCGAATGGTGTGAACATCGGGACATACCAGGGCGCCTTGTTCGCCCCGGCCACTTGAGCCGTCATGTTGGATCCCCTTGTGTTGCATTCCGTTCGTGCACAAAGGGGACCCGCAGGAAGGCACTGATGTGACCGATCCGGCCCCCTCAGCCGGCGACCGGGGTGAGATCGAGCTCCGCAAGCCGCTCCGGATCCGCGAGGACGTCGATCCGGACGATCCGTTCGCCGTGCACCGTCATCGCCAGCACAGCGTAGGGACTCCCGTCGGGCTTCCAGGCGACGCCACCGGGGACTCCGTTGACCAGGACGCGAGTCGCCGTCGCGGTGAACTGGCGGAACAGCATGGCCTGTGCGGCGACGTCCCGCGCCCCATCCACGAGCTGCGTCAGCTTCGGCCGGCCTGGCCCGCCTTCGACGCGAAGGACGACGTCCGGGTCAAGGACGCCGACGAGCCGCTCGAAGTCGCCCTCGCGGGCGGCGGCGAGGAACGCGTCGACGACAGCCCACTGACCGTCGAGGTCGACGTCCGGCACCGGCGTTCCCTGGACACGACGGCGCGCCCGGCTCGCGAGCTGCCGCGCGGCGGTTGGGGAGCGGCCGACGATCGGCGCGATGTCGTCGAACGGCACCGCGAAGACATCGTGCAGGACGAAGGCGACGCGCTCGGCCGGTGTCAACGAGTCGAGGACGACAAGCATCGCCAACCCGATCGAGTCGCCCAGCAGCGCCTCCTGCTCGGGATCCATGCCCTGCTCAGGACTCACCATCGGCTCCGGCACGTGGTCCTCGAGCGAGCTCTCGCGGCGCGTCTTGCGCGAGCGGAGCATGTTGAGGCAGACGCGGCCCACAACGGTCCTCAGCCACGCGCGGAGGTTCGCGACGTCGCTCGTATCGGTCCGGCTCAGGCGAATCCAGGCTTCCTGCACGGCGTCGTCCGCTTCGGCGACGGACCCGAGCATGCGGTACGCGACGCCCCGCAGGTGCGCGCGGTTCGCCTCGAAGCGCTCGGCAAGGAACTGCTGATCATTCATGCCATCACCTGACCCGCCGGACCGCAAGGATGTGACCAGACCGATGAGTCACGGCACATGGCATCGTCTGAGTGGCACATGGCAGACATGACCAACACCCATGAGATCCCGCCACGGGCGACGAGCCGAGAGTGGATCGGTCTCGGAGTCCTCACGCTGGCGGCCCTCGTGTACGCCATGGACCTCACGGTCCTGAACCTTGCGATTCCCATCATCAGCGAGGAGCTGCAGCCGACGAGCGCCCAGCTGCTTTGGATGATCGACATCTACGGCTTCCTGGTGGCCGGGCTGCTCATCACCATGGGCACGCTGGGCGACAGGATCGGTCGCCGCAGGCTCCTCCTCTTCGGCGCCGCCGGGTTCGCGCTGGCATCGCTGGTCGCCGCGTTCTCGCAGAGCGCCGAGATGCTCATCGCCAGCCGGGCCGTGATGGGCATCGCCGGGGCGACGATCGCTCCGTCGACGCTGTCGCTCATCTTCACGATGTTCCTGGATACGAAGCAGCGCTCGACGGCCATCGGCATGTGGATCGCCGCCTATTCGGCCGGCGGCGCCATCGGTCCGGTCCTCGGCGGCGTGCTGCTCGAGTTCTTCTGGTGGGGCTCCGTCTTCCTGATCGGCGTGCCGGTGATGGCGCTACTTCTCATCCTCGGGCCACGCACCCTCCCGGAGTATCGCGACCCGAACGCGCGCGGACTCGATCTCGTCAGCGTCGCGATGTCGCTGCTCGCGATCCTGGGCGTTGTCTACGGCTTGAAGCAGCTGGCGCAGGACGGGATCTCGGCGGCACCATCCCTCGTCATCGCGGTCGGGCTGCTCCTCGGGTACGTCTTCGTCCGAAGACAGCTCGCACTCGAGTCGCCGATCATCGACGTCCGTCTCTTCCGGATCCGTGCCTTCAGCGCCTCGTTGGGCACGTACTTCCTGGGCATCTTCGTGGTCGTCGGCTACTTCCTGTTCATCTCGCAGTACCTGCAGCTGGTTCTCGGTCTCTCGCCGCTCATCGCGGCTCTGTGGTCGCTGCCGTCCGCGGTCGGGTTCATCGTGGCGGGCATCCTGGCGCCGCGGATCATCCATCGGTTCCGGCCCTCGGTGATCATGGGCACCGGCATGGGCATCGCCGCCCTCGGGACGGCGATGCTGCTCGGCCTGACAGTCGAGGGCGATGGAGCGCTTCTCCTGATCGCCGTGGCCTCGACGGTGATCTCCGTCGGTCTCGGCCCGGTGATCACCTTGTGCACGGAGCTCATCGTCGGCAGCGCGCCACCTGAGCAGGCCGGCGCGGCGACCGGGATGTCGGAGACGAGTGGTGAGCTCGGCGGTGCGCTGGGCATCGCGCTCCTCGGCAGCCTCGGGACAGCGGTCTACCGATCCGAGGTCGGCGAGGCGCTGGCCGGCTTCCCCACGGCCATCGTCGATGCCGCCAAGAACTCGCTCGGCGGCGCGCTGGCCGCCGTTGAAGGCGTGCTGGGACCGGGTGCGCAGACCGTCGTCACCGGCGCGCAGACGGCATTCGTGGACGCGCTCCAGTTCGTCGCCGCGGTGGCGGCCGTCCTTGCCGCCGTGGCTGCCGTGGTCGTGGCGGCCGTGCTCTGGAAGGTCCCGGCCCGCGAGGAGCAGGCTCAGGAGAAATCGGTTGCACCCGTGGCGGCAACGGACTGACGAGCAGCCGCCACAATCACCGCGCATGGAACGCGCAGCGGCGCTCGCGTCGCGCCTTGAAGAGGCTGCCCGGGACTTCATCGAAGCGCATCGCACCGAGATCGAGTCGAAGCTCGCTGCCCTCGCATGACCGATTCGCTCGTCCTCCGGCCGGAGCAGCCCGGCGAGGAGGCCGCCGTCCGCGCGGTCGTCGAAGCGGCCTTCGCCGGCGAGACGGTGGTGGGCGAGCTCGTCGACGCATTCCGGCGCTCGGCGGACTGGATCCCAGGACTCTCCTTCGTCGCGCAGCTCGACGACGAGATCGTCGGCCACGTCCTCTTCACTCGCAGCCTGCTCGACGCACCGCGGCGCCTCGTCGACGTCCTCGTGCTCAGCCCGATGTCGGTCGCGCCACCGCATCAGCGCCAGGGCATCGGCAGCGCGCTCATCCGCCATGGCCTCGACGAGGTGCGGGAGAACCACCCCGACGAGCCCCTCGTCTTCCTCGAGGGCGATCCGGCGTTCTATCGGCGATTCGGCTTCGAGCCGGGCGAGCGCCACGGCTTCCGACGTCCGTCGCTGCGCATCCCCGAGCCGGCATTCCAGGTCGTCCGGATGCCGTGCTGCGAGGACTGGATGACCGGCACGCTCGTGTACTCGCGGGTGTTCTGGGACCTCGACTGCGTCGGCCTCCGGACCGATGATTCGGACACTTCCGCTGGGTCCAACACGACATGAGCAAGGTACGCGCGCACATCTCGGTATCCATCGATGGGTACGTCGCCGGTCCCAACCAGAGCATGGAGAACCCGCTCGGGGAGGGCGGTGAGCGCCTCCATGACTGGCTGGTGGTCCTCAGGTCGTGGCGAGAGCAGGCCGGCCTGGATGGCGGCGAGGAAGGCCTGAACAACGATGTCTTCGCCGACGTGACCGCGAACGTCGGCACCGAGATCATGGGTCGCGGGAAGTTCGGCCCTCCCGGTGGCGGCCCGTGGGGCGACGACCCGTGGACGGGCTGGTGGGGCGACGATCCGCCCTTCCGCAAGCCGGTCTTCGTCGTCACTCACCACGAGCGAGAGCCGCTCACGCTCACCGACACGACATTCATGTTCGTGACCGATGGCATCGAGTCGGCCCTGGACCAGGGGCGCGAGGCTGCCGGCGGCAAGGACGTCTTCATCGGCGGCGGAGCTGACATCATCAACCGCTACCTGGCGGCAGGTCTCTTGGACGAGCTCGGGCTGCACGTGGTGCCCATCGTCCTCGGCGGCGGGTCACGGCTGTTCGCGGAGGTCAGTCCGGACGTCAGGCTCGAGCAGATCCAGTCGATCGAGGGCCCAGGGGTGACGCACCTCAAGTACCGCGTCGTGAAGTGAATACAGCCAAGGTCCCACGGGCGAAACAAAACGCATCGCTACGCTGACCCCAATGGCGCCGCCAGACCCGATCCCACCGGAGCTCTTCCTCTCCGGTTACACGGTCGAGATCCGGGACCTCGCCGAGCGCCTGCGCTCGGTCGTCCGCGAGGCCGCGCCCGAGGCGATCGAGCGGGTCCGCACCGGGTGGCGGATCATCGGCTACGACGTCCGGGTCGGACGCCGGACGCGGTACTTCGCGTTCGTCGCTCCGGAACCGAAGCACGTGCACCTGGGCTGGGAGCCCGGCATCTGGATGACCGATCCCGACGGCGTCCTTCGCGGCGCCCATTTGAACCTGAAGAGGGTCCGGTACGTGACGTACGAACCCGGCGACGAGGTTCCGACCGAGCTGCTCGTGCGCTACACGGTGGAGGCCGCCGCGCTTGCCGCGAGCGGAATGACGCGCGCTCCGCGGTAGGATCGCCGACATGAGCGCGATCTCGTGAAGGCGGCGTTCCGGGATCGATACGGCCCTCCCGAGGTCGTGACCATCCGGGAAGTCGAGCGGCCGGCGCCGGTCGACGACCAGGTCCTGGTCAGGGTGCGCGCGGCATCGGTCAATCGTGCCGACCTCGACGGCTTGAAGCCGAAGCCGGGGTTCATGCGCGCGTTCATGGGGATCCGCGCACCCAGGAGCGGCGAGGTCGGCACGGATGCCGCGGGCATCGTCGAGGCAGTCGGCCCGGGCGTTACCCGGTTCAAGCCGGGCGACGCGGTCATGACCGACCTGTTCGCGGCCGGCCACTTCGGCGCCTTCGCCGAGTACGTCAGCGCTCGAGAGCGGGCGTTCGAGCCGATCCCGACCGGCCTCTCGTTCGAGGAGGCCGCCACGCTGCCGCACTCGGCGGTTCTCGCGCTCCAGGCCATGCGCATGCGCGACGGGCGCACGTTCGATTCCGGCGCTGAGGTGCTGATCGACGGAGCGTCGGGCAACGTCGGTCCGTTTGCCGTGCAGATTGCGAAATCGATGGGTGCCGAGGTGACCGGCGTCGCGAGCGGCGACAAGCTCGACTTCGTGCGCTCCCTGGGCGCCGACCACGTCATCGACTACCGGGCCGTCGACTTCACGAAGGCTCCTGAACGATACGACTGGATCGTGGCGGTCGACTCCCACCATTCGATTCGCGCCGCGCGCAAGGCGCTGAAGGACGGCGGCGTGTACCTGACGCTGGGAGGGAACACCGGCCCGATCCTCGCCTCCCTGGGAGGCAGCCTGGTGATGTCGCGATTCGGCGGCAAGTGGAGCGGCCTCATGCTGTGGTGGAAGCCGATGCATCGGCCGGACATCGACAGGCTGAAGGAACTCATTTCTGCCGGGAAGGTCAAGCCGATCATCGATCGTCGGTACACGCTTGACGAGGTCGTCGACGCGCTGCGCTGGGTGGATGACGGGCGCGCGAGAGGCAAGGTTGTGATCTCGATGGATCACCCGGCCGAGTGACCCTGGACCGGCTGCCCGGACCGGTTCGCCGGCTGCTGTGCGCCGGTGGGACGCGAGCGGATCGATTGCGGGACCCGGACGCGGTCATTCGCGTCCTCGACCTTCGCCCCGGCATGGCGGTGGCGGACCTGGGTCCGGGCGCGGGCCACTTCACGCTCCGAATGGCTCGGGCGGTCGAACCCGACGGTGTCGTGTACGCGCTCGACGCGAGCCAGGGCACGCTCGACGACCTGGTGCGTGCGGCCGAGGACCGCAAGCTCGCGACGCTCCAGACCGTGCGGATACCTCGCAATCGCCTCGAGATCCCGAAGCCGGTAGACCTGCTCTTTGTGTCGGCCACCTACCACCACCTGCCAAACCCGTCGACGTACTTCGCGGACGCGCGCCAGCACCTCAACCCGGGCGCAACGGTGGCGATCCTCGAGTCGCGACGCCAGGGTCTTCTGGCGCGACGGATCCTGCGCCATGCCTCATCACCGAGTCGCCTGCAGCGCGAGATGACGGACGCCGGATACCGGCTCGTCTCCACCCACGAGTTCGTGCGCGGCTATTTCTTCGGCCTGTTCGAGATCGCCGAAAGGGCCTAGGGGCCCGAGAAGCCGATCGGCACACCGCCCGGCGCGAGCGGCATCTACGTCATTTGTCCATGTCAGCCGATGCGGCCGGCGGGTACAACACATCGCAGGTGCGACTGCTTCGATGCGCGGTCCGATGCCCCCCTTGCTGCCAGGGATTCCGCGTCCGGCGTCGCCCTGGTAGGAGGATCCCGTTCATGACCCATCGATCGAAAAGCTCCAGGCTGGTTCAGGCGCTCGCTGCAGCGCTGCTGCTGCTCAGCCTGACCGCGGGCTCGGTCTTCGCCGGTGAGATCACCGGAAGCGGCAAGCCGACGCCGATCAAGAGCTTCCGTGCCCACTCGATCTGCTCCTTCTCCGGCCTCAACGACCGGACGGCGGGGGAGGGACCGACTGACACGCGCGTCCAGAACTGGGGCGTCACGCCGCTGCCGGAGCTTGGGCATCCCGGCGACTCCTGCAACGGCCACACCGGCCTCCTTGCGGGCGGCGGCGAGTAGCTCCCCGGGGGGAAGCCCCGAATGCGCGCCGCGCGGTTGCGACCGCGCGGCGCCGCGGGTCCGTGGGACCGCCGCTCGCGCCGAGCGTATGGGCCGAATCTTGCACGCGCTCGGCTCATGACACTCCTTCGGATGGACAACGTCCTCATCGTTGTCGAGGACCTGGATGCGGCCATCGCGTTCTTCCTCGAGCTCGGGATGGAGCTGGAGGGACGGATGGAGCTCGAGGGGGACTGGGTCGACGGTGTCATCGGGATCGATGGTGCACGGGACGAGGTCGCGACGCTGCGGACCCCCGACGGCCACTCGAGGATCGAGCTCACCCAATTCGAGAGGCCCGCGGCGGTTGGTCCCAGCCCGAGGGACCTTCCCGTGAACGCGCTGGGCTACCGGCGCATCATGTTCGCGGTCGATGACCTGGACGACGTGCTGGCTCGCCTCCGCACCCACGGCGCCGAGCTCGTCCGCGACGTGGTGCAGTACGAGGACATGTATCGGCTCTGCTTCGTCCGGGGTCCCGAGGGCATCATTGTCGGCGTTGCTCAGCCACTGAAGGAAGCTCAGCCGGACGTCTACGCGTCGGCCCGCTCATAGCGCGGACCCCGCGTCAGGAAGCCGGTGCCGACGCGAGGCTCGCCTGACGGAACAGGAGGCCCGAAGCGACCCAGGCGGCCACGAAGAAGGCGTCCGCCGGCGGCGTAGCGGGGAGACCGGCCACGAGCGCGATGATCGCGACGGCAGCCTGCACGCCCGCGGTCGCGAACATCCAGGTCGAGGCCTCCCGCGGCTGGAAGCGCGAGACCGATGCGCCGATAAGCGCGGTGAAGATGACGAACAGGTACATGAGGTTCGCGGGGTTGCCCTCGTCGCCAATCATCCCGACCGCGAGGTTGACCCAGATGAGTCCCAGCCCGGCCACGACGGCAATCCCGACGGCGATCCTCTGCGCCGAGCTGCCGGCCTTCATGCTCGCGTACTCGTAGAGGAGGCCGGCACCGAGGACGAGGACGCCAAGGATGGCGAAGTCCATCGGTCCCCAGGCAACGCCGGCGAGCTGGAGTGCCATGGCGACGGCCGGGATGGCGAGGATGGCCGCGGTCAGGAGCACCCATCGGCCCCAGCGGATGACGTTCTTGGTGTCCATGATCTGCGTCAAGTTCTCCCTCAGGATTCCCGCGCTGGTCTCGGCGAACGTCCCGAGCGCGAAGGCGTGGACCCCTCGCTGCGCCGCGCGACGCTCGCGGATGAGATCGGTGAAGGTCTGCGCCATCGGCTCACCGAAGCGCTGACGGAAGGGCCTCGGGTAGAGGCGGAGCAGCCGCGCATACCAGCGTCGATAGCGGCCGATCGCCCGGTCAGGCTGCATCGGCAACGGCGATGGGGGACACGTGCTTCTCGCGCGCCACGGCGACGACCTCGCGGTATCGGTCCAGCTCGGCGGCCAACGCCTTCCGTCCGGCCCCGGTGAGCTGGTAGTAGATGCGCCGCTCGTCGTCCATGGCGGGGTCGACCTTCCGGTCGCTCTCGCGGATGAGCCCGGCCGCCATCATCCGGCCGATCGAGCCGTAGAGCGTGCCCGGCCCCATCTTCACCTTGCCTCGCGACTCGATCTCGACCTGCTTCATGATCCCGTATCCGTGCCGCTCCTCCGCGGAGAGCGCAAGCAGGATGTGCAGGACCGCAGGCGTCAGGGGCGTGTCCGCTTGCTTCGTCACGCTCGGATACTATATCCGCAACGGATATACGTCAAGCCAGCGATCGACCGCTGGACCCCGCGTAGCATGGAAGAGCGGAGAGTGACCGAAGCTGCCGAGGGCACATCCCTTCGCTGTGAGCCGGGAGGACACGTATGCCTTCAGACACCGCGCACGCCATCGTGATCGCCGGGGGAGGACCAACGGGCTTGATGCTGGCCGGCGAGCTGGCGTTGGCGGGCGTGGACGTTGCGATCGTCGAGCGGCGTGCCAGCCAGGAGCTCGCCGGCTCGCGCGCTGGCGGCCTGCACGCACGCACGATCGAGCTCTTCGACCAGCGGGGCATTGCCGATCGGTTTCTCTCCGAGGGGCAGGTCGCCCAGGTCGCGGGATTCGGTGGGACGCGGCTGGACATCAGTGACTTTCCGACCCGGCATCCGTACGGGCTCGGGCTGTGGCAGAACCACATCGAGCGCATCCTGTCGGGCTGGGTCGACGAGCTGGAGGTGACGGTTCACCGAGCCAACGAGGTCACCGGGTTCGCGCAGGACGACTCCGGTGTCGAGGTTGAGCTGTCCGACGGCCGGTCGCTGCGGGCGGAGTATCTCGTCGGGTGCGACGGCGGACGCAGCCTGGTTCGGAAGGCCGCCGGCATCGAGTTCGCAGGGTGGGATCCGACGATCAGCCACCTGATCGCTGAGGTCGAGCTGGCTCAGGAGCCGGAGTGGGGGATGCGCCACGACGCGCGCGGCGGCGCCTACGGGATCAGCAGGGTGCAGTACGAGATCCGCGACGGCCAGATCGTCTATGCCGATGAGGGGCCGGTGCGAGTCATGGTGACCGAGGCGCAGGTCGGGGCGGCGGGCGAACCCAGCCTGGACGATCTGCGCGAGGCGCTGATCGGCCTCTACGGCACTGACTACGGCGTCCATGCTCCAGCCTGGATCTCGCGGTTCACCGACATGGCGCGGCAGGCCGCGTCCTATCGCAGCGGCCGGGTGCTGCTCGCCGGCGATGCGGCACACGTCCAGTACCCGGCGGGTGGGCAGGGCCTCAACACCGGCGTCCAGGATGCGGTGAACCTGGGCTGGAAACTGGCCCAGGTGGTCGGGCGCGTCTCGCCGGACAGCCTTCTCGACACCTATCACTCCGAGCGTCATCCGATCGCAGCGCGCGTGCTGCGTGACGCGATGGCGCAGGTCTCGCTCGGCCGGCAGGATGACCGCACGAACGCGCTGCGCGAGGTCATCGGCGAGCTGCTCGCCATTGACGAGGCGCGCAGGCAGCTCGCGGGGACGATGTCCGGCCTCGGCATTCGCTACGACCTCGGCGAGGGACACCCGCTGCTGGGACGGCGCATGCCCGACCTCGACATTGACACTGCCGATGGCCCGATGCGGGTCTTCTCCCTCCTCCACCGCGCACGACCGGCACTCATCAACTTCGGCGAGCCGGGCGGCTTCGACATCTCCGGCTGGGCCGGTCGCGTTCAGCTCATCGATGCCACGTACGATGGGCCGTGGGAGCTTCCGGTCATCGGGGCCGCGCCGGCGCCTCAAGCGGTGCTGATGCGGCCCGACGGATACGTGGCGTGGGTGGGAGGCGGAACCCAGGACGGGCTCGTCGAGGCGCTCACGACCTGGTTCGGAGAGCCCGCCGGCGTTCGCTAGCGCTCAGCGCCACGCGTCAGCCGGCTGCCTCGTGGAACCGCGCGATCTGTCGTTGCACGGCCGCCGCATCGAACCAGGCGTTCTCGTAGGCGATGAGGTCGTCGCGGATCTCGAACACGTGGAGGATCCGCACCGCGACCGGTGCGCCTCCGCCGGCCATTCCTGCCCACTCACCGTGGACGTGGCCGGTGAGGATCGACTCGTCGACGACGAAGCGGCCACCCTCGCCGGTGAACCGCCTCACCGACCGCAGGTTCACGTCAGGGATCGCGTCGATGATCGAGGAGTAGACCTGGGCGACCTCATCCTTGCCATGGAACGGGGAATCGGGGTGGGTGACGTCGTCCCAGACGATGTCATCGGTGTAGGTGTCGAGCGTGCCCTGCACGTCGTGCGCGTTCTCGGCCGCGAAGTGCCGGTCGATGGTGTCCACTGCATTTACCACATGGAGGTTGCCAAGTGACCTGGGAGCAGGCCGAAGAAGCGTCGAAGCCGGTTCTGAAGTGTCCATTGTGCGGCGGCACCGAGTTCGACCGCCAGCAGGGGCGGATGGACTCCCGCTGGGGGATCACGAGCCACAAGCTCGTCCTCCAGATCTGCAAGCGTTGCGGACTCGTCCTCCAGTTCTCCGCCGGCCGCGGGATCTTCGACTTCGACTGATCAGGTGGCCGGGATCGATTCGTCGGGAACCAGAGGCATGGACCGAATCCGGATGCCGCATGCGGCGAAGATCGCGTTCGCGATGGCGGGCGCCAGGGCGATCATCGGCGTCTCGCCGGCGCCGGCCGCTGGCAGGTCCGGCCGGTCCAGCAGGATGACCTCGATCGGTGGCACGTCGGAGAAGCGCGGCACGCGGTACTGCGACTGACGGGGGTTCGCGATGCGGCCATCGGTCAGGTAAAGCGCCTCGAAGAGCGCGCCGCCCAGCGCCATGACCTGCGCGCCCTCCACCTGGTTGTGGAGGTTCTCCCGGTCCACGATCGGCCCGCATTCGAACGCGGTCACGATGCGCAGGATCTCGAGGGGCGCGCCCGGCTCGGCTCGTACTTCGGCGATCGTGGCGATTCGTGAGTCCTTCTCGACGCCGCAGGCGAGGCCCATCCCGCGGCCTTGCGCGCCTTCGCCGGGCCAGCCGGCGTGGTCCGTCGCCGCCCGCAGGACATCGGCGATGCGATCATCGCTCAGCTGGCGGAGGCGGATGTCGAGCGGGTCGACGTCCGCGGCACGCGCGATCTCGTCGATGTGCGACTCGCGGGCGAAGGTGTTCGCCGTCGCCGACAGCGCCCGGTACGAGCCGATGCGCAGCGGCCCATCCGCCGGTTGGTAGCGCACGTGGACGTTCGGGATCCGATACGGCGGATCCAGGACCCGCGCTCCGGAGTTGAGGTTCGTGAAGTCCCAAGCCACGAGCGTGCCGTCATTGGTGGCCCCGCTCTGGATATCGATCAC
Source organism: Candidatus Limnocylindria bacterium (assembly GCA_036274575.1). Lineage (GTDB taxonomy): Bacteria > Chloroflexota > Limnocylindria > QHBO01 > QHBO01 > JACDBZ01. The sequence goes on from DASUFJ010000080.1 coordinate 17,052, forward strand.
CGCCGCCGGACGCGCGTAGCCCCAGTTCATCTCCTCCTCGCGGGTCCAGCGCACTTTCACCGGCCGGCCGACCGCGCGCGCAAGCCGCGCCGCCTCCAGTGCAGCGTCGCCGGTGTGCTTGCCGCCGTAGGCGCCTCCCGTCGGCGCGGCGATCACGCGGATGCTCTGCTCCGCGATGCCCAACGCCTCGGACATTGCCTCGCGCACGCCGAACGGGCGCTGGGTGCCGGTCCACACCGTCACCCGGCCGTCCTCCCAGCGAGCGACGGCCGCCCTCGTCTCCAGCGGGTCGTGCGCGATGTATGCCGCCGTGTAGGTTGCGGCCAGCCGGATCGGTGCCGACTTCAGAGCTTCGTCTGGGTCACCCGTCCGTTCCTCCTCGACGCTGCCCCAGCCCTCGACGGAGCTCTCGTTGGCTCTGAGGTGCGCCGCGAGATTCTCGTCGGAGGGACCGGACGTCGCTGACCACCGGGCATTCAGTGCCTCCAGCCCGCCTGCCGCGGTCAGTGGATCCGGCGCGACGACGCCGACGAGGTCGCCGTCGCGGATGACCTGCACGCCGTCGATCGCCTCGGTCTCGGAGGTGTCGAGCTCGAGCAGCTCGGCGTCTCGCGAGGGCGGTCGGAGAACGCGGCCGTGGAGCATGTCGGGGAGGCGCAGGTCGCTCGTGAAGCGGCGGCGGCCGGTGACCACGTCGGTGTCGTCCATGACGCGACCGGGAGACCTGCTCGTCACGTCCGCGGCGGCGCTGCGCTCGACACGACGAAGCCCGCGCACGAGATCGGCGAACGTGGCGGATCGGTCGCCCGAGGTCAGCCAGCCCTCGGCGACGTTGACATCGTCCGGGCCGACGCCCCACTCGGCGGTCGCGATCGCGGTGAGAGCAGCGCGCGCAGCCGAGGCGACGCCGGCGACGGACGGGACGACGTCCGGCGTCGTGCGGCTGCCGAAGGTGCCGGCGTCGTACGGCGTGGCGTCCGTGTCGCCGAGAACGACCCGGACCGACGCGGGACCCGCCCTGAGCTCGGCCGCGACCACGCCCACCAGCTCCGCCGCGCTGCCCTGGCCGACCTCGACCTTGCCGCTTGCGACCGTCACGAACCCGTCGGCGCCCACGTGGAGCCATGCGCGGCGATCGTCCGAGACGACGAGGAGACCGTCGCCGAGCCACCGCCAGAGGACGCCGTGGTCCTGCGAGAGGTCCCATGGGTCGCCGGCGGAGGCCTCCGGCAGCTCCAACGTCCTGGCGCCCGGCCCTTGGGGGTTCGGCCGGCTGGCGTCGACCGCTTGGAGCAGCACCTGCTGGATCCGCGGGTAGGTACCGCAGCGGCAGATGTTGCCGTCCATGGCGGCGTGAAGGCCCGCATCGGTCGCTTCTGGAGCGCGGTCCACCAGGGACGCGCCGGCGAGAATCATTCCCGGCGTGCAGAAGCCGCACTGGAAGGCCGCCCCGTCGAGGAACGCGCCCTGGACCGGATGGAGCCCATTCTCCGGCGCCAGGCCCTCGATCGTCTTGACGCGGTGGCCGAGCGCATCTGCCACCGGGGTGATACAGGCGCGGACGACGTCACCGTCGAGGAGAACCGTGCACGCGCCGCAGACACCCTCGCCGCATGCGAGCTTCGCGCCGGTGAGGTCGAGCTCCTCGCGAAGGACGTGAAGAAGCGAGCGTCGTGGCTCGAGGGCGACGTCGTGGCCGGTCCCGTTGACGACGAGCGTCGGCATTGGGGACAGGTTAGGGAACCGTCCAGGAGCGTGCCACGACGTCGGCCACCGTCTGTGCTAACCCGAGGGGATTCTGAAGCCCCATTGGGTGGCCCGTCTGCGGGACGACCCTCCACCCCACCCCGATCGAGGCCATCTCACCCTCGAACTCGGGCTCGCGATCGCTCAGCTCACCCCACAGGTACCAGCGCGGGATCGAGAGCTCGGCGAGGAGCGTACGCAGGGGCGGATCGGTCTCGCGCTCCATCGACGCCGCTTCGCGGTAGATCGCTCGGGGCTCAAGGAGCCGCGTCATCCCGAGGTGGACCGCCCGAAGGCCGTCGGGCTGGGCAGCGGCTTCCTCTTCCTGGGCCGCGAGCATGGCCTGGAAGCCGCTCGCGACGTATTTCCCTTCCGTCACACCCTCGAACCGAGCATCTCCCTCCGGACCGAGCGTGCCTTCCGCCATGACCAGGAGCGATACCAACTTCGGGCGGGCGGCCGCAACGAGGATCGCGACACCGCCGCCCATGCTGTGGCCCACCAGGCCGCAGTCGCGGACACCCAGTGCGTCGATGAGCGTCACGACCGCGCGGGCGTGGGATTCGAGCCCGTAGTCGAAGTTCGGCGGCTTGTCGCTGTACCCGTGTCCCAGGAAGTCGACGAGAAGGGAGTGGCGCCCGCTCAGCGGCGGTTGGACCGCCGCCGGCAACAGCTCACCAGTCGACGAGCACTGCCAGCCATGCAACCAAATGAGGGGTGGATCCTCGCCGGGGACGTCCACGTAGCGCAGGAACGCTCGGTCATCAGGAAGGTAGACCGCCTTCATCGGGGAGACTCCTGACGCACTCATGTCGGAGTATGCGCTCCGGCGTCGGGTGCGGCGCAACATGGTTCGGCCGCACGAATACCGACGCCGGGCATCGCTAGGATGGGTGGGTGACCCTCCGCGCCCCTGACTCGAGCTCCGGCGAGTCCTTCGTCCACCTTCACGTCCACTCCGAGTTCAGCCTTCTCGATGGGCTGAGCCGAATCGGCGAGATGACGCAGCGGGTCGCCGACCAGGGGATGCCGGCGCTTGCGCTGACCGATCACGGGAGCATGTACGGGGTCATCCCGTTCTACGCCGCGGCCCGCAAGGCCGGCATCAAGCCGATCATCGGCATGGAGGCCTACATCAGCCCTCGGGGCATGACCCAGAAGGAGGGCAAGGCCGATGCGGACTACCACCACATGCTCCTCCTGGCGAAGGACGACGTCGGCTACCGCAACCTCCTGGCGCTGACAACCGCGGCGCATCTCGAGGGCTACTACTACAAGCCGCGGATCGACAAGGAGCTGCTGGCGAAGCACTCAGCCGGGCTCATCGGTACATCGGCCTGCCTCGGCGGGGAGGTGCTCAAGCGGCTGGCGCAGGGGGACGAACAGGGTGCGGCGGAGGCCGCCGACAGCTATCGGTCCATCCTGGGCGACGGGAACTTCTACATCGAGATCCAGGAGCACGGGATCGATGATCAGGCGCGGCTCCATCCGCAGCTCGTGGAGCTGGCGCGGCGCCAGAACATCCCGCTCGTCGCGACGAACGACACGCACTACACGCACCCCGACCAGTACGAGGCGCACGACCTGCTCGTCTGCATCCAGACCGCCTCGAACGTCGACACGCCGGGCCGGATGCGCTTCGAGAACAACGAGTTCTACCTGAAGCCCGCGGCCGACATGCGCCGCCTCTTCAACGGCGAGCTGCCGGAGGCTTTCGACAACACGCTGGTGATCGCCGAGCAGTGCGAGGTCAATCTCGACTTCGAGGGCCTCCGCCTGCCGCACTTCGAGGTGCCCGAGGGCGAGTCCGAGGGCTCGTGGCTGCGCAAGGAGTGCGAGCGCGGATTACTGGAGCGTTACCAGACGCTTACCGATGAGATCCGCCACCGGCTCGACTACGAGCTCGGGATCATCGACCGGATGGGGTACAGCGCGTACTTCCTCATCGTCGCCGACTTCACGCGCTTCGCGCGGGAGCAGGGGATCATGATCACCTGCCGCGGCTCGGCCCCGGGCTCGATCGTGACGTACTCGCTCGGCATCACGCCGGTCGATCCGCTGGAGTACGGGCTCCCGTTCGAGCGCTTCCTCAACCCCGACCGCGTGACGATGCCGGACATCGACATCGACTTCCAGGACTCGCGCCGGGACGAGGTCATCGAGTACGTCACGCGCAAGTACGGCGACGACCGGGTCGCGCAGATCATCACGTTCGGTACGCTCGGCGCGAAGGCGGCCATCCGCGACGTCGGTCGCGCGATGGGCCTCACCTACGCCGAGGCCGATCGCGTCGCCAAGGCGGTGCCGAACGAGCTCAACATCTCGCTCGACCGCGCGGTCGAGACGTCCCCGCAGCTCCGGGAGCTCATGGCCGGCGACGATCGCGTCGACAAGCTCATCGGCGTCGCCAAGCAGCTCGAGGGGGTGTCGCGGCACGCCTCGACCCATGCCGCCGGGATCGTGATCTCGCGCGAGCCGCTGACCGAGATCATGCCGCTCCAGCGCGCGACCGACGGCCGGACGACGATGACCCAGTTCGAGATGCACGCCTGCGAGGCGCTGGGCCTCCTGAAGTTCGACTTCCTGGGGCTCATCAACCTGACGATCCTCGCCGACGCCGTGGAGCTCGTGAAGGCGCATCGGTCGGTCGATCTCGACGTCGACAAGCTGCCGCTGGACGACACGAAGACCTTCGAGCTCCTGTCGACCGGCGAGACGACCGGCATCTTCCAGCTCGAGGGCTCCGGAATGCGCCGCTACGTCAAGGAGCTCAAGCCGACCGAGGTGCGCGACCTCGCCGCCATGGTCGCCCTCTTCCGCCCGGGACCGATGGCCAACATCCCCGCCTACATCCGCCGCAAGCACGGCGAGGAGCCGGTCACCTACCTCCACGAGTCCCTCGAGCCCGCGCTGCGGGACACGTACGGGATCTTCGTGTACCAGGAGGACATCATGACCGCCGCCATCGCGATGGCGGACTACACCGGCCCCGAGGCGGACAACCTCTGCTACGCCATCCGCAAGAAGAAGGAAGACGTCCTCCGCCAGCACGAGGCGAAGTTCAAGGCCGGCGCCAAGAAGAAGGGCATCCCGCCGCACATCGTCGACCAGGTCTTCGCGGCCTTCGAGCCGTTCGCGCGCTACGGCTTCAACAAGGCCCACGCCACCTGCTACGGGCTCATCGCCTACCAGACCGCGTACCTCAAGGCGAACTACCCGATCGAGTTCATGACGGCGGTCCTCAACGGCTTCCGCGAGCGTGCCGAGAAGGTCGCCGCGGTCATCTCCGAGTGCCATCGGCTCGGGATCGAGGTCCGCCCGCCTGACGTGCAGAAGTCGCACGCCCTCTTCACCGTCGAGACCGATGCGGCCGGCGCGCCCGAGGCGATCCGCTTCGGCCTGACCGCCATCAAGAACGTCGGCGAGGGAGCGATCGAGGCGATCGTCTCGGTCCGCGACGCGGGCGCCGAGCCGGGGCCGTTCGTCTCGCTCGACGACTTCTGCCGGCGCGTGGACCTCCACGTCCTCAACCGCCGCGTCGTCGAGTCGCTCATCAAGGCGAATGCGATGGCGTCGCTCGGGTCCATGGGTGCGCTCCTGGACGCGCTGGACGCTTCGCTGGAGAACGGCGCACGCCACCAGCGCGACGTCGCCGCCGGCCAGTCGACGCTGTTCGACCTCTTCGCCCTCCCCGCCCAGGGCGCCGGGACCGCCTTCCTGGACGGTGGCGACGACATCCCGCGCCGGGAGCGGCTGCGGTGGGAGAAGGAGCTCATCGGTCTCTATCTGTCGGACCACCCGCTGCGGGATATCGAGGCGGAGCTGCCCGAGTACGTCACCGCCTACACCGGCGACCTTGCCGAGGAGGCCGATCAGGCCAAGGTCACCGTCGGCGGGATCATCCAGTCGTCGCGGCGGGTCATCACCCGCGCCGGCTCGACGATGCTCGTCGCCACGCTCGAGGACCTCCAGGGCTCCGTCGAGGTCGTGGTCTTCCCCAAGGTGTTCGAACAGACAGGTCCCGCGTGGGCGACCGACGCGATCGTCCTCGTGGCGGGCCGCGTCGACCGGCGCGACGAGGCCGCGCAGATCCTGTGCGAGGCCGTCTGGTCCTGGGACGACGCCGTCCGCATGGGCCCGGTGGCGTTCGGCGCGGAGCGGGATCGGCTGCTCGGCGGCCGCAACGGCCGCGGCTATTCCAACGGTCGCCGCGAGGCGGTTCCCGTCGAGGCAACCGAGCCCATTGCCGTCGCCGTCGGCACCATCGAGCCCGCGGAGGAACCTCCCGCGCCCTCGGATGCGGTCCCGCTGCAGGCGGCTCCCGCGGGCGCATCCGCGACGGTGACGGTCTCGATCGGCGATGACGTCCCGACCGATCGGCTGCTGGGGGCGATCGAGTCGGTGAAGGGCGCGCTCATCGGCCGTCCGGGGCCGTTACCGGTGGTGCTCTCGATCTCCGTGGCCGGCGCGACGCGCCAGGTGCGCCTGCCGGATCGGGTGGCCTGGGACGATCGGCTCTCCGACGCCGTGCAGCGCGCGGCCGGGGTGCCGGTGTCGGTGACGCTCCAGGGTTCCGTGGAGGAACGCCTGGCCTGACTCAGGGCGCCTCGAACTGGACGGTGCGCAGGAGCTCGTTGACCATCTCGAGACCCTCGCGCTGCTCGAGCTCGCGTCCGCCCAGGGAGGCGTGAACCTCGATCCATTGGTCCGGGAAGCCGGGTGGGCTGAGCTGCCACCAGGCGACGGCGCCGTCATCGGTGCTGCGCCAGCGGAAGGCGGCCGGCTGGCCGCCGATGGTCGCGTCGGCATCGAGGCCAGCGGGCAGCTCGACGACGGGATCCGGGACCGGCGGCGGCCCCTCCGACCAGGAAGTGATGATGATCGAGGCCTCGCCGGGGGGAACCTGATCGGCGGTGAGGCCGCAGGGAAGCGTCATGTCGGTGCATGCCTCGCCGGGGGCGATGCCGTAGCTCGAGAGGTGAGCGATGACCCGGTGGTCCGCCGGCTGGTCCGACGCGCCAGGCACCACCGTCCAGTTGGTCGGGTGGACGAACGTGATCTCGGGCGAGGTGAAGACCTCGCCATCGTCCTCGACCGTGGGACCGACGGTGGCGTTGAGGAAGACCATGACCGTCGCCACCACGAGGGCGCAGACGCCGAGCACGGCAATCGCCAGCCATCCGGAGTCGCGTCGCGTGCGGGGAAGCACGGTGCGAGAGGGGCGTCGCGGGATGTCGGTCGTCGGGGTGCCGCTACCGGCAGTCGCGGGGGCCGTCCGCCAGTGGGGCGCGCCGGCCATGGCGTGGCGTGCGTCCCAGCCACGACGACGCACCGGATCCGACAGGATCCGCCAGGCCTCGTTGACGCGAGTCATCGCGAGGCTGGCGGTATCGGTTCCGGCGTCAGGGTGGAGGCGCTTCGCGAGCGTGCGGTACGCACGCGCGATTTCCTCCCGGGTCGCGCTGCGCGAAACGCCGAGTACGGCGTACGGGTCGATCTCGGGCACGTCCGCCGCAGTCTAGCCGAGGATCGTTCGGCTATCCTGCAGGCCGTGATCCCGAAGAGCGCCCGCAAGCCGGTGCAGCCTGCCGATCCCGGCTCGACCGTTCGTCCTCGCCGCCGGGAAACCGCCAAAACGGCAACCGTCCCGGCGGCGACCGATGCACCCATCGACGGAGTGCAGCTCGACGCCGCGATCCTTCGATTCCTGCGCCGATATCCGAACCAGACGGTCGAGCTGGGGCCGCTGGCCGAGCAGCTGAAGCTTGATCCGTATCGGGTGCAGCTGGCGGTCGAGGAGCTCGGGCGGCGGCGGATGGTCGTCGTCCCATTCATCGAGCCGGGGACGGCGGGCGGCGCGACGTTGACTCAGATCGGCCTGCGCTGGCTCATCAGTCACGAGGGCGGCAAGCCGGCCGACAAGCCCACGGCGCTGAAGCTGGCCAAGGATCACGTGCGCGCCAAGGACGAGGCCGAGCGCCTGCCCCGATCCGAGGTGTACGGAGTCTCGCGCGGCTCTGCCTGACCCTACCGGTCGATGAATCGGCGCAGGAAGTGGATCGTCTGCTCGTGACGCGGGTCGCGCAGCAGCTGCTCCGGAGGGCCCTGCTCGATCACGACGCCATCCTCCATGAAGACGACGCGGTCGGCCGCCTCCTCGGCGAAGTGCATCTCGTGGGTGACGACGATCATCGTCGTGTTGGCGTGGGCCAGGTCCTCCATGACGACCAGCACCTCACCGATGAGCTCCGGGTCGAGAGCCGAGGTCGGCTCGTCGAAGAGCAGCACCTTCGGCTCCATGCACAGAGCCCGCGCGATCGCGACGCGCTGCTTCTGGCCGCCGGAGAGCCGCGAGGGATACTCGTTCTGCTTTTCGATGAGCCCGACGACCTCGAGGTAGTACTGCGCGCGCTGGATGGCCTCCGCGCGCGGCGTGTTGCGGACACGGGTTGGCGCCTCAATGCAGTTGCCGAGCGCCGTCAAGTGCGGGAAGAGGTTGAAGTCCTGGAACAGCATCCCGGCGCGCAGCCGGATCTGGCGGATGTCCTCCTGGTGCCGGCGGCTGCGTGAGCGGAGCGGATCGGCGTCGAGGCGAAGGCCGTCGACCTCGACGGAGCCGGCGGTCGGCTCTTCGAGGAAGTTGATGCAGCGCAGGAGGGTCGTCTTCCCCGATCCGGACCGGCCGATCACCATCACGGCCTCGCGCTGTCGCACCTCGAGGTCCACGCCGCGCAGGACGTGGTTCGTTCCGAAGTACTTCTCGAGTCGCTCGACCTTGACGATGGGTTCGCCAAGGTGCTCGGGGAGCTTCGTCCCGAGCGCGTAGCCACTCGCCTCGGTGGCAGGCCGCTGCTCGCGATCCAGAACGGGCTGATCGGTCATCGGTCGCTGCGGGCGAGCCGTCGCTCGAGCCGTTCCTGGAAGAGGCTGAAGACGATCGTGAGGATCCAGTAGGCGAGCGCGGCAATGAGGAACGCGGGGATCGTCTGGAACTCCGCGCGTCCGGCCGTCTCGGCCCGCCACAGCAGCTCCTGCACTGTGATGGTCGACACGAGGGAGCTGTCCTTGATCATCGCGATGAACTCGTTTCCGACGGCCGGCGTGACGATGCGCACTGCCTGGGGCAGCACGATGCGTCTGAAGATCTGCGACTCCTGCATGCCGAGCGCCTTGGCGGCCTCACTCTGGCCGCGCGGCACGGCCTGGATGCCCGCCCGGAAGATCTCCGTCATGTACGCGCCGTAGTTGAACCCGAGCGCGAGGACGCCCGTCGGGATCGGGGGGAGGACGATGCCCGCCTGGGGCAGGGCATAGAACACAAAGAAGATCTGGACGAGGAGCGGGGTCCCGCGCACGAGGGACACGTATAGCGAAGCGACCGCGTAGATGACCGGGTTTGCGCTCAGACGGCCGAGGGCACCAACGATCGCGAGCGACGTCCCGAGCGCGATCGAGAGGATCGAGACGAGGATCGTGATCCAGACGCCGCCGATGATGTAGGGCCCGCTGTGGACGATGAAGTCCCATTCAACGTTGCCGGCGTTCCACAGGAACCACCCGAGGCCGCCGACGAGCACGACCCATACGACGATGAAGATCGCCCTGCGCCGCCATCGGTCCATGCGGCGGGCATCGGCGATCTGCTCGACGATCGGGTCGATGTCGCCCGGACCGATCAAGCTCGTGCTCTCGGCGTGCGCCCCTCCAGCCTGGCTCATGCCACCTCATCGGCTCCGTCTGCTCAGAAAAGCCCAACGGGGAGAGCCTGTGCGGCCCTCCCCGTCGAGGTCGCTGCCCCGCGAACGACTAGTCCTGGGTCGTGAGGTCCTGGCCCTCGTACCAGTCCTCGGAGAACTGCGTCAGCGTGCCGTCGTCGTGCATGTCGGTGATGATCTGGTCGACGGCGTCGACCAGCGAGTCGTTGTCCTCGACCGTGTTGTCGAAGCACACGGCAAGCGGCTCGAAGAACACAGGATCACCGACCGGGATCACCGGATAGTCGGCGTTCACCGCTCCGTCGACCGTCGTGCTCGAGCTGAGCCATCCCTGGAACTCCGAGCGCCCAGCCTTCCATGCCTCCGCGCAGTTGATGTCGGTCGGCAGGGTCGTCGGGGTGATGTCGGCCGGGACATCGGCCACTTCGCCGGCCTCCGGCGCCAGCGTGAGCGTGCCGTTGAGCCAGTCGAAGTAGGTCGTTCCCTCGGCCACGCAAACAGTTGTACCGGAGAAGTCATCGACCGACTCGATGCCGGTGCCATCAGTTGTCGCGAACTGGGCGGGCGTGAAGTAGTACGGCTGCGTGAAGTCCAAGACTTCCTGCCGCGTCTCGGTGATGGTGACCGAGCCAACACTCATGTCCCATCGCCCGGACCAGTTCCCACCCTGCACCGCATCAAATGGCGGATCGGTGAACTCGACGTCCACGCCGAGCCGGGCGCCGATCTCGTTGGCGACGTCGATGTCGAAGCCCTCGTACTCGCCCGTCTCCGCGTTCAGCGACGACTGCGGCGGGTATGCCGGATCCGTGGAAACGATGATCTTGCCCGCGTCGCAGATGCGGCCGAGGTAGTCGTCACCGCTGTAGCTGTCGCAGATGGGCCCTTCCGCAGCCGCGCTCTCGCTGGGCGCGGTCGAGCCGCCTTCGGACGCGGCCGCGCTCTCGGACGGACTTTCCCCGGTACCTGAAGAGCACGCCGCCAGGATGAGCGCCACGATCGCAAGGATCGCGAAGGCTCGGATGGATCTCATGGGTTTCCTCCAAAGACGCCGGCGCTGCGGCGGTCATCGGTGTTGCTCGGGGTCGGGACGTTGTAGCACATTCCGCGGCCGTAGCGGCAAGGCGATCGGCCGCATCGGTACACTCCGGCGCATGACAACGGCGGTGCCATCCACCCCGCTCTCGCGCGCCACGACGATCCCGTCGCGCTATTACCTCGATCCGGCGATCCTCGAGCGCGAGAAGGAACGGGTCTTCGGCGGGACCTGGCAGCTGGTCGCGCGCTACGAGGATCTCTCGCGGATCGGTGACTTCGTGCCGGTCAACGTGCTCGACGAGCCGGTCGTCATTACCCACGGCCTCGACGGCGAGCTGAAGGCCTTTTACAACGTCTGCCGTCACCGGGCCGGACAGGTGGCGCTCACGAAAGGCAACCGCAAATCGCTCCAGTGCCGATACCACGGCTGGACGTACGGGCTGGACGGCGCCCTCCGTGCCTGCCCCGAAATGGAGGCGACGGAGGGCTTCGCGATGGAGGACTTCGGGCTAGTCCCGGTGCGGGTGGACCGATGGGGCCCGTTCGTCTTCGTCAACCTCTCCGACTCTGCTGCTCCGCTGGCGAAGGTCCTTGGAGCGATCCCCGGTGAGGTCGCTCGCGCCGGGTACGACGTCGAGCACATGCACCTCGTCGAGCGACGGGACTATGTCGTCGAGTGCAACTGGAAGGTCTACGTCGACAACTACCTCGAGGGCTACCACCTTCCGATCGCGCATCCGCAGCTCTTCAAGGAGCTCGACTACGACGCCTACCGGGTCGAGGAGTTCCGCTACTACTCCAAGCAGCACGCCCCGATCCGCGAGCTGAAGCCGGGGCAGGAGCTTGGTGTCGACCGCCGCTACCTGCGCCAGCCTGGCGGCGAGGACTCCGCCCTCTACTACTGGCTCTTCCCGAACACGATGTTCAACGTCTACCAGGACAACATGTCGTCGAACGTCATCCTGCCGCTGGGCGTCGACCGGACCCTGACCATCTTCGAATGGTTCTTCGCCGATCCCGGCACAGGGGAGGGATGGGAGAGCATGCAGCAGGCGATCGCCTTCAGTGACGAGATCCAGCAGGAGGACATCGTCATCTGCGAGCAGGTCCAGCGCGGCCTCCGCTCCCGCGCATACGACACAGGCCGCTTCTCCGCCAAGCGCGAGAACGGCGTCTACCACTTCCAGAATCTCGTCCGCGAGTTCCTCGGGGAGTGATTCCGGCCACCGGGGGCTCGAACCGTCGACATTCACGTGACCTGTGCGTTACGCGCGCTCGTGCCCGCCTGGAGCGTGTGAAATCACGCCGTGTGTGAATCCGGTCCCTTCGATGACCTCCGGTCGCGCGTATTGGTCACCTGGCGTGAATCCTGACGGTTCGCGAACCAGAGGAGTCCTGTTGGCCAAGGCTGTGTCGGGCGACGCCCCCAGGCGAGCGCCGCGCGACCACGCACGTTGAACCGGGCGAACAGCGCGTCGTGCCTCGCAACGACGCTTCGGACCGAGCGCGAGTCGCCGATGACGAGCACCGGCACCACGACGATGACGCGGCGCCAACCCAACTCTTCGGACAGCGTGCGTGCAAGCCGAACCTTGACGTCGAGACGCCCGAGCGTTTCCTGGATGTCGCCGAGCCCCGACTTGACCTCGACGACGAGGAGGATGCGGAGCAGGGGATGGAACGCGAGGAGATCGACGCGGCCGCGGTCACCGTAGCTATTGAAGCTGACCTCCACTCGGACGACCCAACCGAGCCTCGTCAAGCTCTGCGCCACGGATTGCTGGAGTGCGGCATGCGCGGCGTCGACGAGCCGATCGAGTTGCTCGCCCCGCCACCGAAGGTTGATTGCGATCGACGCGCCGAGAGCGGTCGCGATACGCTCGATCCGGTCAGTCGTGACGCCCGCCAATTCTCCTCGCTCGGCGCGTGAGATCGTCTCTCGGGACACGCCCGCTCGCGCGCCCAGCTCGTCCTGCGACCAACCCTTGCGCAGCCGCAGGGCTCGGATCGCACGAGGGACATTCGTGAACACGGCGCGCATCCTGGTCCACCGCGGCTTACCGGCGACGTACCGCTGGCTTACCGAACGATTGGAATTCACGTGAGGCGTGCGCTATGCATGCGGAGCATGGCCTGGAGCGCCTGGATTCACGCCATGCGTGAGTCCAGGCCGTTGGATGACCTCCGGTCGCGCGCATTGGTCACCAAGCGTGAATCCTGACGCTTCGCGGCGGCGCATGACGCGCATCTGCCGATGATGGCCGTCGCCGCTTACGGGCGATTACGATCAACCCCATGACCTACGACGACCTGGTTGCGCTGGCGCGGCGCCTGGACGGGCGGCGGCTGGAGACGGTGACGGGCAAAGGCTTCACCGTCGGCGTGGCGCTCAACTGCCCCTTCTTCACGCCTGAGTCGTCGGGGTACGGGCAGAGCGACGGCCGCAAGGCGGCCGAACGGTTCGTCGAGCGCTACAACGCCACCCACAGCCTGCGACCGGTTGACTACGCGGACATCACGCGGAACTCGTCGTATTTCGTCGGCATGCTGCTGACCGATGAAGCGGCTAGGCTGCGCGGATGACGAACGCCGCCCCGGCAAGGGCCGACGGGAAGCTCACCATCGCCCTCGTCTCCGAGGTCTACTGGCAGCCCGATGGCCCCCAGCGCCTGAAGCAGCGCTTGGCGGAGGCGTCGGAGCGCGGCGCCGACCTGGCGGTCCTGCCCGAGATCCCGCTCAACCCGTGGCGCCCCGCGACGAAGGATGCCGTTGACGAGGATGCGGAACCGATGGGCGGGCCGCGCTCGACCGCCATGCAGGAGGCTGCGAGGGAGGCCGGCATCGGCCTGGTGGGTGGCGTCATCCATCGCGCCGAGGATGGACGGCGGACGAGCCGCGCCCTCGTCTTCGACCGCGCGGGCGAGCTCAAGGCCACGTACGAGAAGCTTCACCTTCCGGAGGAGCCCGGCTTCTGGGAGACGAGCCACTACGAGCCCGGCACCGAGGCGCCGAGGGTGATCGACGGGTTCGGGGTGCCGATCGGCGTCCAGATCTGCTCGGACACGAACCGCCCGGAGGGGACGCATCTGCTGGGCGCGCAGGGAGCGATCGCCGTCGTCAACCCGCGGGCCAGCGAGGAGCGGACATACCAGCGTTGGAAGTCGGTGTGGCGTGCCAACGCGCTCACGAGCTGTTGCTACGTCCTCAGCGTCAACCGTCCGGATCCGGAGGAGGGCGTGCTCATCGGCGGGCCGAGCATCTGCTTCGACCCGAACGGTGATCTGCTGGTCGAGACCACCGACACGCTGGCGCTGGTCACGGTCGACGCGAAGGTCGCGGCCGATGCGCGCCGCGCCTACCCGGGCTACCTTCCCATCCGCGCCGGCCTGTACGCCGACGCCTGGAACGAGGTCGCGCGAAGCGACGGATAGTCGAGCGGCCTACCCCTCGGCCAGGCGGAACTGGCCCTTGGCGATGAGCGTTTCCTCGACGTAGATGCGCATCTCGTAGACGCCGGGTCCCCAGTCGCGCACGAAGTTCGCAGCGTCACCGGCCACGAAGCCGGCGGTCGTGCCGGCCGGGTCGACTCCGAGCTTGTTGCCGGCCGGATCGACAATCTGGTCGCCGACGCTGCCGTCCTCGTTGATGCGGACGATCTCCTCGCCGATCTGAGACGCACCGAACGGCTCCGTCGACGAGATGGAATGGGCGAAGGTCATGCCCGGCGTGAACGTGTCGACCGGCTCGACGACCTGGTTGTTGCCATCGAGCGCCGTGCCGAAGGCGACCGTCCCCGGCAGCGGTACCGGAGTCGCCGATGGCGGAGCGGCGCTCGCGCTGACGCTCGGTGCCACCGACGGCTCAGCGGTCGGCGAAGCAGTGGGGCCGGGCGTCGGCGTGGCCTGCCCGACAGTTGCGTCGGTCGGGTTGAGGCTGGACACGAAGAGGCCGATGATCACCGCCACCAGGATCGTCCCGATGACGGCGCCGATGCTGATGAGCGAATCGCGATCAGTGGGGAAGCGGCCCGTTGGCACCGTCCGCGACTGCCCGCGGCGGAGCGGGACACCGCACGACCGGCAGACCTGCGCCCACTCCGGATTCGCGCGGCCGCAGTTGAAGCACTCGACGGACTCGTCGGTCATTGGGCGCTCGGAATCTCCTCGCTGGCATCCGGCTGGCTGGGCGGCGAAAGCCTAGCACGCAGGGTGGCCGCCGGCGGTGAGAACGCCGACGGCCGGTGACCGACCTCACAACAGGCCGGTCGCGACCAGTCTACCGGCCCGTCCGTCCTCCGGGGATTGGCCGGAAATGTGCAGCCCTGGGGCCCGCGTCTGAATGGAGGATTGGCCATGCGCGCTGTCGACTGTCCGTGCGGGGAGCACATCGAGGCCGACACCGATGCGAAGGTCCTCGAGGAGCTGAAGGAGCATTCGCACGAGGAGCACGGTGACCGATACCAGGACACCGAGCTCCGCCTGCTCGTCAACACCTCGGCATACGACATCGCCGCCTGACCGATGGAGGCGCGCCCCACCATAGAATCGGTGCGTGCCTCGACTGGGACCTGACTCCGGCTGGGGGGTGACCGCGCTCGCGGTCATCGCGGCGCTCGCGCTGGCCACCGGGCTCGTTGCGCTACTCGAGACTGCGCTGGGTATCGAGAACGCGTCTGCCGTGTTCCTCCTGGCTGTCTCGGTCATCGCGCTCTGGTTCGGGACGATCCCCGCCGTCGCGACCGCGGTCGGCGCCTTCTTCGCCTACAACTTCCTCTTCGTCGAGCCCCTATACACGCTCACGGTGTCGCGTGCCGAGGAGCTTCTCACCCTGTTCCTGCTGCTGTTCGTGGGGGTCGTCATCAGCCGCCTCTCAGGGCTTCAGCGGACGAGGGAGCAGGACGCCGGCCGGCGCGAGCGCGAGGCCCGGGCGCTGTTCAGTATCAGCCGCGAGCTCGCGACAGCGCATCGGCTCGAGGCCGCCCTTCCGACGGTCCTGGGGCGGCTTGCCGAGGAGGCGCAGATGCGCCGGGCTTGGATCGGCATCGGCCGGACCGTCGCGCAGGAGCGGACGATCGGCGATACCGCACCGGGTGATCGGCAACCGACCGCCGCGGTCCACTTCCTCCTGCAGCGCGACCGCGAGGAGGGCTCGGCGTCGTGGACGCGGATCCGACCCGAGGGCACGTATCACAGGGCCGGGAAGTCGGGAGCGCTCTACCGGATCGAGCTGCGGGCGTTGGAGGAGGGGATTGGCTCCCTATGGTGCGAACGTGACCCGCGGCTGGGCGAGCCCGAGCTCGAGCAGACGCGGCTGCTGGCCGCCACGGCCGACCAGGTTGCGCAGGGCGTGGCGCGCGAACGGCTGGCGGCGCAGGCGGCCGACGCGGAGGTGGCTCGGCGGAGCGAGGAGGTCCGCTCGGCCCTCCTCGACTCGGTGTCCCACGATCTGCGGACGCCGCTGGCCACGATCCGCGCGACGGCGGGGAGCATCGCCGACCCGTCGATCGCCATGTCGGACGAGGAACGGCGCGAGGCCGCCCGCTCGATCGACGTCGAGGCGGAGCGCCTCAACCGCCTCGTCGGTGACCTGCTCGGCATGAGTCGCATCCAGGCCGGCGAGCTGGTCCCGGACCTCGACGTCTATCCCATCGCCGAGCTCGTCGAGCCGGTCATCGAGCGCATGCGCAGCCAGCTCGAGCCCCATCCGGTGACGGTGAGGCTGCCGCACGACCTTCCGAGCGTCAGGGCCGATGCGATCTTCGTCTCGCAGGCGGTCGCGAACCTCCTCGACAACGCGACGACCCACGCGCCCCCATCGGCGCCGATCGGCGTGAGTGCCGGCCTTCGCGACGGGGTCGTCGAGCTCATCGTCGAGGATGGCGGGCCGGGCGTTCCGGCAGACGCCCTCGGCCACGTCTTCGACCGGTTCTACCGTGGCGACGTGCGGGCATCGTCGCGGCGCGGCGTCGGTCTCGGCCTCAGCGTCGTCCGGGGTCTCATCGAGGCGATGGGTGGACGGGTGCGGGCCTCCGCCAGTCCGCTCGGCGGGCTCGCCGTCACGCTCGAGCTGCCGATCGCGGAAGGTCGAGCATGACCGATGCGCCGTCGGCGCGGATCCTCCTCGTCGAGGACGACGGCCCGACCCGGCGCGCGGTCGCGTCGAACCTCACCGCTCACGGGTACCGGGTCGACCAGGCGTCGGATGGCGCGTCCGCCCTTCGCCAGTGGGAGCAGGCGCGGCCCGACCTCGTCCTTCTCGATCTCGGACTGCCGGACACCGATGGCATCGCCATCGTCCGCCGGGTCCGGCAGGAGGCCACGACCCCGATCATCATCCTCTCCGCCCGCGACCTCGAGCGCGACAAGGTCGCGGCGCTCGACGCCGGCGCGGACGACTACCTCACGAAACCGTTCGGCATGGAGGAGCTCCATGCGAGGCTTCGCGCCGCGTTGCGTCGCGCAGTCGGGCCGGCGGCGGATCCGGAGGGCGTCGTGCATATCGGTCCGCTCACCCTCGACCCCATTCGCCGCCGCGTGACAGTCGACGATCGCCAGGTCCATCTGACGCCTCGCGAGTACGAGCTCCTGAAGACGCTGCTCGCCAACGCCGGACGCGTCGCCAGCCGCGCGAGGCTGCTCCGGGCGGTCTGGGGCAAGGAGTACGCCGAGGAGGGGCACTATCTCCACGTCCACGTCGGCGCCATCCGGCGAAAGCTGGCCGAGGCGGATCCCGAGGGCCGCCTCCAAGGGCTCATCGCGGCCGAGCCGGGGATCGGATACCGGGTGCGTGACGCCGAAGAGCTCGAAACTTGAGCGCCCCCTGAGCCCCTGCCGGGTGCCCGCAGCGCGTTCCTTCTTGGGGCCGATGCGACGCTGAGGGCATGGACGCCCTCACGGACGAGCCGCCGAAGATCGGCGCCTCCCTCGACCCCATCCGAGCGGCCATCAGCCTCGTCGCCGACGGCGTGGCGCGACGTGTCACGATCAATCTGCCATCCGCCGAGGCCGTGATGCCCGCCGCCCGGCAGATGGCACGGGCCGCGGGGGTCCAGGTCGAGCTCGTGGGTGACGCTCGGCCGGGCCACGTCACCACCAGATCGGACTCCGCACGAGGCGCCTGAGTGGCCGATCGGCGGATCGATCCGCTCCTCCAGGTCCGCGAGGCGCGCCGCGGCAAGCGTCCCGGCGACGCCTACGTGAAGATCGTGCGTCCGTACGAGGAGCTCTTCGCCCGCGGCGACGAGGGCGAGCTCATCGCCACCGAGCGCACGGTGCTCGACCGGCCGGGTTGGACGAAGGCGCTCCGCGCGATCCGAACCGTGCTCATCGGCCGGCCGATCAGCAGCGAGCGG
Organism: Candidatus Limnocylindria bacterium; assembly: GCA_036274575.1. Classification (GTDB taxonomy): domain Bacteria; phylum Chloroflexota; class Limnocylindria; order QHBO01; family QHBO01; genus JACDBZ01. The sequence goes on from DASUFJ010000080.1 coordinate 34,902, forward strand.
GAGGAGCACGAGCGCCTCACCAAGCTGAAGGCGCTGGCGATCTTCAGCAGCGACAACATCAGCTCCTCGGCATACGCGACCGAGGAGATGATGCGCATCCTCGTCCTGGCCGGCATCGGGGCTATCACCCTCACGATGCCGCTGACGGTCGTCATCTGCGTCGTCCTCGGCATCGTCGCCACGAGCTACTGGCAGACGATTCGCGCCTATCCGAACGGCGCGAGCAGCTACCTCGTGTCGAGCGACAACCTCGGGACGATGGCGGGCCTGGTCGCCGGAGCCGCGCTCCTCATCGACTACACCCTGACAGTCGCCGTCTCGGTTTCGGCCGCGGTTGCTGCGATCACCTCCGTGATACCGGAGACCTATCCGGAGCGCGTCCCGATCGGGGTCGCAATCGTGAGTCTCCTGATGCTGGGGAACCTGAGGGGCATTCGTGAGTCCGGGACGATCTTCATGGCGCCGACCTATCTCTACATCGGCGCCATCCTCGCCATGGTCGGCATCGGCGTCGGGCGGCTCGTCAGCGGAACCCTCCCGGACTACACGCCGCCTTCAGGATGGCTCGGGGCCGAGGGTGGGACCCAGGCGTTGACCATCTTCCTCATCCTCCGAGCGTTCAGCTCCGGCGCGGCCGCGCTGACGGGAGTCGAAGCGATCTCGGACGGCGTGCCGGCCTTCAAGCCACCGGAATGGCGCAATGCGCGGATCACGCTCGTGTGGGCGGCCGCGATCTTCGCGACGCTGTTCCTGGGGATCAGCTTCATGGCGACCAGCATCGGGGTCGTGCCGGACCCGACGGAGGGCCAGACCGTGCTCTCGCAGATTGCCCGGCTCACCGTCGGCGACGGCCTCTTCTACGTCGTCATCCAGGTCGCCACCGTTCTGGTCCTGGCCCTGGCGGCGAATACCGCGTTCGCGGACTTCCCCCGGCTCTCGTCATTCCTGGCCAGGGACGGCTTCATGCCACGCCAGTTCGCATTCCGCGGTGAGCGCCTGGCCTTCACGACAGGCATCGTCGCCCTCTCCGGGCTCGCGGCGCTCCTTCTCGTGATCTTCGGGGCGAGCGTGAGCGCGCTGATCCCGCTCTACACCCTCGGCGTCTTCCTCGCCTTCACACTGTCACAGTCGAGCATGGTCGTGCGATGGTGGCGGCGGAGGGAGGCTGGCTGGGCACGGGGCATGGTCATCAACGGCATGGGTGCCGTGACGACCGGGGTCATCGCCCTCATCGTCATCGAGAGCAAGTTTCTCGCGGGCGCCTGGATCGTCGTCCTCGCCATTCCCGCGCTTGTCGCACTCATGTTCGGGATCAGATCGCACTATCGCTCCGTCGCCGAGGCGCTCGCGGTGACGCGGGCGCCGGTGCCGACACGGACGGCGCTCGAGCCGGTCGTCATCGTGCCGATCGCGCGCCTCGACGAGCCCGCCCGCCAGGCGATCGCCTTTGCCATGTCCATCTCCGGGGACGCGACGGCGGTCCACGTCACGAATGACCCCGAGGAGGCCGATGAGCTGAGACGCCAGTGGGCCGCGTGGTCGGGCGGGGCCGAGCTGGTCGTCATCGAGTCGCCGTACCGGGCGCTCATCGGCCCGCTGCTCGCCTACCTGAACGTGCTCCAGCGCCACGACCCCGAGCGGCCGGTCCTCGTCATCCTCAACGAGCTCGTCCCGCGCCACTGGTGGGAGAACCTGCTCCACAACCAGACCGCGCTGCGGCTGAAGCTTCGGCTGTTCAGTCGGCGCAACACGATCGTGGCCGACGTGCCCTACCACTTGGGCCCACCGGGCGACGCCGGCACCGGCTAGAAGAGGGCGCGCTCGAGGTTCGGTAGGACCTGCTCGAGGGCGAGGATCGAGACGACCGCGAACGCGACCGCGAGGACGACGATCCACGCCGCCGTGTCGATCGTGTCGGTCCGGTCGCGCACCGAGCGCATGACGACGAGGGCCATGAACCCTGCGGCGATGAGGAACGCCCCGAGGACGAGGACGAGCTCGAACGCGGTCACTGGCCCGAGGATACGCTCAACCCGAACGCTGGGGGTTACGATGCGTTTGTATGGGTATGGGGGACTACGGTCCGGCAAGTGCCCTGGTCTACCGCCTCGTCGACCGTGCGGAGACGCTCACGCTCGAGGAGTCCGCGGACCTCTTTCGCGCGCGCTCGGCGCGGACGCTCATCTCCGGGGCGGACGCCGAGCGGCGGGCCCTGGGTCGGGCCGAGCGGGCGGCACGCATCACCGGCCGCACGGAGGCGTACCACGAGGCTCGTGAGGCCGCGGCCGCAGCCTTCCGTCGTGCCCGCACCGGCAGCATCGGTCCCTGGCTCACGGTCAGCGGGGCCGTCTCCAATGCCGCCGGTGCCCTCGTCGTCGAGGACACGCTCGAGTCGAAGCCGTTCGACCTCCTCTTCGGGCCGTGGCAGCAGGCCCTCGGCCGCCTGGTGCCGACGGGCCCCGGGTCCGCGTTCGTCGAGCCCGCCAAGGATCCGCGTCGACGAACGTCGGGGATCCTCCGCTAACCGCGCAGAAAGTCGAGCACCGCTCGGTCGAAGGCGCCCGGCTTCTCCCACATCGGGTTGTGGCCGGCGCCCTGGATGACCACCAGCCGCGCGCCGGGCACGGCGGCGGCGATCTGCCGGCCGATGCGGGGATTGCAGATGCGGTCGTGCTCGCCCCAGATGACGAGCGTCGGCGCCGTGATTTCCGGAAGCTTGTGGCGCCAGTCCTCGCGCAGGACCTGGGCGGTGGCACGCGCCATCCGGACCGGACCCGAGCGAGCCACATCTCGCAGCAGGGTCGGCAGGATCGTCAGCGACGTCCACGGCAACGTCCGCAGCGGACCGCTGATGCGGTGCCGCCACGTGGGGTCGAGGGAGAGGAACCCGGCGTCGACAAGCACCAGCCGATCCACGCGCTCGGGGTGATCGGCCGCAAGGGCGCCGGCCACCAGGCCCCCCATGGAATGCCCGACGACGTGGGATCGCTCGATACCGAGCTCATCGAGCAGCGCCGCCACCTGGGCGGGCGCCTCGTCCAGGATGAGGCGCGCGTTCGGGTGGCTCGAGCCGAAGCCGGGCAGGTCGATGGCCGTGACCCGGAACGCGCTCGCAAGGGCCGGCAGGTTGCGCCGCCACCAGGCGCCGGAGCCAGCGAGGCCGTGGAGCAGGACAAGGTGAGGCCCGACTTCGCCGGCCTGCGACGCCACGACCGGTCCGTGCCGGGACGGGCTCACGCGACGGCCGCTAATCCGCGGCGGGCCGGAGGAAGACGCGTGCCCGCCCCGGGAGTGTCGGATCGTCCTCGATCGGCTGATCGGCCATCCAGCGGCGGACGACGTTCGCGAGCTGCTCGGGATGCGAGAAGTTGATCGCGTGCGCCGCCCCGTGGATCGTCAGCGCGGTGACGTGAGGGAGGCCGGCCGCCCGGCGCTTGACCCAGCGCTCGCTGACGAACGGGTCGCGGCTGCCGAGCACCACGAGCGTCGGGATCGTCAGCTCGGCGATCCGCTCCGTCGTCGGATAGGCGAGCATCGAGCGGATGAGGTTGAACGTTGCGACCGGGCCGTAGTGGAGGTAGTCGCTGACGACGTATTTCGCCATCCCCGGTGGCTCGCGCAGGGTGTCGACGATGAGCTGCGATAGGCCCTTCGGCAGCGGCTGGTTGTAGAGACCGCCGGCGGGGGAGACGAAGATGACGCGCTCGACCCGATCCGGGAAATGGTCGAGGAACTCGCCGATGATCGGGCAGCCGAGGGAGTTGCCGAGCAGGGTCGCGCGCTCGACCCCGACCGCGTCCATGAAGCCGGCCAGGGCGTCGGCCAGCTGCGGGATGTCGAAGGGGCGCGGCGGGCGTTCGCTGCGACCGAAGCCCGGCAGATCCGGGACGAACGTCCGGAAGTCGCGAGCCAGGCGGAAGGCGGTCGGCATGAGGTATCGGCCCGAGATGGCGAAGCCGTGGACGTGGATCAAGACGGGCGCATCGTCCGGCGGATTGGCGTCGGCGTTCGTTCGGTACAGCAGACGACGGCCATCAAGGTCGAGCCAGGCATCGCGGAGGCTGGTGGGGTCGCCACGCATGGCGGGAGCCTAGCGGATCGGGTGTGTTGGCCGATAGGCTGGTGCCGGGGGTGGGACTCGAACCCACACGGGCTTGCGCCCATCGGTGTTTGAGACCGACGCGTCTACCGATTCCGCCACCCCGGCGACGAGCCGACATTATGGCGGAGCGGTCGGGCCAGCCGTCATCATGGGGCCGATGACCGACGGTTCCGAGACCGCGCAGGCCAATCGCACGCCGCCGCTTCCCGACGAGGCGGCGGTCATCGCGCGCGCCGTGGATGGTGACCGGACGGCCTTCGCCCAGCTCATGGAGCATTACCAGGGTGCCTGCTACGGCCTCGCGTGGCGCCTGCTCGGGGACGCCGATCATGCCGCCGATGCCACCCAGGACGCCTTCATTCACGCGTACCGCGCGATCGCCTCGTACCGCGGCGGCGTCTTCCGGTCGTGGCTGCTGCGCATCACGGCAAACGCGAGCTATGACATCCTGCGGCGGGCCCAACGACGCCCGTCGACGCCCTTGCCCGACACCGAGGAGGGGGCTCCAGAGCTTCCGGACGTCGCCGCCGTCAACCCTGTCGCCGAGGCCGGCCGCGCCGAGATGTACCGCCACCTCGAGCGCGCGCTGCAGAAGCTGCCGCCGGACCAGCGAACGGCCGTCGTCCTCTGCGACGTCTACGGGATGGACTACAACGAGGTGGCCGCGATGACCGATTCAGCGCTCGGCACGGTGAAGTCGCGCATCCACCGCGGGCGGCTCCGGCTGCGCGAGCTCCTCGCCGAGCACCGGGAACTCTTCACGTCGTGAGCACGTCTGGAGCGTTGGCATGCTGATTCCGAACCATCCGGATGAGGAGCGCCTCTCGGCCCTGGCCTCGCACGACGCCGATGCGACCGCCGACCGCTCGCTCACCGATCACGTCACCGGCTGCGACCGCTGCAGCGATGTCGTGACCGAGCTCGGTGCGCTCCGCACCTCCCTTGCCGGCCTCCCCGATCTCGCGCCGAGCCGGCCGCTCCGGCTCGTCCCCGGTATGGCAGCCGAGCGGGACCGCGCGAGTGGCTGGGCGCGGCGGCTCTTCGGGCCGCTCGTCACCACCGGCGCGGCGCTCGCCTTCGTCGGCCTCGTCGGGACCGCTCTCCCGGCCCTGAACGGGATGGCCGCGAGCGGCGGAGCCGCGCCACTGCCCGGTGGCGCGCAGTCGGCCGCCAGCGCCCCCGCCGCGGAAGGCGGCGCGGAAGGGGCGCCGAGCGAGGCTGGAGCGCCAACCGATCGCGCCGCCGCCGTGCCTTCCGGGTATGTGCTCCAAGGCAACTCGGACGAAGGCACCGTCGCGCCGGAGGCGAGCGCGGAGCCACAGGCCGTGGCCTCCGACGGCGACACGTCGGCGTTCGCCGCGGAGGATGGCCGGGGGACGACGAGCCCCACCACCGATGACCTTCAGCGGTCGATCTGGCCGATGCTCCTCTTCGCCGGCGTGGCGCTGGTCATCGGCGCGCTGCTGATGCGCTGGATCCTGGCGCCGCGAGCCGGCTGACCGGAGCTCAGAACGCGAGGCGGCCCACCGCGACGGCTCCGAGCAGGAGCAGCAGGATCATGCCGCCCACGATGACGGCGGCCCACCCCGAGTCCCTGAACGTCGGTGGCGGCGGCGCAGGTCGTGCCGGCCGGCGGGTGCGCGGGATCGGGATCTCGCCGGGCTGACGAGCGGTGCGCGGGGCCGATCGGGTGTCGTCGGCGCTGGCCCGCCACGTCGCCCAGGTGCGTGTCGATGACGGCGCCGTCGGGCGGATCGGCGCGCGCGAGGCAGCCCAGTGACCGGCGACCGCCCCACCCGGCCCGGGGTTTGCCCGGTCGTACTCGGCGCGGCGAACCGGGTTCGAGAGGATGACCCACGCCTCGTTGATGCGACGCATCTCGGCCGCGGCGACCTCGGCGCTGGGACCCTCGTGCAGGTCGGGATGGTGACGCTTCGCGAGGCGCCGATGGGCACGGGCAACCTGGAGCGGCGTCGCGTCCCGAGCCACGCCGAGCACGACATACGGGTCGAGGGTCCGCCGGCCTGTCGTCATGGCTGCCGATTTTACGAGCGCGGCACCGCGACGGCAGGCGCCTCGCGATCCGTACACTCCCGCGCGTGACCCAACGCCCATCGGCGACGCACACGACCACACCGCACGGGCTCGCGTACACATCGTGGGTGAGGATCGTCGCGATCTGCGCCGTCGTGCTCATCCATGTCCTGGCGGCCATCGTCGGCAACGAGGAGATCCGCGGCAGTCGGACCTGGTGGATCGCCACGATCCTCGACATCGGCGCCGCATGGGCGGTGCCGGCGTTCGTGATGGTCAGCGGCGCGTTGCTGCTGCGGCCCACCGACGAGAGCATCGGCTCCTTCTACCGGCGCAGGCTGATCCGGATCGGGATCCCGCTCGTCTTCGCGCACGTGCTCTACCTGACGGTCAGGTTCTTCGGGTTTGCGGGGCGGGAGCTGACGCCGGAGGTCCTCCTGATCGACCTTCTCCAGGGGGGCGTCTTCACACACCTCTACTTCTTCTGGATCATCCTCGGCCTGTACGCCGTCACGCCCCTGCTTCGTCCGTTCGTCGCCCTGGTGACGGATCGGACGGTCCTCATCGCCGCCATCGTGATCCTCGCCTGGAGCGTCGCGATCACCATCGCGGCCGAGGGCCTCCGCCTGCTCGGCGTGCCGATCACGGCCTGGCAGCCGTATCCCCTGCGTCTCTTCGTGCCGTACATCGGCTTCTTCGTGATGGGCTTCGCGATCCGCGACCTCGTGCTGCGGACGCCGCGGCTTCTGCTCACGGCGGCTCTCGCGGCGCTGGCGCTGGCCGCCCTGATCATCGAGTACGCGAGCGCGGGCACGAATCGCGCGGTGATCCTGCTCTTCGGCGGACACTACCTGGGCCTTCCCCTCGCCGTCGCCACACCGAGCCTGTACGCCCTCGGACGGACGACGCTGGAACGCATCGGGCTCCTGTCGAACGCGGCCCTGAACCTTCGCGTCCGCGCCATTGGCGACCTCGCGCTCGGGGTGTACGTCCTCCATTTCGCCATCCTCATCGTCGTCCGGCGCTTCGTCCCGGGCATGAGCTTCGCCCAGACGCACGACTCGCTCCCGCTGGCGATCCTCCAATGGGCGATCGTCGTGGTGCTCTCGTTCGCCACGGCCGCGGTGATGGCTCGCATCCCCGTCCTGAGGCGCCTCATCGGCCTCTGAGCACTAGACTTCGAGGGGTCCATGGCCGAGCGACGACCACTCCTCATGCTCATCGACGGGCCGAGCCTCGTGTACCGCGGCTACTTCGCGCTGCCGCCCCTCACCATGTCCGACGGGACGCTGGTGAACGCGGTGTTCGGATTCCTTCAGATCGTGCTGCGCGGGATGCAGGACGTGAAGCCGGACTACGCCATGGTCAGCTTCGACATCGGGCGGCCGCAGTTCCGGTTCGACGCGTACCCCGAGTACAAGAAGGGCCGGCCCGGCATGCCGGACGACCTCCGGGCCCAGTTCCCCATCGTGCGCGAGATCGCCGGGATGATGAACATCCCGATCCGGGAGCTCGAGGGCTACGAGGCCGACGATGTCATCGGCACGCTCACCAAGAAGGCGACTGCCGCCGGGGTCGACACGATGATCGTGTCGGGCGACCTCGACGGGCTCCAGCTCGTCGACGACCACGTCCGGCTCCTCACCACCCGCATGGGCGTCGCGGCGACGGTCATCTACGACGAGGCTCGCGTGATGGAGCGCTACGGGCTTCGGCCGGACCAGATGCTCGACTACAAGGCGCTCAAGGGCGACACCTCGGACAACATCCCGGGCGTCCCGGGGGTGGGGGAGAAGACCGCCAGCGCGCTCCTCCAGCAGTTCGGCACGCTCGACGGGATCTACGAAGGCCTTGACGAGGTGAAGGGCAAGCTCCGGGACCGACTCGCAGAGCATCGCGAGTCGGCGTTCATGTCGCGGGAGGTCGGGCGGATCGTCATCGACCTTCCGGTCGATCTCGACCTCGAGGAGGCGAGGACGGGCCGATACGACCGACGCGCCGTGGCACAGCGCTTCCGCGAGCTCGAGTTCCGCTCGCTCATCGATCGGCTCCCGGCCTCGAGCATCGCTCCCACCGGCGAGGACGCGCCCGAGCGCGACACCAAGGGCGGGCTCCAGCTCAGCCTCGACCTCCTGGGTGGCCGCGCCGGCGCTGCCTCAGCCGATGGCGCTCCCGCCACTCCACGCGCGCAGCCGGACCCCCTGGCCGATCCGGGCGGTGCCATCGAACATGTCGATCCGAAGATCGTCCGCACCGATGCCGACCGCGGTGCGCTCGACACCTGGCTCGCGGCGCACGAGGGCGCGGTCGGTCTCGGATGGTCGGCCGGCGCCGGGCGGCCCCTGGACCGCCCGCTCTTCGGTGTCGCCCTCGCCGGCGCCGACGGCACGAGCTGGTACGTCCCGTGGAGCGACGACCGGCCGCTGCCCGAATGGTTCGGCCGGGACGACCGTGAGCTCGTGGGGCACGACCTCAAGCAGCTCATGGTCATGCTCGGAGCCCGCGGGGTCGTGCTTGAGGGAGCGTGCTTCGATACCCTCGTCGCCGGCTACATGGTCAATCCGGCGCTGCGAGCGCAGACGCTGGACGACGTCGTCGCGAACCGATTCGGCGGCGAGCTGCCGGAGAAGCCGCTCACCCCCGAGACCGGCGCGGAGGAGGATGCGTGTGCCCGCCGCTCCGCCGGCGAGGCGCTCACCGCGCTCCTCGTTCGCCCGTCGCTCGAGCAGGATCTCACCGATGGCGGCCTCCGGAACCTCTTCGAAGAGGTCGAGATGCCGCTCGTCCCCGTCCTGGCGCGGATGGAGCTGGCGGGAATCTGCCTGGACCTCGAGGCGCTCGCGGCCATGCGCGAGGAGTTCGCCGCGACCCTGAGCGGGCTGGAGACCCGCATCTACGAGCTGGTGGGGCACGAGTTCAACATCGGCTCGCCGAAGCAGCTCGAGCAGATCCTCTTCCACGAGCTCGGCCTGCCGGCCACGAAGCGGACCCGGACCGGGTACTCGACGGACGCATCGGTCCTGGAGGAGCTGCGAGACAAGCACGAGGTCATCGGCCTCATCCTCGAGCACCGCCAGGTGGCGAAGCTCAAGTCGACGTACGTCGACGCCCTCCCGACCCTCGTCGACGAAGGAGGACGGCTCCACACGACCTACCAGCAGGCCGTCGCCGCGACCGGCCGCCTCTCCTCGACCGATCCGAACCTCCAGAACATCCCGATCCGAACCTCCCTGGGCCGGCGCATCCGCCGCGCCTTCGTCGCGCCGCCCGGACGTCTCCTGCTCGGCGCCGACTACTCGCAGCAGGAGCTTCGCATCCTCGCTCACGTCTCGGCCGATCCGGGTCTGAAGGCCGACTTCGAGGCGCACTCGGACATCCATCTCGCCGCCGCGGCACGCGTCCTAGGGTTGGCTCCCGATCAGGTCGGGCCGAAGGAACGCAGCGTCGCGAAGATGATCAATTACGGCATCGCCTACGGGCTGTCCGACTTCGGCCTCGCCGAGCGGCTCAAGATCCCGCGCGAGGAGGCGCAGCGCTTCATCACCGACTACTTCGCCGCCTATGAGGGGATCCGCCGCTACACCGTCGAGATGAAGATCCTCGCCCGCGACCAGGGGTTCGTCACCACGCTCCTGGGCCGCCGGCGCTACCTGCCGGAGCTCACCGCCCGCAACGGCGCCCTCCGCTCCGCGGGCGAGCGGATGGCGATCAACATGCCGATCCAGGGCACCGCGGCCGACGGGATGAAGATCGCCATGGTCCGCGTGGACGAGGCGCTTCGCGCTGGCGACCTGCGGTCCCGGATGCTCCTCCAGGTCCACGACGAGCTCGTGTTCGAGACCGATGACTCGGAGCTCGAGGCACTTGCCGCGTTGGTCAAGGAGATCATGGAAGCGGCCCTGCCACTCGACGTGCCGCTCGAGGTCGACCTCAAGGTCGGATCGAACTGGGAGCAGATGGACCGATATCTCCAGGCCGATGACGGCTCATGGCGCCGCGTGCCGAAGTCCGCCGGCGACGTCGCGCGCGAAGAGGCCGAGGAAGAGGTCGCCGCCGAGCTGGTCGGTTGATGCCTGAGCTCCCCGAGGTCGAGACCGTCGCGCGCGACCTCCAGCGCTGGGTCGCCGGCGCCACGATCGCCAGGGCAGCGGTCCACTGGGATCGAACGATCCGCCATCCGCAGCCCCCGGAGCGGTTCGAGGCCGAGATCGCCGGCGCGACGATCCGTCGCGTCGACCGGCGGGCGAAGACGGTGCTGCTCAACATGGCGGACGGCCGGGTGATGACGGTCGCGCTGCGGATGACCGGCGCCCTCATCGTGACGGAACCCGGCACGCCGCACGACCCCTACGCCCGCGTGGTGTTCCAGCTCGCGGACGGACGCGAGCTCCGGTACCGCGACGTGCGGAAGTTCGGCCGGATCGGCCTGTGGCCGGGCGGCGGCCTGCGCAGCATCGGGGCCGGCAGGGGATCGCGGTCGCGGAAGGTTGCTGAGGACGGGCGGCGCTACCGCATCGGCGAGGTGTTCAGCGGCCACGGGCCGGAGCCCCTGAGTCGGAGCTTCACGGCGGAACGGCTGAAGGAGCGGCTGGCCCGCCGGAGTGCGAGGCTGAAGACGCTGCTGCTGGATCAATCCTTCATCGCCGGAGTCGGCAACATCTACGCCGATGAGGCGCTGTGGCGGGCGCGGCTCCACCCGCTGCGCGCCGCCGACACGCTGACGGACGCGGAGATCCGGCGCCTCCATCGGTCGCTGCGGCAGGTCCTCCGGCAGGGGATCCGGAACCGCGGCTCGAGCTTCAGCGACTACGTCGGCGCCGATGGCGAGCCGGGCGCAAACGCCGAGCGGCTTGCGGTGTACCGGCGCACGGACCAGCCGTGCTATCGATGCGGCCGGCCGATCCGGCGCATCGTCGTCGGGCAGCGCAGCACCCACTTCTGCCCGCGGTGCCAACGCGAGGAGCCGGTAGGATCGGCCCGACCATGAAGGGTGGGGCATGAGAGTCATCGGCCTCACCGGCAACATCGGCTGCGGGAAGTCGACGGTCGCCGGGATGCTCAGAGACAGCGGCGTGGCCGTGATCGACGCCGACCGCGTGACGCGGGAGATCCGGCAGAACGACGCGGAGGCGCGGGCCGAGATCGAGGCGCGCTTCGGGACCTACGAGGCGAGCGAGCTGGGGACCATCGTGTTCGCGGATGCGGAGGCCCTCGCGGATCTCGAGCGGATCCTCCATCCACGCGTGCGTGGGGCCATCCGGGCGCGGCTGGCGGAGCTCGAGCACGGCGGCGTCGAGGTTGCCGCGGTCGAGGTCATCAAGCTGCTCGAGTCACCGCTCGCCGATGCCTGCGACGAGATCTGGGTCGTCCGATGCGAGGAGGACGACGCCATCGCGCGCCTGAAGGAGACGCGCGGGATGGACGAGGCCGAGGCGCGGCGCCGGCTGGCCAGCCAGTCGCCGCAGGAGGAGAAGGTCGCGCGGGCGGACGTCGTCATCGACGGGTCCGCACCGATGGAGGAGACGCGTCGCCAGGTGGAGCGCGCCCTGGCGACGCTGCGTGCGACCGGCTCCTAGTTGCCCTCGGCCGTCGAGGACTCTTCCAGCGGCGGCGGGACGGGCACCGGGAAGCCGAACTCCTCAATGAGGCGGTCGACCGTCGAGCCCTCCGTCTCGGCGGTCCGGTCGTCCTGTTCCGGCCGCAGGGCCATGGTGAAGACACCGCCCACGGCCTGGAGCTCTGCGATCTTCTCCGCGGTCTCGAGGTCGGCGCGCACGATGTAGACGCCGCCGTTCCGCGACAGGATCGTCACCGACTGGAGCGTCACCTTCGTCGACGGGCCGGCGATGAAGTTCGCGGCCTGCGCCTCGGCGTCCTCCGCGGTCTGGCCGATCTCGGGGTTGATGGGCATGGTGACGATGAGATCGACGCGCTGCCCGGGCACGAGGAGGCCGGCCACGGCGTTCGCATCGGCCACGGTGAGGCTGACGGCCCGCACGTCGGCACCATTCGGGTCGTACTCCTCGCCCGGAGCGAGGATCGAGAACGTCGACCCCTCGGTCGTCGAGGCGAGGGTGTTGACGTTGATCAGCTGACCGGTCGTCACCGGGACGCCGGCCACGCGGCCGAGCACCTGGTCGAGCGAGGCGAAGGCGCCCTCGTTGGTCGGATCGGCGACGACGTCGCGAACGACGACGTCGGCCTCCTCGATCGCCTTGCGGGCGGGAATGTCGCGGGCGGCGACGACCACCGACCGCATCTCGACCTCCGGTTCGCCGGTCAGGCCGTTGGCCTGGAGGGCGAGGTAGACGGTCGCCGCGACGAGCAGCGCCACGATGATGCCGACGCCGATGTAGACCTTCGATCTGCGGCTGTTCTTGTCCGAATACTCGAGTTCCACGGGGATTGCGCTCCTATCGGGTGGCTACGTCAGGACCACGGCACCAGGCGGGCACGCTGGGCGCGCCGGAGCGTCGGGTCGTTGGGGTCGGCCGAGATGCCGGAGACGGCATGGCCGATGATGTCGTTCGAGGTGATGTCGTCGATCTGGAAGACGGCGAAGCCGATGACGTCCACGTACTGGCCGTTGCTCGGCGTGGTGGCGACCGTGAATCGGACGGTCGCAAGATGGGTCACCGGCTGGCCGTCCCCGTTCGTCCCGGTGGCGCGGATGTCGAACAGGTAGCAGCCCTGCGGTAACCCCGAGGTGATGATCGTGAGGTTCGACGGGGCCCCGGGATTCGTCGTCGGCGTCACGGATCCGGCGCTGAAGGTGATCGACGCCAGGCCGAGGGCGACCGGGTCGAGGCTGCAGTCGGTGAACGAGCTCGTGTCCCACGACAGGCTCACTGGGCTGCCGCCGGTGCCCCACTTCGTCGCGCTGGCCGAGGTCGTCGAGACGCGGATCGGGAGGGTGATCGTCCCGCCGATCGAGCCCGTCGACCCGTCGAGGACCGAGTTCCCGAGGCTGAAGTCGCGCGTGGCCTTGATGTCGCCCGCGTCGTTGTAGTCGCCGTCGCCGTTGCCATCGGTCTGGACGCGGACGGGGACGGGGACGTGGTGGCGCTGGAAGTAGGGGTCGCCGGACTCGCCCTCGAGCCAGACGGTGTAGATGCCGGGCTCGATGGCGTTCGTCTGGATGTCGTCCATCGTCACCGGCGTGCCCTGGACCGCGGGCTGGAAGACGTTCGTCGACCAGATCGGCTCCGTCATGTCGCCGCTGGCCGGCGGCGTGACCGAGGGGTCGGGAAGGATGTCGTGGGTCGGCTGCCCGGCTGCGGCCGCCGCCGCGTCGCCCAGGAGCGAGAGCGTCACCGTGCTGTCGAACTCGCGGTTGCGGGAGACCGTGAAGCCCGGTCCGTCGAAGGCGGAGCCGGTCGTCGAGGGGATCGTGATCTCAACCGGTGGGCTGAGCGTGAAGTCCGGGATCTCGTGGACGATGCTGTCGTACACCGCGAGCATCAGTCGGTCGCCGACGACGAACTGGTCGTCGAACTGCTGGACCACGAACGAGGTGCTGTTGCCGGACAGCGCCGCGAGCTGGGTGGCTCCGGTGGGCGGGGAGCTGACCGCCGGGATCTGCGGCCCGCGATAACCGGTCACGAGGTACTCGCCCTCGACGTCCTTGATCGTGTTCTCGTCGAGGCCGCTCGTGACGCCGTTGTAGTACTTGCGCGTCGTCGTCCCCTCGAAATCCCGGACGTCGAGCGCCACGAACCCGCGGAAGCTCGACTCGTTGTGGGCCTTGCTCTCGTTGCCATAGATGCTGAACAGCGGCCCGGGCGCCACCTCGCTGGCCGGAATGCGCACGTCGTAGCCGCGCGGGTCGACCGTCGAGACGGAGCCCGAGCCGCTGGTCGCGACCGAGGCGAGATGGTCGACGAACCCGTTGCCCGGCCCTGAGGGGTTCGCGTAGCGGCGGGCGACGATCGGGACGGCGGGACCGCCCTGCAGGTCGCAGCGCGACCGGGCACGAGTCTCGAGCGCCTGGATGCCGAGGACTCGGGCGACGGTCGTCGGCACCGATGAGTCGATCGCGACGCGCACGGTCGTCCCGGCGATGACAATCCCGCTCTGGAGCTCATCGGCCTCAATGGAGGCGTTCCCATCCTCGTCCTCGTAGGACGCCGGAGAGTCCATGGTGGCCGTCGCGTCGGACGGCGAGTCGGCGAGGTTCGCCATCGCGACGTCCCGTGCCGCTGCCGCGGCGGTCGAGTCCGACGATCCGGCGATCAGCGCCCGACAGGCGGCCAGCGCGCCGGCGTCGGCAGCGGTCTGGACGTGCCGCCGCTCGGCCACCTGGCGGCCGATGTCGATCGCGAACCCCGCGAAGCCCAGGAGGAGCACGATGAGGATCGCGAAGATGACGAGCACCTGCCCCCGCTCCGCACGGGCCGGCATCAATTCACGACCATGGTCGCGACGGCGGTCTGCACGAAGCGACCGTTCGCATCGGTGGGGATGAGGGCACCGATGAACGGCACGATGATGTCGGACCGATATGCCACGCTGACCTGCACGAGGCAGCCCACCGGCTCGCTCAAGGTGCAATACGTCCCCGTCGTCGGGCATGGAGCGGTGGGGGTGGCCATGGAGGAGCAGAGCGTCATCGTCAGGTCGCCGTTCACCCATCGGTCGTGGAGGCCATCACCGTTGAGGTCGGTCGCCATGCCGGCCGAGCACGGGCGGGAGACCACGAAGTTCGGCGAGGCGGCGGTCATGATCCCGAACGACTGGCGCACGGCGTCGACGACGGCGGTGCATCGGTCCAGGTCGTTGGTCGAACGCGCCGCTTCGACGTTGAAGCGGGCAATCGTCGCCGCACGGGCGCCCTCGCGCCCGGCGTTGGTCAGGGTGACGTTCGCGCCGAGCAACAGGCCGAACTGGATGATCCCGACGACGATGAGGAGGATCGGCAGCAGGACGGCGGCGAACTCGACCATCGCCTGCCCGCGTTCTGGATCACGGGCACGGCAAGGCGACCGATTCACCGGCGAGGTGGGCATCGGTCCAGCGCCGGCTGCGGGATTGGGGGTTGTCAAGGCAGTCGCCGTCGCTCGTATCGAGGTTCCAAATGTGGCGGGGGCAGCCACGGCGATCCTATGAAGGGGTCCTAGGTACCGATATAGGCCCTTGGGGGCGGTGGGACTGGGACCGTCGGGCATGCCTGACAGCCCCTGTCAGGATCGTCGCTAGAATCGAGCTGATGCCCGATCTCAGGGTCAATGCCCCCTACGAGCCCACCGGCGACCAGCCGACCGCGATCGCACAACTGGCCGACGGGCTCGGTGCTGGGCTCAAGCACCAGGTGCTCCTCGGTGCGACCGGCACCGGCAAGACCTTCACGGCGGCGAAGGTGATCGAGGCGGTCCAGAAGCCGACGCTCGTCATGGCGCACAACAAGACGCTGGCGGCCCAGCTGTACCAGGAGTTCAAGGAGTTCTTCCCGGAGAACGCGGTCGAGTACTTCGTCAGCTACTACGACTACTTCCAGCCCGAGGCCTACCTGCCCCGGACCGATACGTACATCGAGAAGGACTCGTCGCGCAACGACGAGATCGACCGGCTGCGGCACAACGCGACGCGCGCACTCTTCGAGCGGCGTGACGTGGTCATCGTCGCGAGCGTCTCCGCGATCTACGGGCTCGGGGCGCCGGTCGACTACGGCGCAACCGTCATCCAGCTCAAGAAGGGCGGGCATTACCGGAGGGACGGGATCCTCCGCCACCTCGTCGACCTGCAGTACCAGCGCAACGACCAGCAGCTGGGCCGCGCCAAGTTCCGCGTGCGCGGCGACGTCCTCGAGGTCCAGCCGCCGCACGGCGAGTACGTCGTGCGCATCGACTTCTTCGGGGACGAGGTCGAGCGCATCGTCGAGATCGACGACCTCACCGGAGAGGTGCTCGCGGAGCGCGGCGAGGTCAACCTGTACCCCGCGACCCACTACGTCACCCCGCGGGAGAAGATGCTCGTCGCGATCGACAAGATCGCCGACGAGATGGAGGAGCGGGTCCGCTGGCTCAACGACCAGGGGCGCGACCTCGAGGCGGCTCGTCTCCGGCAGCGGACGAACTTCGACCTGGAGATGATGCGCGAGGTCGGGTTCTGCTCGGGGATCGAGAATTACTCGCGCCACCTCGCCGGCCGCGAGGCGGGCAGCCGGCCGTGGACGCTCATCGACTACTTCCCGACCGACTTCCTCCTGGTCGTGGACGAGAGCCACATCACGATCCCCCAGGTCCACGGCATGTACAAGAACGACCGGACCCGAAAGGAGATCCTGGTCGACTTCGGCTTCCGGCTGCCATCGGCCCTCGACAACCGCCCGCTGACGTTCGAGGAGTTCGAGGACCACATGAGCCAGGTCGTCTACATGAGCGCCACGCCCGGCCCCTACGAGACCGAGCGCGCGCAGCGCGTGGCCGAGCAGTTCATCCGGCCCACCGGCGTCGTGGACCCGACGATCTCCGTGCGGCCCACCGGCGGCCAGATCGACGACCTCATCGCCGAGATCCGCGCCACGGTCGAGAGGGGCGAGCGCGTCCTCGTCACCACCCTCACGAAGAAGATGGCGGAGGACCTCGCCGACTACCTCGCGGAGCTGGGGATCAAGGTCCAGTGGCTCCATTCGGAGGTCGACACACTGGAGCGGATCGAGATCCTGCGCGACCTCCGGCTCGGCGTGTACGACGTCCTCGTCGGCATCAACCTGCTCCGGGAGGGGCTCGACCTGCCGGAGGTCACGCTCGTCGCCATCCTGGACGCCGACAAGGAGGGCTTCCTGCGCTCGGGCGGATCGCTGATCCAGGTCATCGGTCGCGCGGCCCGCAACGTCGGCGGTCGCGTGATCATGTACGCCGACCGCGTGACCGATTCGATGCGGGCCGCGATCGACGAGACGAACCGACGCCGCGAGAAGCAGGTCGCCTACAACGCCGAGCACGGGATCACGCCCGAGACGGTCATGAAGGAGATCCGCGACATCCACGAGGGCCTGCGCCGCGTCGCCGAGGAGCGCACCCAGCTGGAGCTGGAGGGCAAGGAGCCAGAGGAGATCGCAGCGATGATGGGGCGCCTCGAGGCGCAGATGAAGGAGGCGGCACGGAACCTCGAGTTCGAGCGCGCGGCCGCGCTGCGCGACGAGGTGCTCCAGCTCCGACGGCTCCGCGAAGAGCTGGCCGCCGCGCCGGGCAGCATCCCGGCCGAGGTGTATGCGGCGGCAGCCGAGGATGCTGCTGTCGACGGCCGGCGGGGAAGCGAGGCGTCGCGCGTCTTCAGCACCGCGACGACACCGAACGTCATCGCCGCCGGATCGCGGCGCAGGCCGCCGCGACGACGACGCCCGTAGGGAGGAAGCCATCGTGACCGCGATCGTCGTGAGACATCTCCGCCTGTCGAAGCCCGTTGACGAGGTCGCGGCCGAGGTGCTTCGGACCTTTCCGGCCGCATTTCGTGCACGGCCAGGATTTCGTTCGTACTACCTCTCCAAGGTCGACGATGACCGAGCCGACGTCGTGATGGTCTGGGACAGCGTCGAGGATGCGGAGCGCGCCGCCGAGGTCATCGGGCCGACCGCCTATCAGGACGTGATTGCCCCGGCCGTGGCCGGGGACGAGCCACCGCGGATCGGCGAGGCGGTCGTCGAGTTCAACGCCGAATGAGGCCCGTGCGCTGATGGCGGGGACGATGCCGCATGCGATCTTCGTCGAAACGGGGCTCGACGACGGCGGGGTCGTCGCCGCCTACGCGGCCGAGCTTCCCGGCTGCGCCGTCTTCGCGCCGACCGATGACGAGGCGGCGGGCGCCATGCCGATGCGCGTGAGCGCCTTCACCCGTTGGCTTCGGGAGCACGGTGAAGCGTTGCCGGCGTTCGTCGGCGACAACTGGTACGAGGTCGAGCGTGCCTCCGCAACCAACGGGAAACGGGCGGGCTTCACCCTGGACGAGCTGCCGCCCTCGGACGACGAGTTCGCGACCTGGCTGCGCTGGCTCGAGCTGGCGCGCGAGGAGCTCGCCGACGCCATCGACGAGGGCGATCGCACGGCTGCCGGGCCGATTCTCGACGGGATCGAGCGCCAGGACGTCGCCTTCGTGCTCGAGCTCGGTGGGGCGGCCCCGGAGCTGTCGAGTGACCCGGTCGACCGTCTCTACGTGGCGCGCGATGCGCTGACCGATGCGCTCGCGGCGGCCGGTCCCCTGCACGACGGGGTGCGCCGCATGCTGCGGCTCGCCATCGCCGACGACCTGCGCGCCGCCGACGCGCTCCGCCGGGCGGCGTGATCGACCTCGCCACCGCCGAGCCGAAGCGGCTCCGTCACGCCGGCGAGTGGCCGACGCCGGCCCCCCGACGCGCGCCGGCAGGCACCGAGCTGCGAGCCCTCCAGGATCGGATGCCCGTCTGCGACGACGGCAGCGTGCCCGTCCTCTCGGGTGACGGGCGCGAGTCGGCGATGCTCATCGGCCAGGCCCCCGGGTGGCGCGAGATCGAGACTGGCCTGCCGTTCGCCTGGGACGCCGGCAAGCGGCTGTGCGGCTGGCTCGAGGCGGCGGGGATCGAGGTGAGCGACTTCCGCGAGCGCTGGTACGTGACGAGCGTGGGGAAGTGCTACCCCGGACGCACCGACGGGTCGTCGGTGGACCGGCCGCCCTCGCGCGCCGACGTCGCATTCTGGGCGCCGTTTCTCCGCGAGGAGGTGCGACTGGTGAGCCCGCGGCTCATCCTCCTGGTCGGCGGGCTGGCGCACCGGTTCGCCTTCGGCGAGGCGGCGCGGCTGGACGGGCTCGTCGGACGAAACCTCGCCTGGGACGCGGCGCCCGGCGCATCGGTCCTGGCCCTTCCACACCCATCCGGCGCGTCGACATGGCTCAACGAACCCTCGCGTGTCGAGCTGTGGCGGCGGGGGATCGAGCTCCTTCGGGAGCGCTGGGCGACGCTCGAACCATGAGCCGAGAGCTCCGGCTGTGGCTCCTCGGGATCGCCGGCCTGGCCGTCTTCGTCGCGGTCCTCATTCTCGTCAGCTCGCTCCAACCGACGCGACCGGAGCTGGACCCGATCCCCGTCGACGAGGTCCTCGCCGAGCGGGATCCTGCCGCGAGATGGGGAAGCGAGGAGCTCTACGTCGAGGGCTGGTACGCGGACATGGACGCGGAATGCGAGGGCGATGACGGGGGCGCCGATCCCAGCGTGGCGTGGCTCCAGCGCGACTGTCCGCTCCGCGTCCTCATGGCGGACCAGCCCGACGATGACGTGACGCAGGCGACGCTCGAGGCGGATGGCCTGCGCCTGGCGGCGCCGCTCGGGAAGGCATTCCCGAGCCGAGCCGGGCCGACCGGGCCGAACACGCGCGGGCAGCCGCTGATATTCATCGGCCACTTCGACGACCAGGCCGCGGATCGCTGCGTGCCGGAGCGCCTGGACCGCTGTCGCCGGACCTTCGTCGTCACCGATTACGAGGGGTCGCTTCGCTAGGTCGGCGATCGGCCAACGGCTTGCCATCGGCGAGGCGAACGGCGCACCATGGGCGAGGCAGTCCACGCCCGAACGGAGGAACCCATGGATCTCCTCATCGCGCTGATCCTCATCGCGGTCGGCGCCGCCGCCCTGTTCGCCGGTTTCAAGCTCTGGCTCGTCCTGCTGCCCATCTTCGGCCTGGTGGTCGGCTTCGTCGCCGGCACCGAGATCGTCTCCACGCTGCTCGGCTCTGGGTTCCTGCAGAACGTCATCGGCATCGTCGTCGGAGCGGTCGTCGCCGTGCTGTTCGCCGTCCTCGCCCTGTTCTGGTGGTGGGCCGCCGTCGTCCTGGTCATCGCGGGATTCGGCTTCGCCATCGGCTACGGCCTCCTGCCCGCGATCGGCATGGAGAACGCTGAGGTCCTCAGCTGGGTCATCGGCCTGACGATCGCCGCCATCTTCGCCGTCGCCGCGGTCGTGCTGCGCCTGCCGCGTGCGCTGGTCATCGTGGCGACCTCGCTGTGGGGGTCGGGCGCGGTGCTCGCCGGGGCGCTCGTCATCCTGAACCAGGTCGAGGTCGAGAACCTCGGCTACGGGGCGGTCGACCAGGTCATCGGTCAGTCGTTCTTCTGGTTCGTTGCGTGGCTCGTGCTCGCAGTCGTCGGCATGGCGGCCCAGGCGTTCACGTCCGACCCCATCTCGCTCGTCCCCGAGGACGCCGGAGGTTGGGGCTCGAGGTCGGGGGTGTCGAGCGGGACGCCCTAGGAGACGCTGGTGGGGGTGAATGACCGATGCGACCGAGGTAGGAGGCGGCCTGCCTCTAGCTCCCGGTGGTCATGTCGAGCAGCCCAGACTGCCGCGCGCGGCGCATGAACCAGCCGAATGCGCCGAGCGCGAGCGGGATGGCGATCGCCGTCGAGACGGTGAGGAGCAGGAGGACGGTCGCGTCCGAGAGGCCGCCGAGGGTCCCCGGCGCCCCGTGTCCCAGGAGTCCGCGGCGGGCAGCCTCGAGCCACCAGGTGGTCGGCATCGCGTAGGCGATCGGGTGGAGGATCGACGGCAGGACGTCGATCGGGAAGATCGCGCCGGAGACCAGGTACAGCGCCCCGGCGATCGCCTCGGGGTAGGACCACGCCTCCTGACGCAGCTGGAGGCACCAGCCGGCCATGAAGATGCCGAGGGACATGACGGCCAGGATCCCGAGCACCATCGCGACGGTCAGGTACAGCGGGTTCGGCTGGAGCTGGAGACCCAGGAACAGGACGCCCACGAGGAGCGTCAGCGCCACGGCCACGAACGAGATGGCGACGCGCGATAGGGAGCGGCCGAGGAGGAACGGGAAGAGCGACGCCGGGGTGACGACGACGTACTTCATCATCCGGTAGCGCTCGCGGTCCTCCAGGATCGACTGCACCAGGCCGCCCATCACGCCGAAGACCACGTTCCACAGCGCGCTGCCCACGATCATGAACTGCAGGAACTCGGTCCCCTGGCCGCCGGTGATGACCTGGAACATGACGACCAGGATCAGCGCCGCGGCGAGCGGCTTGGCAACCGTGTACACGGCGAAGAGGAACGGGTCCGACCAGTTCGACTCGATGGCCCAGCCGAGGCCGATCGCGGTCCGGAAGCTGCGCCAGGCATCGGTGAAGCTGACCCCGCGGATCGTCGCCGTGCGACGGCCGGCGCTCACTGCCATCGCAGTGTCAGGCGTCCCTCGCGCCGCGCCAGGGTCTCGAGATAGCCGAGCGCCAGACGTGCCCCGACCAGGAAGACGACGCCCATCACCGCGAGGATCGCCATCTCGAGGTCGACCGGCAGGACACCGGGAACGCCGCTGCTCGCGAAGGCGAGCTGGCGCATCGCGTCGAGTCCGACGGCGAGCGGCAACGTGGCCACGACGACCCCAACGATCGGGCCCAGAGCCCGGAGCGGGAAGTTCACGCCGCCAAGGAAGTAGATCGGCTCCTGGAGGAGCTGGGCGAGGTGGAACGCCTCGCGGCCCCACAGCAGGAAGAGCGACGCGAAGAGCATTCCCATCCCGTACAGCGGAATCATGGTCAGGAGGAAGACCGCGACAAGCTTGAAGGGCTCCTGGATGTCGTAGGTGACCCCGTACAGGATGGAGCCGATGCCGATGACGGCCAGCGCCCGGGAGCTCGTCATGACGAGCCCGCCGATCGCCATCCCGGCGAGGACGCTCATGAGGTGCATCGGGGCCGTGAAGTAGAGCTCGAGGTTGCCCTGGTCCTTCTCCCAGTAGAACTGGGCGGCCATCATCCACACGACGTTGAGCCAGAACGCCGTCATCGCGCCGCCCAGCACCACGAAGCCGATGAACTCCTCCGGCGCCTCGAGCGCGCGGTAGACGAAGACGAAGGCGCTGACCGCGAGGAACGGCAGGAAGATCTCGAAGAAGAGCCACGACGGCTCGCGGGTGAGGCCGATGATCCGGGGGTACGCCCGCCCAACGACCGCTCGGAGGTTGGAGCGGATGATCCGGCCCCTCGACCAGTTCGCCGCCTCCCGCGGGCTGGCCGCGATGTGCGCCTCGTACTGCGTCATGAGGCGGTGTCCTCGTCCTCCTCCTCGCCGAAGCCGCGTCCGACCAGCTCGACGAAGACATCCTCGAGGCTGGGCTCCGACTTCGCGAGGCCCACGAGGTGCGAGCCGCGCTCGGCGACCGCCGTGACCACGTTGGTCAGTGCCGCGTCGTCGGCCAGGGCAACCTTCAGCGCGACCCGGTCGGAACCGGCGCCGTCGCCGTTGCTGTCCTCGTCGTCGGCATGGACGGCGGAGAGGACGCCGGGAAGGCCGCTGATGGCCGCGATGCCGCCGTCCTGCGGCAGCTGGTCGAGCTCGAGCCGGAAGATCGACTCGGCCTGGACCCGGCGCCGAAGCTCCTCCGGCGTGCCGAGGGCCAGGATCTTGCCGCGGTCGACGATGGCGATCCGGTCACACAGCTGCTCCGCCTCGACCATGTAGTGGGTCGTGAGCAGGACGGTCCGTCCCGGAGCCGCGGCCTTCCACGACAGGGTGTGCTCGCGCAGGTCCCGCGCCGCGGCGACGTCGAGCCCGAGCGTCGGCTCGTCGAGGAAGAGGACCCACGGGTCGTTGAGGAGGCCACGCGCGAAGTTGAGCTTCTGGCGCTGGCCGGTCGACAGCGTCCGGACCTTCTGGTCCTTCTGCTCGGTGAGGCCGGTGATCTCGATGAGCTCGTCGACGCGGCGCCAGCCCTCGCCCATCGGCATCCCGTAGAACTGGCTGAACATCCAGAGCTGCTCGCGAAGCGTGAGGAGGCCGTAGCCGGACTGCTCGCCGCCGGCGACCATGTTGATGACGCGCCGGATCTTCGCTGTCTCGGTCACGACGTCGAAGCCGGCGACCTTGGCCGTGCCGCTGGTCGGCAGCAGAAGGGTCGTCAGGATCTTGATGAGCGTCGTCTTGCCGGCACCGTTCGGGCCGAGCAGGCCGAAGTACTCGCCGGGCTGGACGTCGAGATCGACGCCGCCGAGGGCGGTCACCGGATTGGGCTTGGCCTTGTAGACGCGGGTCACCCCGCGGGCGTGGATGGCAGACTCGTCAGGCATCGTGGGACAGCGTCGGTAGGGGAGGTGATGGGCGGGAGGCGGATGGTACACCGTGCCACCCGCGACGGGAAGGGCGCGCGGCTCAGTAGCCCGCGGAGTCCTCCCCGTCGCACTCGCCCGGCGCGTGATCGCAGTCGATCGACAGCAGGCCGGCGCCGGCGATGGCCAGCAGCGCCTCCCGGGCCTCCCCCTCGTCGGCGGGGGCCGGGACCGTCTGGAGCGCGTATTCGACACGGGCCGCCAGCATCGCGCTCAGCGTGTCGGTGGGGCCGAACGTGCGCCACGAGCCGTCACCGTCCCAGATGACGATCCCGTAACCCTTCACTGCCACCGAGAACACGCGCTTGCCCCATTCGTACTGGTCGAGTCCTGGTACTCGACAGGATCGTCGTTCCGCGGCTCGCTGCCAACCCTGCAGGTCCGACCCGGACATCACTAAACCGCTGCTGCCGTGCCGCAGCGCCGTGCGTTAGTCCGCCGGTGGGGGTATCAGCGACTTCGTGGCCGAATTGGTCCGCAGCCGGGAAGAGCAGGGAAGCAGCGGGCACGATGTTGGCTGTTCCTGGTTCGGTGCTGAGAGAAACGACCACTGATTGGCCGATACGCCCAGGAGGGGACCAGTTGCGCGGGAGTAGGCCCGCAACGCCACCGAAGCCGTGGAAGCGCTCTCTTGACAGCATCACGACAATGGCGTCAGTGAACGTGAGAGCGCTCTCACAACCGTGAGCACGCGGGGGACCGGACCGGCCACGCTCGACGAGGTCGCGCGCGAGGCCAGCGTGTCGCGCGCCACGGCGTCACGGGTCGTCAATGGCGATCGAAGGGTCAGCCAGCCGGCCCGCGAGGCCGTCGAGGCGGCCGTCCGCGACCTCGGCTATGTCCCGAACCGAGCGGCCCGCAGCCTCGTCACGCGGCGAAGCGACTCGGTGGCCGTCGTCATCCCCGAGCCCAGCACCCAGCTGTTCGGCGACCCATTCTTCCCCCGGGTCCTGCGCGGCATGAGCGACGCGCTGGCGTCAGAGTCCATGCAGCTCGTCCTTCTCATGCCACAGGCGCGTGGCGACGCCGGCCGGATCGAGCGCTACCTCGAGGCGGGGCATACCGACGGTGTCCTCCTCGTATCGATGCACGGCGCCGACCCGCTGCTCGGCGGTCTGCTGCGCCACGGGGTCCCACTGGTCGTCGGTGGGCGCCCGTTCGGCCAGGGCATCTCCTACGTCGACGTGGACAACCGGGGCGGCGCGTCCAGCGCGGTCCGCCATCTTGTGGAGATCGGCCGGCGCCGGGTGGCGACGATCGCCGGCCCGCAGGACATGGCCGCCGGCGCCGATCGGCTCGCCGGCTACCACGAGACGCTGGCCGAGGCCGGCCTGGCGACCGACACGGCCCTGGTCGAGATCGCTGACTTCACCCTCGACGGCGGCCGGGCGGCGATGGAGCGCCTCCTCGGGCGAGCGCCGGGATTGGATGCCGTCTTCGTCGCGTCCGACCTCATGGCCGTCGGCGCGATCGCGGCCCTCACGGCCGCCGGGCGGGCGATCCCGGCAGACGTGGCGATCGTCGGATTCGATGACTCGCAGCTGGCGACGACGACCCAGCCGAACCTCTCGAGCGTTCGGCAGCCGATCGAGGAGATGGGCCGCGAGATGGCGCGGCTGCTCGTGGAGGAGATTCGTTTCGCGGGCCGAGCTCCGCGCCGCGTGATCCTCGACACGCAGCTCGTGCTGCGGGCGTCGAGCATCGACGGTGCGGAGGCTGGCATCGGCATCTAGCGGGCTCGGACGTCCGCGCACTCGGAGGAAGGAGCGGCATGCATCGACGGACTCTCACTCTGCGACGGTTCGGTCCCCTGAGCTATGGGCTCGGCTATTTCGAAGACGGCAAGTGGATCGACCACGCGGTCGGCGACCTGGCGACGGGGGACTCAACCGATCGCGAACGCGCGTCGATCGACGCCATCCACAGCTGGTTCGGCTGTTGTGCAGAGACCGATAGGGCCGTGGACGCATCGGCCATGAATCCCCAGGTGGTCCGGTCGGCCTCATCTTGACGACGACACCCGAAGAGCGCGTCGGGCGCGACTCCCTCGGGGACCTGGCGGGGCGGTTCCCGCCTGGCTTCGCGTGGGGTGCCGCGACGTCCGCCTACCAGATCGAGGGAGCGGTCGATGCCGGCGGCCGCGGCCCGGGCATCTGGGACACGTACTCGCACACGCCGGGTCGGATCGAGGACGGCGGCACCGGAGACGTCGCCTGCGACCACTACCACCGCCTGACCGAGGATCTCGACCTCATGCGGTCGCTCGGGCTCGGGGCGTATCGGTTCAGCGTCGCGTGGCCGCGGATCCAGCCGACGGGCAGCGGACCAGCGAACCCCGCCGGGCTCGACTTCTACGACCGGCTCGTGGACGGCCTCCTCGAACGCGGGATCGAGCCGTGGCTCACGCTGTTCCACTGGGACCTGCCGCAGCCGCTGGAGGATGCCGGTGGCTGGCCCGACCGTGAGGTCGTCGGCCGCTTCGCGGACTACACCGCGATCCTCGCCGATCGGTTCGGCGATCGCATCCGCAACTGGCTGTCGCTCAACGAGCCGTGGTGCATCGCGATGCTGGGCTACGGCATCGGCCGTCATGCGCCTGGTCGACAGGACTGGGCGGCCGCTCTGCGGGCGGCGCATCACACGCACCTGGCGCATCGCGCGGCGGTTGACGTCATCCGCTCAACCGTGCCATCGGCGCGCATCGGCATCCCCCTCAACCTCCACCATGTGAAGCCGGCCAGTGACACCGACGCGGACCGCGCGGCGGCACGCCTCCACGACGGGACCGCCAACCGCTGGTTTCTCGACCCGGTGCTTGGTCGCGGCTACCCGCGAGACATCGTCGAGGCGTTCAACCCGTTCCTCGAGGGCGTCGACGTGTCCGAGCTCGACACTGAAACCCCGCCGATCGACATCCTGGGCGTGAACTACTACACCCGCCATGTCGTGCGCGCCGTCCGCGACGGCGAAGCGGTCGACGGTCCCGAGCCGACGATCATGGTCGACGGCGGCCTGCCGGTCACCGAGATGGGCTGGGAAGTCCATGCCGACGGGCTGCGGCTGCTCCTCCAGCGCATTCAACGCGAGTACGCTCCGGCCTCGATCGCGATCACCGAAAACGGTGCCGCCTTCGTCGACAGCGTCGGCCCGGAAGGATCCATCGCCGACAGCCGACGGGTTGCCTACTACCGCGACCACATCGCCGCGACCGCGGATGCCATCGCGGCCGGCGTCCCCGTCGAGGCCTACTTCGCCTGGTCCCTGATGGACAACTTCGAGTGGGGCTTCGGCTACACGAAGCGATTCGGGATCGTCCACGTGGACTTCGAGACGCAGCGTCGGACGGTGAAGGCCAGCGGCGCCTGGTACCGCGACCTCATCGCCGCCGCCCTATGACGCAACCGCGGCCGGTCACCTCCACCGGCCGGCCGCGGTCCTTCCTATTCGTCGCAGAACGACGAGGCCAGATTCGGTAGCTCCTCGCGGAGACCTCCTCGTGCGACGCCCTCGGAGTCGATGAAGACGTCGACCATGGCGACGGACGATCCTTCCGCGTAGCAGCCGACGACAACCCAGTGTTCGGTGAG
The DNA here is from genome assembly GCA_036274575.1 of Candidatus Limnocylindria bacterium. Classification (GTDB taxonomy): domain Bacteria; phylum Chloroflexota; class Limnocylindria; order QHBO01; family QHBO01; genus JACDBZ01. The sequence goes on from DASUFJ010000080.1 coordinate 61,704, forward strand.
GCCGCGGCCGGGCGCGATGACGAGGCGCTCAGCGCCAGCCGGAAGCTCGGGCAGCGCGGCCTGGGCGATGGAGTCACAGGTGCCGGGATCCAGTCCGCCGCAGTCAGTCGGTGGGATCGGAGTCAGGCAGCTGCCCAGTGCCAGGACAACGGCAAGCGACCAGGTCGACAGATGCCTCATTTCCCGACAACGGTTGACGTGATTGACGCCCAGCATAGGCGTCGAGGATGACGGTCAGCGCGGGCGACGAAAACCGAACAGGCGTTCGCATCGGTCCCGATCCTGTTAGCATTGGTGACCGCATGCCCTCCGACAAGATCGTGGTTCGCGGTGCCCGCGAGCACAACCTCAAGAATGTCGACGTCGAGATGCCGCGCGATCGGCTGATCGTCATCACCGGGCTCTCCGGAAGCGGCAAGTCGAGCCTCGCCTTCGACACGATCTACGCGGAGGGGCAGCGTCGGTACGTCGAGTCCCTGAGCGCCTACGCGCGCCAGTTCCTGGGGCAGATGGAGAAGCCCGATGTCGACCAGATCGACGGGCTGTCGCCGGCGATCTCCATCGACCAGAAGGGCGCCTCGAGGAACCCGCGGTCGACCGTCGGGACGGTCACCGAGATCTACGACTACCTGCGGCTGCTCTTCGCGCGCATCGGCCGCATGCACTGTCCCATCTGCGGCCGCGAGATCGAGCGGCAGACCGTCGAGCAGATGGTCGACCAGGTGTACGACCTGCCAGAGGGGACGCGGATCATGCTCATGGCGCCCCTCGTCCAGGACCGCAAGGGGGAGCACGAGAAGCTCCTCGCCGGTGCCAAGCAGGCGGGGTTCGTCCGCGTCCGGGTCGACGGCCAGCTGCGCGACCTCGACGAGGACATCAGGCTCGACAAGAAGTACAAGCACTCGATCGACGTCGTCGTCGACCGGCTCGTCGTCCGTCACGCCGATGACGAGGGCGCCCCGCGGCCGGACGCAAGCCGGATGGCTGACTCGATCGAGACCGCCCTTCGCCTCAGCGAGGGAGTGCTCCTCCTCAACCTGCCGGACGCGCCGCCGAAGGAGGCCGACCGAACGTTCAGCGAGAAGTACGCCTGCCCGGTCCACGGCGGCTCGTTCGAGGAGCCCGCGCCGCGCAACTTCAGCTTCAACTCGCCGCATGGCGCCTGCCCCGACTGCACCGGACTCGGCTCGCGGCTCGAGATCGACCCCGACCTGGTCCTGCCGAACGACGCCCTGACCGTCGACGAGGGCGCGATCCTTCCGTGGCGGCGGATGGCCGCCTCCGAGAGCTGGTTCAGCAAGATCCTGGAGGCCGTCGCCGAGCACTACCGCTTCCGGACCGATGTGCCCGTCCGCGACCTGTCGGACCAGGCGCGGCAGATCCTGCTGTACGGGAACAAGGGCCAGCGGGTCGACGTGAAGTACCGCGCTCGCAACGGCAACGTCCACACCTTCAAGACGACGTTCGAGGGCGTCATCCCGAACCTCACCCGGCGGTACCGGGAGACCGGCTCGGAGGCGATGCGCGCCGAGCTCGAGCGCTACATGACGAACAAGCCGTGCCCCACCTGCAAGGGGTACCGGCTCAAGCCGGAGTCGCTGTCGGTGACCATCGCCGGGAAGAACATCATCGAGACGACTCGGCGCTCGGTGACCGATGCGCTGGCGTGGTACGACCGCCTGCCGAAGCGCCTGAACGCGCGGGAGAACCAGATCGCGGTCCAGGTGCTCAAGGAGATCCGCGCGCGGCTGGGGTTCCTCGTCGACGTCGGGCTCGATTACCTGACGCTCGATCGCGCGTCCGGCACGCTGTCCGGTGGCGAGGCCCAGCGGATCCGGCTCGCCACCCAGATCGGCTCGAGCCTGATGGGCGTCCTGTACATCCTCGACGAGCCTTCGATCGGCCTCCACCAGCGAGACAACGACCGGCTCATCGCCACGCTCGTTCGGCTGAGGGACCTCGGGAACACGCTCCTCGTGGTCGAGCACGACGAGGAGACGATCCGCTCCGCGGACTGGGTGATCGACATCGGACCGGCGGCGGGGGAGCACGGCGGGCGGCTGATCCACTCCGGGCCGCTCGACGAGCTGCTGGAGAACCGCCGGTCGATCACGGCGGCGTACCTGCGTGGCGACAAGGCGGTTCCCGTCCCGCCGGAGCGCCGGAACGGCAAGCGGGATGAGATCGTCGTCCACGGCGCGCGCGAGAACAACCTGAAGGGCATCGACGTCGCCTTCCCGCTCGGCAAGTTCGTGGCGGTCACCGGCGTCAGCGGCTCCGGCAAGTCGAGCCTGGTGACGCAGATCCTGCACCCGGCGCTCGCCCAGCGCATCTGGGGCGCGCGCGAGCCCGCGGGCAAGCACGACCGGATCGAGGGCATCGACCTCATCGACAAGGTCATCGAGATCGACCAGTCGCCGATCGGCCGCACCCCGCGCTCCAACCCGGCGACCTACACCGGGCTGTGGACGCCGCTGCGAGAGCTGCTGGCGGCGGTGCCCGAGGCACGGCTCCGCGGCTACAAGCCGGGGCGCTTCAGCTTCAACGTCAAGGGCGGCCGATGCGAGGCGTGCGAGGGCGCCGGGATCGTCCAGATCGAGATGCATTTCCTGCCCGATGTCTACGTCCAGTGCGAGGTGTGCAAGGGGAAGCGCTATAACCGCGAGACGCTCGAGATCCACTACAAGGGAAAGAACGTCGCCGAGATCCTCGAGATGACCGTCGAGGAGGCGCTGACCTTCTTCGACGCGGTCCCATCCATCAAGGCGAAGCTTCAGACGCTCTCCGACGTGGGGATGGGCTACATCCACCTGGGCCAGCCGGCAACGACCCTCTCCGGCGGCGAGGCGCAGCGCGTGAAGCTAGCCACGGAGCTCTCGAAGCGTGCGACCGGCAAGACGTTCTACATCCTCGACGAGCCGACGACCGGCCTCCACTTCGACGACGTCGCGCGGCTCCTCAGCGTCCTCGGCCGGCTCGTGGAGAGCGGGAACACGGTCGTCGTCATCGAGCACAACCTCGACGTCATCAAGACCGCCGACTGGGTCATCGACCTCGGTCCGGAGGGCGGGGACAAGGGTGGGGAGCTCGTCGCGGCGGGAACGCCCGAGGAGGTCGCCAGGGATCCCGCCTCCTATACGGGCCGATATCTGCGCCACGTCCTCGGGATCGCGGACGAGCCGACACCGGTCAATCGGAGGGCGCCGCGCCGCCGCCGGGAGGCCGTCGCCGCGGGCTGAACGCGGTTCCGGTTAACGTCGCGAGTCCCAGCTCGGCCAGGAACGGTGAGGGCCGACCGGGATCGAACGCGAGGATGAGCTCCCGGGTCGCCCGTGTCAGCGCGACGTAGGCGAGGCGCCGTTCCTCCTCTCCGGCCCGATCCGGATCGTCCGCACCCACGAGCGACCGACGATTCGGGATACGGTCCTCCTCGAACCCGAGGAGGACCACCGTCTCCCACTCGCGGCCCTTCGAGGCGTGGACCGTCGCGAGCTCCACGAGCGCGCTGGGATCGCGCAGGCTCGCGATGCGGGCGCGAGCGGCGTCGTAGGCGGCGACGAACGACTCGACGGTGATGAACCCGGCGGCCCACCCGAGGAGCGCGTCGAGCGCAGCGTGGTCGTCATCGTTGAGGAGGTCGCCGGACGGCGAACCGCGCTGCCATCCACGGACGGCGCGGAGGCGACGGAGGACGTGGAAGGGATGGTCGCGGTCCTCCGAGCCGCGGGCGGCGTCGACGAGCCCGACGACCGGCTCGGCATCGACAAGCGGTGGCGTGGTGGTGGTGTGGCGGACACCGGCGCGGACGAGCGCCAGCAGCACGGGCGTCAGCTCGGACCGGGTACGGGAGAGGAAGCAGAGGTGCCGACCGGCCGCGTCCTCGGCGGCGGCGAAGCGGGCCATGGCGTCCGGCCAGTCCGCCTCGGTGGTGCTCCATCCCCGGATCGGTGCGCCGGGCGGGCAGGCGGCCGGCGCGTGGATGGGCTTCACGAAGCGCTCGCGGTTGACGGCGATCATCCGCGCCGAGGCCTCGATGACGTTCCGTGGGCATCGATAGTTCGTCGCGAGCATGACGCGGCGCGCCGACGGGTAATCGGATGAGAAGCGGAGGATCCGTCGCACATCGGCGAGGCGCCAGGCGTAGATGGTCTGGTCGTCATCCCCGACGACGAACAGGTTGTCCTCCGGGGCTGCCAGGCGGCGGACGAGCCGGAGCTGTGCGGCGTCGACGTCCTGGAACTCGTCGACGCAGACGTGGCTGAAGCGCGACTGCCAACGGAGCCGCAGGCGGGGATCCGTCTCGAGGAGCTCGCCGGCGCGCACGACCAGGTCGTCGAAGTCGACCGCACCCCGCGCGCGCAGGAGATCGGCGTAGCCGGCGAGCGCCGCACGGCCCTCGGGAGGTGGCTCCCGGCCCTCGATCTTCCACGCCGACAGCCACGTGTCCAGCGTGCCGGCTTCGGGCACGAGCAACGAAGGATCGGTTGCCGCCACGCGACGGCGGGCGGCGCGCAGCAGCGGGAGGCGATCGGCGATGAGGTTTGCGCCATCGCCGGCGTCGAGGAGGACCTGGCGGGCGAGGGCATGGAGGGTGCGGATCTCGATCTGGGTGGCGGCGGGGACCTGGGCGGCGAGCCGACGGGACACCCGCGCCGCGAGATCCGCCGCCGCGTCGCGGTTGAACGTCACGACGCAGATGCGGTCGGGCGTGATGCCGCGTGACAGGAGCACGGCGAGGCGGGCGACCATCGTCGTCGTCTTGCCACTGCCCGCCGGCGCGATGATCTGCGCCGGCCCGTCAGGCAGGGTCGCCGCGGCCCGCTGCTCCGGATCCAGGGCGTCCAGGATCGGCTCGAGATCGAGGCGGGGAGCGGCGGCGACGGTCACGGGAGGATGATGCCCGGCGCCGCTTACCAGCCGATGACCGGTGGCTTACCGGCCGAGCCGTTATCCTTTGCGCCGCCCAGACGTCTACGACCCGAGCCGCAGCATGAGTGGGTGAGTGAGCCGAAACCGATCCGATGAGGTCCCGTATGACCGCGAGCTGATTCGCTCGGGCGGGGTCGCGGCCACGAGGGGCCGCGTCCAGGAAGGGTCGTCCCCGCGCCGGCGACGGGTGGCGCGGCCGGCCAGGCGCCGCCGCTCGCCGTTCCGGGCGATCGGGATCCTCTTCCTGATCCTGCTCGTCGCCGCGGGCGTCGGCATCTTCCTCCTCGGCACCCGGGCGGCCGCATTCAACGCGACCGTGTCGACGGCGCCCTTCCCGTCGACCGCGCTGTTCGGGGCGCTGAACGGGACGGACCGCGTCAACGTCCTCATGATCGGCTACGGCGGTGGCGACCATGCCGGGGCATACCTCGCCGATTCGATCCAGATCCTGTCGATCGACCCCGAGACGGATACGACCACCACGATCCCGATCCCCCGCGATCTCTGGATCGAGGGCGTGACCGAGTTCAGCCAGAACGGCAAGATCAACGAGGTCTTTGCCGTCGGCCAGGCCGAGGAGGGGATCGACGCGGCGGGCGACCGCCTCGCCGAGGTCGTGAGCGACGTCACCGGCCTCGAGATCCACCACTGGCTGTCGATCGACTTCACCGGCTTCGAGGAGATGGTCGACGCGGTCGGCGGCGTGACGGTCCAGAACCCGGTCGCCTTCAGCTACACGAACCTCGAGTCGAAGCACCAGGCGGGCAACTGGGATCTCGGAACCTTCCGCGCCGGCGAGATCCACCTCGACGGGGCTCAGGCGCTGGCGTACTCACGCGCGCGCTACACGAGCGTTGTTGCCGAGTCGAACGACTTCGCGCGCTCCATCCGCCAGGCGCGGGTGCTGGCCGCACTGCGCTCGAAGCTCGGCGACGGGGGCCTCGGCTCCATCGGTCCCGGCCTGCAGCTCATGGACGCCATGGAGGGGCGGGTCCGGACCGACCTGTCCGTCATCGACCTCGCCCTGGTCTCGTCCCACCTGTCGAGCGATCGCCGCATCGAGCTCTCCGAGGGCCCGGTCCTGACGGCCACCACGAACACGATCGGCCAGTACATCCTCGTCCCGACCGGCTGGACCGGCCCGGGCGACTACGGCGGGCTCCACGCGTATATCGCCGATCAGCTCGCGCAGCCGATCCCGTCGGCGTCGCCGAGCGATGGCGCTGCGCCGTAGGCGGCGCCTGGGGTTCGCCGACCTTCCCCGGCTCTTCGTCGGGGTCGTCGTCCAGCTCGCCGCGCTGTTCGGCGGGCGATATCGGCGGATCGAGGGTGCCCACGTGCTCGCCACCGATGCGGAGGGTCGCATCCTCGTCGTCCGGACCACGTACCTGGGTCCGGGCTGGATGCTGCCCGGCGGGCGGGTCGAGCGGGACGAGACGCCGCAGGCAGCGGCCGCCCGCGAGACGCGGGAGGAGACCGGACTCGAGGTGACCGTCGAGCGGCTGCTGCTCGTCGACGCGCATCGTGCGCGTGATACCAGCTTCGTGTTCGGCGGACGGTGCATCGGTGGGGAGCTGGATCCGCAGCTCGGCGAGATCGCCGAGGCCGGCTGGCTGACCCGCGCGGAGATCGCGGAAAGCTCGCATCGGCTGCACCGGCTCCTGGAGATGATCGAGGGCTCGGGCGGTTCGATGGTCTACCTGGGACTCGACTGACGGAACGCTCGATCGACCGAGGAATCCGTACGGGAACGCACGGCCGGGCCGCGAATCCGCGGTAGATCGAGGCCCCAGGAGTGGGAGTGGCGCGCGGGAGCGCTGCTCGTGCGTGCCGACCCTCGATCCATCGCGGGAACGCCGCGCGCCGACACGCTCCGGTGAATCCGACTCGATCCATCGAGGCGGCCGAGGAAGCGGCGCCCATCCACGCCTAGAATCGAGGGGTCATGAGCCCGCAGCGCGCCCTTCCCGAACCGCTGCGCGCCGTGCTGCGCCGGCTTCCGACGGGGCCAGGCGTCTACCTCATGAAGAACGCCTCGGGTCGGGTGCTGTACGTGGGGAAGGCGGACTCGCTCCGGAACCGCGTCCGGTCGTACTTCGGCGCGCGCGGGCCCGAGGACGCCCGAATCGCGCGGATGGTGACCGAGATCGCCGACGTCGACTACGTCGTGACCGACACGATCAGCGAGGCGTACCTGCTCGAGTCGAACCTCATCAAGGAGCACCGGCCGCGCTTCAACATCCGGCTGCGGGACGACAAGAGCTATCCGTTCGTGAAGATCACGCTTGGCGAGGACTTCCCGCGAATCGTCCGGACGCGGCGCCTGGTGCGGGACGGAAGCCGCTACTTCGGGCCGTACGCATCGGCCTCCAGCGTCGACGAGACGCTGAAGCTGCTCCGCAAGATCTTCCCGTTCCGGACGTGCAACCTCGACATCCCGGAGGGGAAGCGGGTGCTCGAGCGTCCCTGCCTCCTCTACTTCATCAACCGATGCCAGGGACCGTGCATCCAGGCCATCGAGAAGGCGCCGTACCGCCAGACGATCGACCAGATCGTCGACTTCCTTGACGGCAGGCAGGAGCCGATCGCGGCGCAGCTGCGCCGCGAGATGGAGTCGAACGCCGAGGCCCTGCGCTACGAGGCCGCCGCCACCGCCCGCGACAAGCTCCGTGCCGTCGAGCGGACGATGGAGCAGCAGAAGATGGCCGCCTTCAGCCGTGCCGAGCACGACGTCATCGGCATGGCGCGCGAGGAGGACGACGCCTGCTTCCAGGTCATGCAGGTGCGCAACGGCAAGCTCATCGGTCGCGAGCACTTCATCGTCGAGGGTGCTCGCGACGTGATCGATGCGGAGGTGCTCGGCTCCTTCCTCCAGCAGTACTACGCCAGCACCGATGCCGTGCCACGCGCCCTCCTGGCGCCGCTCATGCCATCCGGCGCCGATGACCTGGCGGCCTTCCTGGCCGACCGGCGGGGCGTACGCGTCACCATCTCCGTGCCGGAGCGCGGCGAGAAGCGTCGGCTCGTGGCCCTCGCGACCGGCAATGCCATCGAGGCGCTCGAGCGGGAGCGCGCCGAGTGGCTGGCCGACACCGCGAAGCGCGACGAGGCGTTGACGGAGCTCGCCTCGGCGCTCGAGCTGCCGCGCGTCCCGGAGCGCATCGAGTGCTACGACATGAGCAACATCCAGGGCACGTCGGCGGTCGGCTCCATGGTCGTGTTCATCGACGGCAGACCGGAGCCGCGCGAGTACCGGCGCTTCCGGATCCGCTCCGGCGATACCCCGGACGACTTCCGCATGATGGCGGAGGTCCTCCGTCGCCGCTTCAGCCGGGTGGCGAAGCTCCGCCACGACACCGGCGCCCTCTCGCTGGCCGAGGTCGGCGCCGACGAGGCGCCGGAGGGCGACAGTGAGACGGACGAGCCGCTCGACCTGGAGCCGGGGGCCGGCCCGGTGGAGGGCAACGGGACGCAGCGCCGTGAGGCGGCGTGGGCCGTGCCGGATCTCGTCATCGTCGACGGAGGGAAGGGTCAGCTGTCGGCGGCGGTCGGCGCACTCGACGAGCTCGGCATCACCGACATTCCGCTGTCGGGCCTGGCCAAGCGCTTCGAGGAGCTCTATCTCCCCGGCCGATCGGCACCGGTGGTGCTCCCGCGCCGGTCGCAGGCCCTGTACCTCGTCCAGCGCATTCGCGACGAGGCGCATCGGTTCGCGATCACCTACCACCGCGACGTCCGGGGCAAGCGCGCGCTGCACAGCGAGCTCGACGATATCGAGGGCATCGGGCCCGGCCGGAAGAAGGCGCTGCTGAAGCGGTTCGGCTCCGTGAGGCGCATCCGGCAGGCCTCGGTCGAGGAGGTCACGGCCGTGCCCGGAATCTCGCGCGACCTTGCCGAGCGCCTGAAGGCCCACCTGGCCCGCGAGGGGATGCTCGCGTAATTCGCTATACTGGCGCCCGCCCGCCGCTTCCGAGCGGCGTGTTTCGTGTCCGAGGCGCCCGATTCGGCGCCCGATGCCGCCCGAGTAAAGGACAGACGGCCGAAGCATGACCTGGCGTCGCATCGCCCCATGGGTGATCGGAGTGATCGCCATCCTGGCGATCTTCATCAATCTGCCGCGACAGACCCTCGGGCTGACGTGGCTCCCGAGCGAGATCGGCGGCATCCAGTTCCGGACGGTGCTCGGGCTCGACCTCGAGGGCGGCCTGCGGGTCACGCTCGAGGCGACCGGCCAGGGCGACACCGAGGTCACCGCCGACCAGATCGAGACGGCCCGGAACATCATCGAGCGCCGCGTCGCGGGCATCGGCGTCAGCGAGCCCCAGGTCCGGACGGAGACGGCCGGCGACGGGTCGCGCCGCATCGTCGTCGAGGTCCCGGGCGTCAGCGACCAGCAGCAGGTGCGCGACCTCGTCGGGTCGACGGGCCAGCTCCAGTTCATCGATCCGCAGGGGCAGCAGCTCACCCAGGACCAGGACATCACCCAGCTTCTCGAGGACGGCACCGTTCGAGAGCTGTTCAACGGCGCCGAGATCGATCCTGCCAGCGTCGCGCCGGCGGTGGACCGCAACGTCATCGGCGTCCAGTTCAGCCTCAGCGAACGCGGCAGCGGCATCTGGTGCCAATTCACGACCGCGAACGTCGGCCGTCCGGGACCGATCGCTCTCGACGGGCGCGTCATCACGACGCCGAACATCAACAGCGCGATCTGCGGCGGCAACACGATCATCACGGTCGGCCCGCCGACGGAGGCGAACGAGACCGAGCGGACGAACCTCTACAACACCCTCCGCTTCGGCGCCCTGCCGATCTCGCTGAGCGAGGCCGGCGTCGAGACCGTCGACCCGACACTGGGGGCGGACTTCCTGACCCAGGCCCTCGTCGCGGGCGGCATCGGCCTCCTGCTCGTCCTCTTCTTCATGGTCGCCTACTACCGCCTGCCGGGCGTGCTGGCGGCGATCGCGCTCATCTTCTACACCCTCGTCGTCTACGCCATCTTCCGGGTCATCGGCGTGACGCTGACGCTGGCCGGCGTCGCCGCGTTCATCCTCAGCATCGGCATGGCGGTGGACGCGAATATCCTCATCTTCGAACGGATGAAGGAGGAGATCCGCGCCGGGAAGACCCTCGGCCCCGCGATCGAGGCCGGCTTCAACCGCGCCTGGTCGAGCATCCTGGACTCCAACGTTTCGAGCCTGCTCGTCGCCGGCTGGCTGTACTGGCAGGGGACGACGGTCGTGCGCGGGTTCGCGCTCGTCCTGATCATCGGTGTCCTGGTCAGCATGTTCAGCGCGGTCACCGTGACCCGGACGATGCTCCGCTACGTCACCCACACGACGTGGGGCCGGCGTCTCGAGCTCTACCACGTGGAGCGCTAGGCCGTGTACGACATCGTCGGCAAGCGGAACCTCTGGTTCGCCATCAGTGCGTTCCTCACCCTGCCGGGGCTCATCTTCATCTTCCTCGGCGGGCTGCGTCCCTCCATCGACTTCACCGGCGGCACGGAGTGGGAGGTGCGCTACGCCGATGAGCCCACGGCGGCGGAGATGACCGATGCGCTGCGCCAGCTCGGCCACAGCGAGATCCTGGTCGTCGAGCTGCCGAACGGCTACCTGCGCATCCGCACCGAGCCGATCGACTTGATCCCGCCGGAGGCGGAGCCATCCGTCGCCCCGAGCGGATCGGAGAGCGCCGCACCATCCGGGAGTGCCGCTCCGTCGGTGAGTGGCGAACCGTCGCCGAGCGCCAGCGCGAGCATCGAGCCGTCCGCGAGCCCCAGCGCCAGCGTCGCCCCGTCCGGATCGGCCGCGGCGGCGCCGTCCGGCAGCGCACTGGCCAGCGCGAGCCCATCGGCCACGCCCGGCCCCGTCGAAGTGGCCGAGGGCACCCCGTTTGCCGCGCTCCAGCAGGAGCTCCAGGACCGATTCGGTCCGGGCGAGCCGCGCGTCGTGCGCACGGTCGGCCCCATCATCGGCGCGGACCTGATCCGCAGCTCGGCCATTCTCATCATCATCGGCGAGCTCTTCATCCTCGCCTACCTGTGGCTCCGCTTCGGCTTCCGGTTCGGGACTGCGGCGATCATCGCTCTGCTCCACGACGTGATCCTCGTCGTCGGCGTGTTCGCGATGCTCGGCTTCTTCTGGAACATCGAGTTCGACGCCCTGTTCGTGACGGCGCTGCTGACGATCATCGGCTTCAGCGTGCACGACACGATCGTGGTGTTCGACCGCATCCGTGAGAACCGCATCCGCCACGCCGGAGAGCCGTTCGGGGCGATCGTCAACCATTCGATCCTGCAGACCCTGGGCCGATCGATCAACACCAGCCTGACGGTGGCGGTGACCCTGGCCGCGCTCTACCTGCTGGGACCGATCACGATCCGCACCTTCACCCTGGCCCTGCTGCTGGGCGTGGTCAGCGGCACGTACTCGTCGATCTTCAACGCCAGCCAGCTGCTGGTGTCGTGGTACGAGTGGGATGCCAGCCGCAAGGCAAAGCCGGCGGCCGCCGGCCGGCAGGTCAAGCCCCTCAGCCGCTGAGCCCTCTGTCGCGTCGGCGCGCAAGGGCGATAACGCGCAAGTAAGCCGTCGGTAAGCCGCGCGCGGCTACCATGGGGCGCGTGATCGGTCCGCGCCTGGAGTGGCACCTGCCGGAGCCCCTCCTCGATCCCCCCACCTTTACGGGGTTCGGTCGACCGATCTCCACGTTGCTGGCACGACGCGGCTTTCGTGACGACGAACAGCTGGCGGCCTTCCTGAACGCAGGCCGGGACGCGCTGCACGATGTCAGCCTGATGGCCGATGCGGAGGTCGCTCTCGCGCGGCTGGAGCGTGCCCTCGACCAGGGCGAGCGCATCGCCAT
>DASUFJ010000081.1:0-3097 GCA_036274575.1 Candidatus Limnocylindria bacterium
GACTCCCGGCGGCATCGTCACCCCGGCCGCATCGCCAGCCGCATCGGGCACGACGATGCCGCCGCCGAGCATCACGCCGCCACCGTCCGCCACGCTGACCGTGGCGGAGCTGAAGTATCGGCTCGTCGAGGAGCTCGGCCCGCCCTGGTTCTGTGATCCCGACCAACACCCCGTCGCCCGTGACGATGAGGAGGCGCTTGCTGCCCAGCGATTCGACGAGATCCGCGGCGACGAGGAGACCTTCAGCGCGATCGTCGACCGGCTCGACCTGGCCGGTGGTTCCTTCGAGGGCGACGAGCAGGTCGCGGTCTACCGCGAGTGGAAGATGCTCAACGCCATCGTCCTCGAGCCGGCCGGCATCGACAGCTTCGGCTTCGACTACCTCGCCCAGCCGGAGGCGGAGGGCGACACGGGGACGCATTCGACCGGGACGATCGACGAGGCCGGCGTCGTCGACGTCGAGCGTGCAGGTGCCGCCCAGGCGCCGGCGTGTCCGATCTGCCTCGCACGGGGCACCCTCATCGCCACGCCGTCCGGACCGATCCCTGTCGAGGACCTCGCCGTCGGCGACATCGTGTGGAGCGTCGACGCCGATGGAGCCCGAATCAGCGTCCCGATCCTGCGCATCGGCTCGATGCCGGCGCGGCGAGGGCACACCGTCATTCGGCTCCGTCTCGACGATGGGCGCGCGGTGACCGCCTCGCCGCCGCATCCACTGGCGGACGGGCGGCAATTGGGCACGGTGCGCATGGGGGACACGGTCGACGGCGCCGCCGTCGTGTCGCGCGCGCTGCTGCCGTATGGCAACGGCCGGACCTACGACCTCCTGCCGGCGGGACCCAGCGGCATCTACTGGGCAGGCGGCATCCCGCTCGAGAGCACCCTCCGCGCGGCTCCGTAGGCACAGCGCCCCAAGCCTGGCGCTAGCACGCCATGGGATCGGTCATCAGCAACCGGTGGCCTGCAGGGTGACCTCCTGGTCGTCGTTCGGCTACGCCGCGGGGCCGAACTGCTCAGCGGAGAGCTTCGCGTACAGGCCCTCCTGCCGTATGAGCTCGGCGTGAGTGCCGCGCTCGACGATCCGGCCGCGCTGCATGACCAGGATCTGGTCGGCGCGCAGGATGGTCGACAGGCGATGCGCGATGGCGATCGTGGTTCGGCCCTCCATGAGCCCGGCCAGGGCCGACTGGATGAGCCGCTCGCTGACCGTGTCGAGGGCTGACGTCGCCTCGTCGAGGATCAGGATCCGCGGGTCCTTGAGCAGCACCCGTGCGATGGCGACGCGCTGCTTCTCACCACCCGAGAGCTTGTACCCCCGCTCGCCGACGATCGTGTCGTAGGCGTCCGGCAGCTCAACGATGCGGTCATGGATCGCCGCGGCGCGGGCGGCGCTCTCGATCTCCTCCATCGTGGCCTCGGGCTTCGCGTAGCGCAGGTTGGCGAGGACCGTGTCGTGGAAGAGGTACGTCTCCTGTGTGACGAAGCCGATCACGCGCCCCAGCGACTCGAGCGTCACCCCGCGGACATCGATCCCATCGATCATCACCGAGCCCGACGCGACGTCGTAGAGCCGCGGGATCAGATAGGTCGACGTCGTCTTCCCGCTGCCCGACGGGCCGACGAGCGCGACGAGCTGGCCCGGCGCCGCTGCGAAGCTGATGTCGTTGAGGGCGAAGGGCATGACGCGGCTCGGCACCGCCCGCCCGTCGGCCTCCGCCTCGACCATCTCCTCGGTCGCCTCGATCTGGCCCTCGGCCACGGGATAGCGGAAGGCCACGCTATCGAAACGGACCTCGCCACGCAGGGTGGCGGGTTCGAGGGTGACCGCGTCGGGCGCATCGGTGATCTCGTGCTCCATCTCGAGGTACTCGAAGATCCGGTCGAACAGGGCGAGCGCGCCCTGGATCTCGACCTGGACGTTGAGGAGCTGGCCGAGCGGGAAGAAGAGGCGGGACTGGAGCGTGGTGAACGCGACGATCGTGCCGATGCTGATCGAGGTGTCGCCGCCGATGATCAGCGAGCCGGCGAGGAGGTAGACGAACGCCGGCATGATGCTGAAGAACGTCCCGATGAGCGCGAAGAACCAGCGGCCGATCATCTGGCCGCGGATCTGGAGGTCGCCGAGCCGTCGCGACTCGCGCGTGAAGCGCTCGATCGACGCCTCCTGCTGGCCGAACGTCTTGCTGAGCAGCATGCCCGAGACGCTCAGCGACTCCTCAGTGAGGGCGCTCATCTCGGCCATCGACTGCTGCGTCAGCGACGACACCTCGCGACGCACCTTGCCGACGCGGTAGGTGATGTAGGCGAAGACCGGCAGCAGGCCGAGGCTGAGGACCGTGAGGCGCCAGTCGAGGATCCACATCGCGATGACCGTGGTCGCCACGGTGGCGAAGTTGCTGAGGAGCGACGCCGCCGTATCGGTGACGACCGACTGCACGCCGCCGACGTCGTTGCTGATGCGGCTCTGGATCTCGCCGGTGCGGGTATCGGTGAAGAAGCGCAGCGGCATCCACTGGAGGTGGCTGTAGAGCGCGACACGGAGGTCGTTCATGACGCGCTGGCCGACGACGTTCGAGAGGTACGACTGCCAGACGCCGAGCCCGCTGGTGATGATGGGCAGCACGATCATCAGGCCGCACTGGAGCCACAGCAGCCCCAGGTCCTGCGGACCGGTCAGGTTGTCGATGACCAGCTTCAGCAGGATCGGGTTGACGACACCGATGCTGACCGTGACGAGGATGAGGACGGCGATGAACGCCAGCCGCGCGCGATAGGGCCGGAAGAAGCCGACGATGCGCCGCAGCGTCCGCCCCTCGCTGCCGGGACGCCGGGTGAGGTCGGGCTCATGCCCGCCGAACGCCCCCGCCCAGCCGCCACGCCCGCCGCCGCCTCGCCGCGTCATTCGAGGATGATCGAGAGGAACGCCTGCGCCAGGCCGATGCCCTGCGGCTCCCCCACCAGGCGGGCGCGCTCACGCATGCGCTCCGGGATCTCGTCGGCGTCGACCTGCGAGGCGTGCGCCAGGATCGAGGCGAGCCCGGTGTCGAACGTGTCGGCGACGTCGATCCACAGGTTCGGCTCCTCGATGCCGGTGAGG
>DASUFJ010000082.1:0-2100 GCA_036274575.1 Candidatus Limnocylindria bacterium
GCACCCTCGACGTCGAGCCCGCAGCCTCCATCAGCACCGCGCGAGCCGTGGTGGCAAGCGGCCCCCGCGCCGGGACCGGGTCATGCATCACGCCCGGCCGATCGGAGTCGGTGCGCGCCGGACGGGGGTCCAGAGGGGGCGGAGCCCCCCGGGCGTGGATTTCATGGTGTCAGTCCTTCGGATCCACGGGACGTGACCGATCGTCGAGGCCGATCGGAGTCCGGTGCGCGCCGGACGGGGGTCCAGAGGGGGCGGAGCCCCCCGGGCGTGGATGGGCGTGATGCATGACCCGGTCCCGGCGCGGGGGCCGCTTGCCACCACGGCTCGCGCGGTGCTGATGGAGGCTGCGGGCTCGACGTCGAGGGTGCGGGGCGGTACGAGCGGGCTGCAAACCCCGCCCGGGTCCACCACGGACCCGACGAGACCCGCCCGTGACCGCCCCATCCCTGATCTCCCGCGACCGCGCCGTCGTCAAGGCGCACATCCTCGATCGGCTCTCCGAGCACCTCGATGCGTTGCTCGACGCGGCCGGCGCCGGCTCGCTGCGTCCACGGGACGCCGAACTGCGCACGTGGGTCGCGATGCTCGACGTGGGTCGCCTCGTGCTGATCGCTGTGTTCGCCGCCATGTGTCGCTGTGCGACCGACGCAGCGCTGGCCGCCGGCGGACGAGTCGTCGCTGACGTGAAGATGCGGATGGAACGGGACTACCTGATGACGGTCGTGACCACGATGGGCCGGGTGTGTTTCCCGGCGTTCGCCTATCGGCTCGGTGGGCAGACGCTGGTGCCCGCTCGCGAGTTGTTCCCGCTCCACGGCAGGATCTGTAGCTCGGAGCTGTGTCTCGAGTGGGAGACCGCGCTGGCGGCCGACCACCCGTTCCGCAAGGCGGCCGAGGCGCTCGGGTTCTTCACCCACGGCGCCGTCGATCTCGAGGACACGACGATCGAGCGACACGCCGTCCTCGTCGGTCGTCACGTGGCGCGCGAGTGGCTGTACCAGGTCCCCTCGAAGATCCGAGAGATCCTCCGTGACCGGGCGACGCGCGACAGCGAGACCGGCCGGCCGCTGGTCTACGCCTCGACGGACGCCCACGCGCTGCGCAGGTTCGTGGACCTGACGTGGCGGGCGCCCTGGAAGATGATCAACGGCATCCGGTTGTGGTGCATCGACCGGGACACCGGCGAGACCATCCACATCGGAGGAGAGTACACCTGGGGCGACTGTCACGAGGTGGCGCGGCTGTTCGTCGAGTTGCAGCGCTCGGGGCACCTCCCCGCCGACGGGAACTACGGCGACGGAGTGGTCGCGCAGATCGTGCTGCCGACCGATGGCCTCGACTGGATCGCGGAGCACGTTCTGCCGCTGTTCCCGGCCGCCGTGCTGCCGCTCGACCCGTACCATGTGGTCGAGCAGGTCGCGGACGCCGCCTCGAAGGTGTACCCGCGGGCGAAGAAGCAGGCCCGGCGGCTCGTGAAGCAGGCACGTCGCGCGCTCGGCATCCGAGATCGGCGTGGTCGGACCGTGCGGCGCAAGGGACCGCGGCGCCGCCTGCATCGGAACCGCCACGTGCCGTTCCGCGGGAGCGGACAGGAACTCCTGGAGCTGCTCCGACCGATCCGGGGGACGATCACGGGGAAGAAGGCCCTGCATCGGTTCGACACGCTCCTGGACTACGTCGAGCGGAACCTGCACCGGATGAACTACGGGGACCTGCGGAACCGCGGGTACAGCATCGGCTCCGGCGCGATGGAGTCCCAGCACCGCTTCGGCAGCCAGATCCGGCTGAAACGCGCCGGATGCCGCTGGACCGCCGAGGTCGCCGAGGGCATCCTGAACGTCCGCATGCTCACGCTGTCCGGGCGCTGGGATGAGTTCTGGGGACAGCCCGACCTCGCGCGCCGACTTGCCGAGTCGCGAGTGGTCGCGTGATGGCGAGACCGGGTGATGGATCACGCCCAGTACTTCGAGCCGATGCTGGAGAGGCTGACGGCGAACGTGGCTGCCGCGGGCCTGCGGTTGCCAGACGAGGCGCCGATCGCGGCTGACACGGGCTACTTCTCAGAGGCGAACGTCGCGGGAGCGACGCGGCGGGGCCTCG
>DASUFJ010000083.1:0-2527 GCA_036274575.1 Candidatus Limnocylindria bacterium
CCCTTGAGCAGGCCCTGCGCCATGTCGGCCAGCTTGGCGTTGGTGACGGCACCGTCGGCCAGCTTGGGCGTGGTGATCGCGCCATCCGCGATCTGCTCGGTCGTGATGTCGATGCCGAAGGCGAGCATCGGCGCCTCCGTCTAGGTGTACAGGCTCTCGTTGAAGTGCCGCGGCACCTGCTTCATGTACACGCTGAGGAGGCTCGTGACGGCGGCGTCCGTGAGGCCGACGCCGTAGGCGCCGTCCACATCGTTCGACCACTCGCTGAAGTCCTCATCGACGGACTGCCCGCGGGCGAGCAGCCGGCCGTTGACCCACAGCCGCGCCTCGCCGGTGCCGGCTCGCGCCGCGATGGCGATGCGGTACTTCCCCTCGGCGGGCACGGCATCCGCGGCCGTGAGGTCCACGCCGTCGTTGCCGGCTCCGCCCACATGCAGCGTGAGGTCGGTGCCGCTGATCGACAGCGTGACGTTGGGCCCGGAGCCGATCTGCAGCGGGTCACCAGCCGGCGCCGGCCCCGTGACGGTCAGCTCGAACTCGAAGGTCACGTCGCCCGTGCGATACGGGAACGCCGTGGCCGTCGGGATCACGTCCTCGGGCTCGAAGCTGTGCGTCCGGAACAGCTCGGCGACCACGGTGCGCTGGGAGCGCACGCGCTCGCGGCTGTGGAACGCGCGGGCCTCGCCCGGGGTGGGCATGGTCAGCTGCCCAGCTGCGGCGACTTCGGGCGCGAATGGCCGTAGCCCGTCTGGCGCGTGTGGGCCGCGTCGATCGGGGCCTTGCCACGCAGCGCGTCGGGGCTGCCGCCCAGCTTGCCCAGAGCGGCCGCACGGTCGGCGGCGCGCTTCGCGCGCTGCTCGGCCTGCTGCTTCAGGTACTCGCGGATGGCGTGCTGGGAACGGACGTGCTGCGGCTCCTTGGAGGTCGGATCGAGCAGCTCGATCAGGCGCGTCTCCTCGGTCTGCAGCTCGGCCAGCCGGCGGACAGCGGCATCGCGCACGGCGCGCTGCTCGGTGACCTCGGCCTTGATGAGGGCCAGCTCGGCCTGCAGCTCATCGCGCGTGGGGACCGGGAGGTCCTGCGGGGGCGCGGGGGCCGGGTCGGGCATCACGGCGGGGGCACCCGGCTGGGTGCCGACATCCTCGGGACCATCATCGTGCTCGGTCATGTGCTTCTCCTCTCAGGGGGGCCCGGCCGGAGGGCAGGTAGTTCCGAGCACCTTGCGGTGCACCTGCCCTCCGGCAAGGTTGCGGTCAGTCGTCCATCAGGACGACGTAGGACAGCTCCAGATCGACGTCCGCAGCGGCGACGGCGTCGTCGGCGCTGATGTTCGCATCGTCGATCAGGACGTTCAGGTTCAGCTCCAGCGAGCCGTCCGTGTTGTCCAGCACCGTGCCGGTGCCGGCGACGGCGTGGGTGCCACGTGCGCGCGGGCTGACGCTGCCGGTCGCGGCGCCGAGCGCCGTCGAGGCGACGATGTCGACCTCGGAACCGGAGAGCGTGGCATCGGCCGTGGGCGCCGTGCCGATCGAGAAGTCGCCATCGAACGTCGCGTCGATGCCGGCCGAGGCCTCCGTGATCTGGACGTAGGCCACCGCGCCGAGGAACAGGATGTTCCCGGCGGGGAGGTCGCCGATCACGGCGGTGCCGAAGCCGACGCCGGTGGCGCCGTCGATGGAGAGCGCCACGGCACGCGCCTTGACGCGCTGCTTGACGATCTTGGCCAGCGTCGGTGCGGCGCGGCCGAGGGAGCGGGTGAGACCCTTCATGGTAGTTTCCTTCTGTTCGAGGAGAGCGGGTGGATGACGGGGCCCGCTCCGCCCAGAGTCAACTGAGCGGAGCGGGCTTCGGCAGCTCAGGACTCGCGCGTGATGAGGCGCGCGATCTTGATCTGCTTGCGCTCCGGGAACGCGCGCACCCAGCTGTCGGCGTGCGCGAGGTTGCCGGCCGTGGCCGCGTTCGACGGCCCGCCGCTCGCCGGGGAGGCCACGGCGAACTTGTGGCCCGCCGGGTGGATGGACCACTCGGTGCGGCTGTAGAGCCGCTCCTCGCCGCCACCCGCGCCAGCCTCCGGCTTGCGATCGACCTCGGTCGGGACCTTGGGGGAACCCACGCCGAGACGAACCGCACCCGCGCCGAAGAGCCACGTCTCGTAGACGCCGGCCGACGGGATCGGCATGGCGTCGTCGACGATGACCTCGCGGCCGAGGAACGTCGGGATGCTCACCTCGCCCCGGGCGTCCGGGATGAAGTCGATCAGGTTGTTCTTCTTCATCCGGGCCATGACCACGCTGTGGACCAGCACGACGCCCAGCTGGTCGCTGGAGTCGCCCATGGTCGTGAGCGCGTCGATGAACGCCTCGGCCGAGAAGTTGGTCACGCCGTCCACGAAGCCCACGCCGCTGATGTCGACCGTGAGGTCGTTCTGGACGTGCTCGGTGCCCGTCGGGGCCGCCTCGTTGTCGTTGAAGACGCCCGTCATCGTGGCGATGAAGGCCGCCTGCAGGCGACGCGCCCAGTAGTAGCC
>DASUFJ010000084.1:0-63402 GCA_036274575.1 Candidatus Limnocylindria bacterium
GGGCCGCGTCGTCCTCGAACAGCACGCGGTTGAAGCGGGCCAGCGCATTGCGGACGTGGGCCTCATCGTGGATCGGCAGGCGGCGGCGACCGCTGGAGTCGACGTACGCGAACGCGCTGTCGGGAAGCTTGGCGCGCTCGCCCTCTCGGAGCTCGGCCATGGAGCCGCCATCATGGCATCACGCACGGCCGGCGTCAGGGTGTCGCCCGCGCTGCATCAACCGCGGCGCGTACCCGACCCGTCACGTCAACGAAATCGTAGATGTGGCGCTGATCGGTGAAGATCCAATTCCGATCGTCGAGCATGGGCAGGTTCGCGTCGAACGCCGCGTTGAGCGCCACGCGGAAGAGATTCTCGGGCGTGATCGTGTCGGAGAACCCGGCCGCAGCGAGGTCCGCTGCGTCGACGCCGGGAACCAGCACGGTTGCAAGGATCGAGAACTTCTGGAGCAGCTCCTCATCGGTCGCCTCCTCCCAGGCGAACGCCTCCTCGTCGGCGGCGTAGCGGTCGGGGAATGGACCCTCATCGGCCGCGAGGACGACGATCGGCCATGTCGACTCGGGCCCCTGCTGCAGACGGTCGAGCAGCCCCAGGATCCGGGCATTGGCGTAGCGCATCTGCTCGACGTAGGACCCCTTTGCGCCGCGCCGGGCGCGCTGGGCGTAGGTGGTCAGGCTGCCATCGGCATTGAAGAAGTACGGAGGATGAGGAAGCAGGATGTGGCCGAAGATGAAGTTGCGTCCCGGGAGGTCAGCCAGTCGATCGAGCTCGTCCAGCTGGAACGCCGTCTGACGGGCGTAGAAGTTATCTGTCCCGAGCCCGACATCCGAGGGCAGGACGTTCTCGAGGGCCGCGAGCAACGTTGTGTCGGCAAGGACCGCGCTGAACTCCGTGGTGCCGTCGACCAGGATTTCGAGGTCGGCTGCCGCGTTCGTGTACGTCGCTCCCCGCCGAACGCCCACGTGGATGTACCTGTAGCCCCGCTCGTGCAGGAATCGCTCGACGGCGTAGCTGGTCTGGATGATCCGATACAGCGGCGTCCAATCCTTCCCGGACGTAGCCTCGGCAGCCAGTGCCGACGCATCGAGCGGCTCCATGTTCAGCGACGAGGCGAGGCTGAGTGCCGTCTTGAGGTAGTTCGCCGTCGCCCCTTCCGCTATGGCGAAGCCGCGGTCGCGGAGCTCGCCGAGAAACTCGGCATTGTCGTAGTCATAGATCGTCGCCAGCGTCGGCGCGCCGGCGTATCGGTCGAAGACGAGATACCAGACGTCGCGCCCGGCTCCGCTTCCTCCAGCTCCGCCGTCGCCGGTGGTCGCAGCGACCTCGGCTCCGACGGTGCGTTGGGCCAGCCCGAGGATCGGAACGACGTTGATGGCCACGAGCACGCCCGCCGTGATGGTCACCGCCGTCGTGGCTCGAGCGATCGTGCTGCCGGCCGCCAGCAACAGCCATGCCGTCCCGATCGCACCGAGCGCAGCCCACCCGACGAGCAGGTACCGATGCAGCCCAAGCCAATCGCCGGCCAAGTTCCAGGCGTGGCCGTACGTCAGCAGCAGGACGACGACGAGCGAGACGATCAGTGCGACCCGCGCGGGCGTCACGCCGACCAGCCGGCCGACTCCGACCCCCACGACGAGCAGGACGAGCGTACCGAGGAGCACGATGCCCAGCGGGGCCCAGAGGGGATCCAGCGACAGCTGCTCGTTGATGCTCTGGCTGAACAGGAAGAGCACGGGGAAGGCGGCAATGAGAAATGGGTGGAGCCACCACATCGGTGCCCTGGCCCCTGCGCCTCCGGTGCCGCGTGGGCTCCTCATCGGCCGCAGTCTAGTCTGGACGTCTTGCGCCTACGTCTCAGGATGAGTGTCGCACATGAGCTCCGTCGCCCTGGCAACGCACGAGTGGGTTGACGATAACCGTGTTGGAGGAGCGCCCGTCGTGCTCCTGATCCACGGCGTGACCGGCTGGTGGAAGACGTGGTGGCGCGTCGGCCCGGCGCTCGCGGATCGCGGCTGGCGCGTCGTGGCGGTCGACCTCCGCGGGCACGGCCACAGCCCTCGCTTCGACGGGCCGGCGACGATTGCCGATCTCGCCCAGGACGTCGCGGCGGTCATCGAGGCATCGGCGCCTCGTGCGGACCTCCTCGTCGGTCATTCCCTGGGGGGCGCGGTCAGCGTTGAGCTCGCCATCCGGCGGCCCGACCTCGTCGAGCGGCTCGTGCTGGAGGATCCGCCCGCGAACAGCCGTGCGGGCGACGGGGCATGGCTCGAGAAGCTCGATCGGGAGATGCGGGCTGCGGCCACCTCGCCCGATGCCGAGTTCGCCCGGCAGCGCGCGGAGAACCCCGACTGGCTCGACGAGGACGTGCGCCAGGACGTGGAGGGCCGGGCGCTCGCCGACCGCGAGGGCATCCTCGCCTTCATGGCTCGTCCGAATGGCTCCCGCGTGCCCGACCTCGTGCGACAGCTTCCGATGCCCACGCTTCACCTGCTCGCCGCCGGTGACGGTCGATCGGTGTATGCCGGTGATGCCCGCCGTCGCCTGGTCGAGGAGCTTCCCCCACACGCACGGCTCGTCGAGTTCGACTGCGGCCACGTGCTGCATCGCGACCGCTACGAACGGTACGTCGGCACCATCCTCGAGTGGACGGATCGGGCGTGACTCTCGATCGCGTCGCCGATTGGGTCGCCGGGGCCGAGCGAATCGTCGCCCTCACCGGGGCGGGCGTCAGCACCGAGTCGGGCATCCCCGACTTCCGCGGTCCGGACGGTGTCTGGACGCGCGATCCTCGAGCCGAGC
The DNA here is from genome assembly GCA_036274575.1 of Candidatus Limnocylindria bacterium. Classification (GTDB taxonomy): domain Bacteria; phylum Chloroflexota; class Limnocylindria; order QHBO01; family QHBO01; genus JACDBZ01. The sequence continues at coordinate 2,800 of DASUFJ010000084.1, forward strand.
GGCTCAGCAACATCGGCTACTACGTCGCCGATCCCGCCATCCGTCGCGAGTCGTGGCAGCGCCGACTCGAGCATCCGGCGTGGGGTGCGTCGCCGAATGCCGCGCATCTCGCCCTCGCCGATCTCGACCGGACCGGCCGGCTGCTCCTGCTCGTGACGCAGAACATCGACGGGCTGCACCTCGCCGCCGGCTCGTCGCCGGAGCGCCTCGTCGAGATCCACGGCTCGATCCGCGACTCCGTCTGCCTCGCGTGCGGGGACCGCCGGCCGATGCCGGAGACCCTCGATCGCGTCCGCGCCGGCGATCCCGACCCGGCGTGCCTGGTCTGCGGCGGGATCCTGAAGTCGGCGACCGTGAGCTTCGGCCAGAACCTTGATCCGGTCCTCCTCGCCCGCGCCGAGGACGCCGCGGCGAGCTGCGACCTCTTCCTGGCGATCGGCACCAGCCTCACGGTCTTCCCGGTGGCGCGCCTGCCGCAGCTCGCCCTGGACGGCGGAGCGCGGCTCGTCATCGTCAACGCGGAGCCGACGCCGTTCGACGGGCTGGCGGACGAGGTGCTGCGGGGCCGCGCCGGCAACGTCGTGGCCGCCATGGTCCACGCCGTCGCCTCGACGTGACCTACGGCGTGGCCGACGGCGATGGCGCAGGGCTCTCGTCGATGCACAGGCTGAGAAGGTCGACTGCGCCGATCGCGGGCTGGACGAACCCGCAGCCGATGCGGTCCGACAGGTAGAAGGCGAAGACCGGGTACTGGATCGGCAGGATCATGACCTGGTCCTCCGTGATCGAGCGTGCGAACGCCGCCGCTGCGTCGACTCGTTCCTCCCCGTCCAGCCCCCAGATCCGATCCAGCTCCGCCCGGTTGTCCTCGCCGATCCAGGGGATCTCCCAGACGCCACCCAGCAACGCCGCCGGATCGGGGACGTCCGCCCCGCCGCCCCACAGGAGGAGGTCCACCCCGCTCGCCCGATCGAGGGCGTCGGCCGGATAGTCCTCCGCGTGCCTCACCGTGACGTTGATGCCGATCTTCTTGAGCTGTCCGGTCACCGCCACCTCGAAGTCCCGGCACGGCCCGCACTCCCACTTCGCGGGATATCCCATGAGCGTGACGTCGAAGGTCCGCCCGTCCATGAGCTCGAGCGCGGCGTCGAGATCCGGTGCGGGCACCGGTCGCTCCGGCTCCGAGCCGGGGACGCTCGGCACCATCAGGTCGGCGGTCGGCTCCTGGACCCAGATGCTGCTGATCGCCGCACGGTCGAGCGCCAGGGACACCGCCCGGCGGACCGAGAGATCGGCGAACGGCCCGCGCTTCGCGTTGAGGGCGATGAAGTCCACGCCCAACCGTGCCGCTCCAAACCACCGCTGGTCGCCGTCCGCGGCGTGCTCGCTGTCGGGGCCCCACAGTGCCTCGATCTCGCTCCCGGCCCCCGAGATCGGGTTAAAGCCGTCGAGCATCGCGGCGTCGAGCACCCCCCGCTGAATCTGGTCGATGGCCGTCGATGGCTCAGTGCCGACCTTGATCGCGATCGCGTCGAACGGCTGCTCACGCGGTCCGTTGTAGTTGGGATTTCGGCGGAATACGACGAGTCGCTTCGTGATCTTCTCGGCCAGGTAGTACGGCCCGGCCCCTTCGATCGGCGGCTCCGGATCCAGGCCGCTGCGCACGGCGAGCGTCCCAAGCGGCACGGGGCAGATGTAGGGCAACGCCAGGCGCCCCAGGAAGTCGGATGACGGCGCCTCGAGCGTGATCGCGAGCTTCTCGCCGTCGACCGACAGCCCGCTGATGTGATCGGCGGATCCGTTGCGAAACTCCTCGACGCCGACGATGTCGCCGTAGAACGTCGGTCCTGGATCACCGTCATCGAACACGGGCGAGAGCGCTCGCTCGATCGTCGCCCGGAACGTCTCGGCCGTCACCTCCTCGCCTGACGGGGGAGAGAAGCGGAATCCTGGCCGGATCGTGAATGTGTACGTCCGCCCGTCGGCGCTCACGCTGGGCATGGCGGCGGCGACCTCGGGCTCCAGCGTCCAGCCGTCCGGGACCGGCGCGTCGGGGTACCTGACGAGCGAGGCGCAGGTGATGTACAGCGCCTGCTGCACCTCCCAGCTCCAGCTCTTCGCGGGATCCGGAGCGGGATCCCACCATGGAACGCCATCGGTGGACACCGTGAGCACGGTCCCGGGCAGCTCGGCGATGGCTTCGTCGGCCGTGGGACCCACGGCGACCATGAGCTCGTCGTCACCCGCGGCGACCGCCAGGGTGGCATGGCCCGGAGCAATCTGCCGGTCCTGCACGATGCCAGTGGAGAGGTCGATCGCCGTGAGCACCCCGGTGTTGGCGTTGGTCACCCAGACAGTGTCGGCGGTCGATGCCATCTCCCCCACGCCGGGCTCCAGCGACACGCTGGCCTCGCGGCCCGACCGGTCTACGTGCCAGACCTCGCCGGTGTCCGATGCCGCGGTCCACGCGTCGTTGCCGAAGACGTAGATGTTGCCCAACCACGATTCGGTCGACAGGTGGAGCGGGTCGAACGTCTCCTGGTTGGTGACCGAGTCGATCCTGCCGATCCATCCCTCACGCCAATACCAGAGGCCCCCCGCGCCGAAGGTGATTCCCCAGGCGTCCACATCGATCTGCGCCTGGACCTCCCCCGTCACCGCGTCGAGGCGCGTGACCTTGCTGGGGTCCCCCGGCCGCGCCAGCCAGACGGATCCGTCGCCGATCGCCACATCGGTCGCCACCGTCTGATCCTCGTCGGTCCCGAACGGGAAGTCGGTGACGACGCCCGTCCGTTTGTCGATCCGGACGACGTGCGGGCTGCCGAGGTCGGTCACCCAGATCGACGACTCGTCGAAGTTGAACCCGCTTGCCTCGAGGATGGGGACCGGGATCGTCTGTTCGACGCGATGCGTCGCGGGGTCGACGCGGTTGAGCGCCCGCGGATTCTCGCTGACGATCCAGAACGACCCTTCGCTGAAGAACGAGACGTTCCGAGGGGACGCAAACTGCGTGGTCGCCTCGAGCTCGCCGGTGGCCCCGTTGTAGAACGCGAGCACGGGAAGACTCGCGCCGCCAAGGGGATCGGGCGCCTCGCTGGGGCCGGCGGCCGGCAATGGGCCGGCTGGGCCCGCGGGCAGGAAGAAAGCCTGGCCGAGCGCTCCCGCGACGACGGCCATCGCCAGCCCCGCCCCGACGACGACCCATCGCGTGCGCTCCGGCCCGCGCGAGCCGTTGAGCGGTGCCACCCGGTGCCCCTTCGCGCGGTCCTCGGGGAGGACGACCACCACCCTGACGGAGCCGCGGTAGCCCTTGAGCTTCACGGCGTGGGCGTCGACGTATGCGATGCCGTCCAGCTTCGCCGCAAGGTGGATGACAGCCTCCGACGCCAGCGTCTCACCCGGGCCGGCCGCTGCGCAGAGCCGCGCCGCGAGGTTCAGCGCAGTGCCGCGATACCCCTCGCCCACCGGGATCGCCTCACCGGCATCGAGCCCGATCCCCACGCCCAGCGGCAGGTCGACGCTGAAGCGCGCCTGGAGCTCCATGGCGGCGCGCAGCGCCTTTCGTGCCGACAGGAAGACGACGAGGGCCTCATCGCCGCGGAGCTCCAGGAGGCGGCCATCACGTTGCCCGACGACCTCGGCCACGAGCTCGGCGAATCGGGAGGCGAGCGCCGCGCCGGCTTCGTCGCCCCGCTCGCGTGTGTACGTCGTGTAGCCCCGGATGTCGGCGATCAGGAAGGTGCGGAGCTCGGTTTCAGGCACCACCTGCACGCCCTCCGACGCGGGGGCGTCATCGGTCTCGCTCACGGCAGGATCGCGCGGCTCGGTCACGTCGTTCTCCCTGCCGCCAGGGCCCCACGAGTGTATCGGCACTCACAGAGGGGCCGTCGGTGGCGGCCACCCCGAGAACGGTCGTCGTCCGGCTACGATCTCGCGATGGCAGAGTTGACGATGCGCGATGTTCCCGGCATCCGCGTCGGTCATTTGACCGATGCCGAGCGTCGTACCGGCTGCACGGTGATCCTCGCCCCTGATGGCGGCGCGATTGCGGGCGTCGACGTCCGCGGGTCCGCGCCGGGCACTCGGGAGACCGACCTGATCCGACCCACCGCCCTCGTCGAGCGCGTCAACGCGATCTGCCTGGCGGGCGGTTCAGCCTTCGGACTGGCCGCGGCCGACGGCGTCGTGCGCCGCCTGGCCGAGCGCGGGATCGGCTTCGCGACCGGCGTCCGACCGGTGCCGATTGTGCCCGCCGCGATCCTGTTCGACCTCGGGGTGGGCGACGCGTCAGCGTTCCCCGACGCTGATGCGGGATACGCGGCCGCCATCGCGGCGGAGGCGAACGACGGCGAGCTCGAGGGCCGGGTGGGCGCCGGCGCCGGAGCGACGGTCGCCAAGCTGGCCGGTCCGGAGGCGGCCCGCCCGGGGGGCGTCGGCAGCGCCGCGCGCCGGCTGCCGGACGGGACGACCCTCGGCGCCCTCGTGGTGAACAATGCGCTCGGCAACATCCACGCCCGCGATGGACGGCCGCTCGCCGTGAGCGGAGCCGGCTCGCTGCCACCGCCCGCCGTCAACACGACGCTGGTGGTCGTGGCCACCGATGCGTCGCTCGACCGCGCCCAATGCCGGAAGCTCGCGGAGCTCGGGCACGATGCGCTCGCCATCGGCATCCGGCCGACCCACACCATGTTCGACGGCGACGTCGTGTTCTGCTTCAGCACCGGCGAGGGATCGCGAGGGGCACCCGAGGCGTTCTTCGGACTCCAGATGACGGTGCTCGACGCCGTCGGCGAGGCGATCGAGCGGAGCGTGGCGCTCGGCGAGGCGGGCTAGTCCTCCAGCTCGGCCTCGAACGCGCGCAGCTCGTCGCCGCTGATCTTGTAGACGTGCTCGTCGCCCGGATAGGCGCCGGAGCGCACCTCGGCCGCGAACGCCTCGAGACCGCGTCGGATCTCGCCGGCGACATCGGCGTAGCGCTTGACGAAGCGGGGGGCGACGCCCTCGTTGATGCCGAGAAGGTCGTGCCACACGAGCACTTGCCCGTCGCAGCCCGGCCCGGCGCCGATGCCGATCGTCGGGATGCTGAGCGCGGAGGAGACGTGCGCCCCAATCCGCGCCGGCACGGACTCGAGGACGAGCGAGAAGATCCCGGCTCCCTCGAGCTCGCGGGCGTCCGCCAGGAGGCGGCCCGCCGCCGATGCCGTGCGACCCTGCGCCTTCATTCCACCGAGCATCGTCGACGACTGCGGCGTCAGCCCGAGGTGCCCCATGACCGGGATGCCGGCGCCCACGATGGCGCGGACGCGCGAGACCATCGGCCCGGCGCCCTCGAGCTTCACGGCATCCGCGCCGGCCTTGACCAGCCGGACGGCATTGGCGACCGCGTCCGCATCGGACGCCTGGAAGGAGCCAAACGGCATGTCACCGATGACGAGCGCGCGCGGCGTGGCGCGCGCGACAGCTGCCGTGAGCATGACCGACTCGTCCATCGTCACCGGCACCGTCGAGGGATAGCCGAGCACGTTGTTCCCGGCGGAGTCGCCGACGAGGATGAGGTCGACGCCCGCCTCCGAGGCGAGGCGCGCCGAGGGATGGTCGTACGCCGTGACCATCACGAGCTTCGTCCCGGCGGACTTCATGGCCGCGATCTCGGGCAGGGTGAGGGGCTCGCGCGCTCGAAGCTCCGTCATGGCCGAAGCGTCCTCTCCATGGCCACCCTTGTCAACGCGGTGCCGCGGATAGCTCGCGGAGAGCGAGCCGTGGCGGAGCGCCGGGGGTCGTCGGCAATCACGACATGGATCCTGCCCGAGGTTGCTGACGTCGCGCGTCAGGAATGCGGGCGCTCGAGCCGGACGTTGTCGATGAGCCGCGTCGAGCCGACCCGCACCGCCGCGACGAGCGTCGGGACGTCGAAGTCGGCGACCGCCACGTACTCGACCGTCAACCCGGGCTCGGCATCCAGGATGGCGCGGGCCGTTGCGACGCTGTCGGCGGCATCGGCGGCTGCGTTCAACGCGCGGGGGAGCGCCAGGGCCATCGCCCGTTCCTCGGCCGAGAGAAAGACGTTGCGTGACGAGAGAGCGAGGCCGTCCGCGTCACGCACGGTCGGGACCACGTGGATCTCGAGCGGCAGGTCGAGGTCGGCGATGACACGCCGGATGACCGCGACCTGCTGTGCGTCCTTCTGTCCGAACCAGGCGGCCGCCGGCGCGACGATCGAGAACAGCTTCGTGCAGACCGTCGCCACGCCCCGAAAGTGCCCGGGCCGCGCGGCGCCCTCGAGCACCTCTCCCAGCGCGCCGGGATCGACGGAGGTGTCGAACCCCGGCGGATAGATCTCCGACGCGGGCGGGATGAACAGCAGGTCGACGCCGGCCTCCTCGGAGGCATGGGTGTCAGCCGCCTCATCGCGCGGGTAGCGCGCCAGGTCGTCCGCCGAGTTGAACTGCGAGGGGTTGACGAAGAGGCTGACGACGACGAGATCGGACCCGGCGCGGGCGGCTTCGATCAATGCCAGGTGCCCGGCATGGAACGCGCCCATCGTCGGCACCAGACCGATGCGCTCGCCGCGGGTGCGCGGCTCGCCGAGCGCCTCGCGCACCTCGGCGATGGTCCGCACCGTCCTCACGGGCGCGTGGCCTCGGCCAGCGCGCGGTACAGCGGCACGAGCTCGGGGTCGCGCTCGGCGAGCGTCGCCAGGTGTGCCTCGACGGTCGACCAGTCGCCCCGGGCGATCGGCCCGGTGAGCTCGAATCCGTTCTCGATGGTGCGCATCATGAGCGGCACGATCGCCTCGGGCGGCGCGCCGGCCTCCTCGAGCAGCCGGGTAGCCACCCGATGCAGCGTGACGATGAAGTTGCCGCCGATGACCGCCGCCGCGTGGTACAGCGTGCGGTCCGCATCGGCCACCTCGAAGGGCCGCAGCCCAAGCCTCTCCGCCAGCCATCGAGCTCGGCCGAGGGCCTCATCGGTCTCGCCGCTGATGGCTCCCCACGCGCCGTCGAGCTGCTCGGGGCCCCGTTCGCGGGTCAACGTCTGCAAGGGGTGGACGGAGAACCGGAGCCGATGCGGGTCGAGCGCCGTCAGCTGGGTTGCGCCGCTGACATGGGCGACCCAGGGTCCGACCGGCACGGCGGCCGCCACCTCCGGGATGACGGAGTCGGGGACGGCAAGGAGGACGAGCTCGGCGCTCGGATTCGGTACCCGCCCATCGGTGACGGCGAGGCCCCGCTCGCGGAGGCGGCCGCGGATGGCGCCCCCGGCCCGCCCGGTGCCGATGAGGTGGATGGCGCCGAACACGTGACGCAGTCTAGGGTAGCGCCGTCCTTGTCCAGGTGACGCCGTCTGATGCAACGCGCGCCGGGCGGCACAATCGCGGTGGCGTACTGTCCGGGCCATGACGACGGCGCCCGGTCCGCTGATCCTGGTCGGCGGCGCCGAGTTCCTGCCCGGCAACGAGCCTCACGACGAGATCGTCGCCGAGGCCGCGGCCGACGGCGCGGTCCTGGTCATCGCCACCGCGGCGGTGCGCCAGGACCCGGATGCGGCGGTGCGCACCGCCAAGCGCTGGTTCACGCGGCTCGGCGTGGATGCGAAAGAGCTCCCGATGCGCGGCCGCCGCCAGGCGGCCGAGGCGGAGACGGTCGCCGCGGCGAGGGCCGGTCGGGCGTTCTACCTCTGCGGCGGCGACCCCGGCCTGGTCGTCAAGCTCCTGGCCGGCACGCCGGGCTGGGATGCGCTCGTCGAGTCATGGCGCCGTGGGGCGCCCCTCGCCGGATCATCGGCCGGTGCCATGGCGCTTGGGGATTGGACGCTGATCCGTTCGGGCCTCTCTCACGCGCGCCGCCGGTTCGCGGACGCCCTCGGGCTCGTCCCGCGCGCGGCTGTCGTGCCGCACTTCGAGGAATTCGGCGAGGGCTGGCTTCCGTCGGTGCGGAGAGTCGGACGCAACGTGACCCTGATCGGGCTCGATACGCGAACGGCCGCCGTATGGCGGCCGTCGATGGGATGGCAGGCGATGGGGCGGGGCCGGGCCCTCGTCGTCGAGGGCGACCGGAGGAGCGAATTCGGGGCGGGGGAGAAGATCCTCAGGCTGCCGAGCCCGCGCTGGCGCTCAGCGTCGGGAACGTGACCTCGACCAGGGGCGCCGCGCGGACCATGAGCCCGAGGTCGATGCCCCACGCCCGCGCCACCTGAGCCAACAGCGCCTCGCGCTCCGCGAGGTCGGTGACGACCCGGCCGTGAGCCGGGAGGTCGGCCTGGACGCCGCGCTTGAGGTGGAACGTGAACTCGGGATTCGCCCACAGGTTCGCGACCCAGCCGCGGGGAAAACCGGGGCGGCCGCTGATGACGATCCGCCCGTCGACGTTGTGGAAGACGAGCTCGATGCGCCGGGGCAGCCCGGTCCTGCGGCCGGTGGTGGTGATGTCCATCACCCCGCCGTGGCGGAGCGCGTCCGCCACGGCATCCGACGCGACGGTCACTCCTCCACCGTCACCGTCAGGTCCTCGGCGCCCCGGACGAGCCCGAGCTCGAGCGATCCGGAGCCGCTGAGCGCGTCGAAGAGGTCGTCGGCGCCGGCGATCGCCTTGTCGCCAACCGACACGATGAGGTCGCCCTCCTTGATCCCTGCCTTCGCCGCGGGAGAGTCGTCCTCGACCTCGCGGACCAGGAGGCCGTCGCGCTCCGGGAGCCCCACCGACCGTCGCAGTCGGCTGGCCACGTGCGACGGCGCGAGACCCACACCCAGGCGGCGGCGCTTCGGCTCCTCGCCGCGGCCGAGGGCGGCAACGCGGTCGCGCAGCGACGCATCGGCCGCGATGGCGAGGTAGAAGCCGTTGCCAAGGCGGTTCGTGTTGATCCCGAGGAGGTTGCCCTCGAGGTCGACGACCGGGCCGCCGGAGCTGCCGGGCATGAGGGGAGCGGTGTGCTCGACGGCGCCGGCCACGCGACGGCCGCGCGGCCCGCGGAACGAACGGCCGGTACCGCTCACGAAGCCGAAGGTGACGCGCGGGCCGTGGCCGTTCGGATTGCCGAGGGCGACGACCGGCGTGCCGAGGCCGGGCGCATCGGCGCCCAGCGTGAGGGGGGAGGCGCCATTCGTGGGTGCCTCGAGGACGGCGAGGTCGCCGTCGGCGTCGACGCCGGCGACGGTGGCATCGGCCGTGCGCCCGTCGGCGAAGGTGATGGTCACCTCATCGCCCTGAAGGTTATGTGCGTTGGTCAGGATCCGGTTCTCGCCGATCACCACGCCCGAGCCGCCGCGCCACCGGTTGCCGATCCCGACGACCGATGGTCCGACGTCGTCCGCGATGCCGCCGATCTCCCGGCCGATGTCTGCCAGGGAAGCCATGGGAATTCGTGTCTCCGTTGTAGGATGTGACTTGCAATGCGCAAGTTACTCCTCCGACGACCGATGTCAAGGCCGATGGCCTACGATGCGCCAGTGGCCGCACAGACCCCCCTCGCCTCCGCGCTCGAGCGGGTCGGCGACCGCTGGAGCCTCCTGCTCATCGAGGCCCTTCTCGACGGCCCGCGGCGGTTTGGCGAGCTGTCCGAGGCCATCGAGGGCATCGCGCCGAACATCCTCTCCGATCGGCTGAAGCGTCTCGAGGCCGAGCGCATCGTGCGCGCGACGCCGTATTCGGAGCGCCCTCCGCGCTTCACCTATGCCCTCACCGATGAAGGCAACGAGCTCGCCGGCGTGCTGCGCCTGCTGGCCGACTGGGGTTCGCGCGGATCCGCCCATGCGGAGCCGATGCGCCACGCGCTGTGCGGGACCCCGGTCGAGGCACGCCTCTGGTGCCCGACCTGCGCCCGGTCGCTCGACGAAGGGGAGGCCGACGAGCTCCGCTTCGTGTAGTTGACCGCGTCGGCTATCCTGCGCGCCCAATGAGGGGGGCGAACACGATCCCGACCCGAGCCCATCGCGCGGTCCTGGCCCTGCTGTTCGCCACGATCGTCATCGGTCTGGCCGATGTCCCGAGTCCCGCCCCTGCGCGCGCGGCCGGGATACGGGTCACATTCACGGCCGGTTGCCACACCGGGTATCGGTTCGCTTCGTCGGGAGCGGTCCTGGCCAGGAAGCAAGCGTGCCTGGGCAGGGGGTCGAGCGCCCCGGCGAGCGCGCGCGTCTGGGTCGGGGGCCGTGGCGCGCACTTCGCCATCACCGCCGGGATCTGGGCGGGGTACAGCATCCCAGAGACGCCGCGCAGCTACGTCCCGGGGATCATCGTGACCCGCACGTTCGCGCCTCCGGAGCGGCGCTCATTCATGACCGGCCTCTATCGGGGCTACGCGTTCGACGTGGCCTGGACGGCGGCGACCCTCGTGCGATCGATGTGGATCAACGGACTGAGCGGGGCGAACGTCAGCCGGCATGCGGTCATCAACGGCCGTTACCACTACCTCATGGCGAACGGCGCACTCGCCGGCCTGTGGGTCCGGTCGAATGGCTACCACAGCTCGAGCCCGCAGATGCAATACGGGCCCAATCCGCCGGCCTGTGCCTACGCCGACGTGCTCACCGCCCGGCGCAGGCTCGCCGACTGGCGGACCACGTTGCTCGACACGCGGCTCATGCTCGAGCGGTCGTATCGGCCGTCCGATCTCGTCAATACCTCGACGGTCGGCGGCACGGCGGGCTTCAGCGTCCGGAGCGTGGCCGCCACGGATCTGCGAACGCTGCTCTGGGCGGCGCGGTCGGTCGGGCGGCCGCTCAGGATCATTTCGGCCTATCGGTCGTACGAGGCCCAGATCTCCGTCTTCAACGACTGGGTCGCGAAGGCCGGCTACGAGGCCGCGCTGCGCGGCAGCGCTCGTCCGGGTCACTCGGAGCACCAGCTCGGGACGACCCTCGATGTCACGCATCTCGGCGGCGCCGTGCCGTGGAGCTACACCGACTGGGCGGCCCATCCCACGGGCGCCTGGTTGCGAGACAACGCCTGGCGCTACGGCTTCGTCATGAGCTACCCGAAGGGCGCGTTCGCGCGGTCCTGCTACGACTACGAGCCGTGGCACTACCGCTACGTCGGCCGCACCATGGCCGCGCAGGTCCGCGAGAGCGGCCTCACGCTCCGCGAGTGGCTCTGGCGGCGCTACGGAAGCTGACCGACCAGGCGCCACGCACGGACCGGTTCACGCTTGCCCTTGAGCCGCAACGGTTCCAGCGCCTCACCCTGGATGGCGGGGCCGAGCCGCGTCCAGGTCGCCTCCCCGACCACGATCTCGCCGGCACTCGCGGCGCCCTGCAGCCGCGCCCCGAGGTTTGTCGTGTCGCCGATGGCCGAGAAGCTGCGGCGGCCGGCGGCCCCGACGCTCCCGACGAAGGCCGGCCCGGTATTGATGCCGATGTGGAACCGCGGCGTCGGCTCGGGTCGCTCCTTCCCCAGCCGATCGATGGCGTCGCGGATCCCGATCGCGGTGCGCACGGCTCGCGCGGGATGATCGGACTGGTCGCCCAGCGCGTTGAAGAGGACGAGCATGCCGTCGCCGCTGAAGCTCTCGATGATGCCGCCCTCGGCGGTCACCACCGGCACGGCCACCGTCCAGACGGCATTGAGCAGGTCCACCACCGCGGTCGGTGAGTGGCGCTCGCTGAACGAGGTGAACCCGGAGAGATCGGCGAAGAGCACCGTCAGCTCGCGTTCCTCCCCGCCACCCAGGCGGGTGAGCGCCGGGTCGCGTTGCGCCTCCTCGGCGAGGCGGACGGGGAGGTACGGGCGAACGAGCTCATCCGCGCGCTCCAGCTCGACGGAGGCACGCTCCAGGAGCGCGAGCTCCTCGGTGGTCGCGCCGTCGAGCCGCAGCCGCTCGAGGACGTTCGCGGTCGACCCGCGACCGGCCCGGGCGCCTGCGAGGTCGGCCAGGGCATCGGCGTGCCATCGGTCGAGACGCTCCAGCGTGCTCGACAGGTAGAGCCCGCCGAAGGCGGCAGTCAGCGACCCGGTGTGGCGGTACTCGGCGCGAGCGGCGACGGCCACGGCCGCAAACGCGATCGCCATGAGGACGTGCCACTCCCACCAGGAGAGGTGCCAGTCACGGCTGAAGGCCACGGTGATCATCGACTCGGCGAGGAGCACGAACGCGACGACGAAGGCGAGGAGCAGCGGCCGGCCACGGCGTGCGAAGAGGCGGAGGAAGTGCCACGCGGCGTAGGCGTAGAGGAGGATCCCGGCCAACGAACCTGCTCGGACGAGCGGTCCGACCTCGAGCGGCTCCATCGAGGCCATGACCGGCGGGATGCCCAGGATGGAAGCCACGCCCCACAGCACCAGGATGAGCACGAGACCGACGCGGAGGGCGCCGGCATGGCGCAGCACGAGGTCGCCACGTGGGCCGCCCAGCGGCAGCGCCGACAGCGCCGCGAGGACCGATGCCATCGTCAGGCCCACCGGCGTGGCGATCACGAAGCCAACATTGGAGGCGGGCAGGAGCACACCCGGCGTCGCGAGCGCGTGGAGGCCCAGGAACCCCGCGCTGGCGCCGAAGGCGAGCGACACGAGCACGAGACGCGCGTCACCGCGCCGCATTGCCGCCTCGTTCGTGAGCAGTGCGAGCGCCAGGCTCACGGCCGCGACGCTGAGCACGAGCCAGAAGTGGGTCGGTTGGTGGCGCCACTCGAGGTCGAGAGCCGGCCGCGCGATGAGCAGTGCAAGCCCGATCAGCGGCAGGGCGAGGAGGAACAGCCATGCCGGCAGCGGCACGCGCGCGGAGGTCGTCTTGGCCATCGTCACCGGGACCCATTTTCGGCCCGGTCACAAGCGACGGCCTAGGCGGGCTCCCAGTGGAAGTCGCCGGTGAAGAGGCCGTCGACGTAGCCGATCTGGTACGCGAGGTAGATCCCGAAGGCGAGCGAGAGGATGCCCGAGCCGATCGTCAGCCAGCGGTTGATCTGCATCGATCGCGCCCTGGCGACCCAGAACGGAAGGCCGATGACCGTCGTGAGCAGCGCCATGCCGCCGGCGACACCGATGCAGAAGATGAGGAGGTAGGCAATCGCGGCACTCGGGTCCTCGATGGTGGCGAGCACCAGCAGCGCCACGGCTGCCGACCCAGCCAAGCCGTGAACGAGCCCGACCGCCACCGGTCGAAGGAGCTGGTACCAGCCGAGGGTGCCGACGGTGTCGAGGTCCTCATCGGTCCCGTGGCCATGCAGGTGGGAGTGACCGTGCGGGTGCTGCTCGCCGCCTTCCTCGTGGGCGTGCCGGTGCTCGTGGGGATGCCCGTGCATCGGTGCCGGCGGCGTCAGGCGCTCAGTGATGCGACGCTGCGCCCCGGTCAGGTTGAGGATCCCGAGGACGATGAGCATGAGCGCCACGGCGAACTCCATCGCCAGGCCGACCGGCGGTGGAATGACGACGTTGAAGCCGATGATGAGCACGCCGACGATGACGACGGTCACCGTGTGCCCCAGGCCCCAGAGCGCGCCGATCAGCGTCATGTGGCGGAACCTGCGGCTGCGGTTGAGGATCGTGGTCACGGCGATGACGTGATCCGCGTCGGTCGCGTGGCGCATGCCGAGCAGGAATCCGAAGCCGGCCAGGGCGAGCAGCTGAGTCATCGGGCCTCCGGTGGGAGAGTGAGCCTGTTGCAAGGCGTTGCAATAAGCGCGCCTCAGCATACACTACGTGCCATGAGCGCTCCCGCATCACGTCCGGCTGCCTGGGACGAAGTCAGCGACCGGCTTCGCGCTCGCGGCCTGCGGTCGACGGCCCAGCGGCGGGCGGTCATCGAGGCGCTGGCGATCGCGGACGGGCACGTCACCGGCGCCGAGCTGGTGGAGCGCTGCCGGCGTGTCGACCCGACGACGACACCGTCTACGGTGTACCGGACGCTCGACGTGCTCGAGGAGCTCGGGCTGGTGCGGCACCTCCACGGAGCCGACGGGCGCGAGGAGTATCACGTCCTCCCGACCCAACAGCACGGCCATCTCTACTGCGCGAGCTGTGGATCGACCATCGAGATCGATGCGCCACGCGCCGCGGAGATCGAGTCCGCCGTGCGGAGGGCCGATGGCTTCGAGGTCGAGATCGACCACGTCACGCTGGTCGGCCGCTGTCGGGAGTGCGCCTCTCGCGACTGAGCGCTGCTAGGCTGCCGCTCGTGCGCACGACCGCGCCCGAGATGGCATTCCTTGGCGCCCAGGTGGAGCTCGACCTCGACCGGCTGCAGGGCGATGTCGCCATCCTCGGAGTTCCGCACGGCTGGCCGTATCCGCGGCCCGGGGCGACTGCCGGCTGCGCCGAGGCGCCGTCCGCCGTTCGCCGCCGCGCATCGCGGCTCGCAGGCTTCCGCGGCCACTGGGACTTCGACCTCGACGCCCCGATGCTTCCCGACGATGGAGCTCGGCTCGTCGACGCCGGCGATGTTTCCTCGGCGCCGGACGACGGCGCGGGCAATTCGACCCGGGTCACCGCCGCGGTGGCCGCCGTCGTCGAGCGCAGTGCCGTTCCGGTGTGCCTGGGCGGAGACGACTCGGTCACCATCCCCGTGCTGCGAGGACTCGCCGCCCTTGGCCCCATCACGGTCCTCCAGGTCGACGCGCACCTCGACTACCGCGACGAGGTCGACGGCGTTCGGGAGGGCTACTCCTCACCCATGCGTCGCGCCAGCGAGATGGAGCATGTCGCACGCGTCATGCAGGTCGGCCTGCGAGGCGTGGGCTCCGCATTGCCGGGCGACCGCGACGCGGCCATCGCGGCCGGCCACGAGCTCGTCACCGCCCGCGAGCTGCGCGCCGGCGGCGTGGCGGCGGTGCTCGACCGGCTGCCGGAGGACGCATCGGTGTTCGTGGCATTCGACGTCGACGGTCTGGACCCGTCGGTCTTTCCCGGAGCCTCGGCCCTGGCGCCCGGTGGCCTCACGTTCGCCGAGGCCGACGAGCTGCTGAGGGGCATAGGTCCGCGTCTGGTCGGTGCCGTCTTCAGCGAGTACGTTCCAGGGCTCGACGTGAACGACATGGGCGCCCTGGTCATCGCACGGCTAGCGATCCGTCTCGCGTCCGGTGTGCGGCCGCACCGGAATCGGCCCGACGCACTCACCGTCGATTTGACGCCCACGAACAGCGACGACTAGCATCGCCGCCTCGCACTTCCGCGCACCCGATCCGAGCCGGGGCAGGGAGGGGACTGCCTATTAGATAGCCGGGTCGATATCGCCCCATCGATCAGGACCGCCCATCCCGAGCGGTCTCCTCCCGACTTGCCCGAGCGGAGGTTAGCGAGTTCGTGGTACGACGACTCCTCGTGCTGGTCAGCGCACTGACCCTCCTGATCCCGAGCGCCGTGTTCGCCGAGAACCCGACGTCATCGGATCGGTTCACCACACTTCCCGGCGCCGGGCCGGTTGATCCACAAGTTCTGCCGAACGCGATGAATGACTCGCGACCGGTGACGGTCATGCTCGAGATGCGCGGCGATCCGGTTGCCGTCGTCCAGTCCGAGGCTCCGGGCAAGAAGCTCTCGAAGGCACAGAAGGCCCAGATCAAGGCCGAGCTCAAGGGACGCCAGGACGCCATCAAGGACGACATCGCTGCCAACGGCGGCCGCGTCCTGTCACAGCTCCAGTCCGCCTACAACGGCGTCAAGGTCAACGCGCCGCGCAACAAGGTTGCGGCGCTGGCCGCACTGCCCAACGTGATCGCCGTCCGCGGCGTCCAGATCGTCGAACGCGACAACCACGAGAGCATCCCGTTCCTGGGCATTCCGGACCAGGTCTGGGATCCCGAGAGCGGCCTCGGCATGACCGGTGAGGGCGTGAAGATCGCCGTCATCGACACCGGCATCGACTACACGCACGCCAACTTCGGCGGCCCGGGCACGGAAGAGGCCTACGAGCTCGCCGATTCGCTCGACACGACCGTCGGCGACGCCGGCGACGCCGGCTTGTTCGGTGATGGCGCGCCGAAGGTCAAGGGCGGCACCGACCTCGTGGGCGATGCCTACGACGCCGAAGCGGACGATCCCGCCGACCAGATTCCGCAGCCTGATCCCGACCCGCTCGATTGCCCGTTCACCAGCGGCAGCGTCGGGCACGGCTCGCACGTCTCCGGCACGGCCACCGGCCTCGGTGTCCTCGCCGATGGAACGACCTATCCCGGACCGTACGACGCCGACACCCTGACGACCCACGAGTTCGCCGTCGGCCCGGGCGTTGCTCCCGAGGCGGACCTCTACTTCGTCCGCGTCTTCGGCTGCCAGGGCTCCACCGACGTCACCGTCGACGCCATCGACTGGGCGGTTGACAACGACATGGACGTCATCAACATGTCGCTGGGTTCGTCCTTCGGGCGCGCCGACGATCCGTCGGCGGTCGCATCGACGAACGCGGCGGCAGCCGGCGTCAGCGTCGTGACTTCGGCCGGCAACAGCGGCCCCTCGCCGTACATCACCGGCTCCCCCGGCACGGGCACGGGCGCGATCGCCACGGCGGCGATCGACAGCCACGAGACTCTGCCAGGGGTCGACCTCGACCTCGAGCCGGGCGGCACCATCAAGGCCGTCTCGGCCAACGGCATCGTGCCGGACGACGGGACCACCTACAACGTCGTCATCCTCACCGATGACCCTGCCACGACCGACGAGGACGAGTCACTCGGCTGTTCGGTCGAGGCCAACGAACATGCGGGGATCGTCGAGGGCGGGAACCAGCTGGCCGTCAGCGTGCGTGGGACGTGTGCCCGCGTGGCGCGGGCCATCTTTGCCGAGCAGGCAGGGGCCGCCGCGGCGGCGATGATCAACTCGACGCCCGGCTATCCGCCATTCGAGGGGCCGATCCTGTCGAATCCGGATGACGGCACCCCGTTCGAGGTGACGATTCCGTTCCTCGGCATCCAGGGTCCTCCGACCAGCGCGGACGCGACGGCGCTCCGTGGCGCGGCGACCGCCACCACGACCGGAACGACCCTCACCAATCCCGGCTTCCGCGGCTTCGCGAGCTTCAGCTCGGGTGGCCCCCGGAATGGGGACAGCTTCCTCAAGCCGGACATCGCGGCACCGGGCGTCAGCATCCTGTCGACCGCTGCGGGGACCGGCAACAAGGGGTACTTCCTCTCCGGCACGTCGATGGCCTCCCCGCACGTCGCGGGGATCGCGGCCCTCGTCCGCCAGGCACATCCCGATTGGACGCCCGAGGAAGTCAAGGCGGCCATCGTCAACTCGGGTGATCCGGGTGCGATGGTCGGCTACCGGACCACGCGTGCGGGCAGCGGTCTCGTGACGCCCGCCGTCGCGGTCGGGACCGACGTCGTCGCGCTCGGTGACATGGTCGCCGGCAACCCGACACTCGGTCTGGCCGACTTCCACAATGCGAACCTGAGCTTCGGGTTCGACGAGCTCGGCTCGAACTTCTCGGCGACGCACACCATCACCGTTGTCAATGACGGTGACGCCGCGGTCACCCTGGCCCCGAGCGCCGTGGCAAGCGGTGGTTCGTCGCCGGCCTCACTCGTGTTCAACCCGACGAGCGTGACGGTGCCGGCCGGAGGAACCGCCGACATCGCCGTGACGCTCAACGTCCCGGCCTCCACGGCGGGCAACGCCAACGCGTTCCGCCACGTGAGCGGGAACGTCGTGCTGAGTGGCGACGACACCACGCTGCGGGTCCCGTACCTGCTCGTGCCGCGCGCCCTCTCGAACATCACGACGAGCGGCACGCTCGCGAAAAGCGCCGCCGGCACCACCTTCACGTCGACGAACCCGAACGGGGCGATCGCGGGGACGGTGGACGTCTACCAGTGGGGCCTGCAGGACGCCGATGACGTCAACGAAGGCGTCTTCGGTGGCGCCGGCTACGACATGCGCGCCGCGGGCGTGCAGTCGTTCGACGCCGGAGGCGGCGACCGCCTCATGGTCTTCGCCCTGAACACCCACGACCGCTGGTCGACCGCCGCGGTGAACGAGTACGACATCGTGCTCGACACCAACCGCGACGGTACCGCTGACTGGGTCGTCATCGGCTTCGACCATGGAGCGCTGACCACCGGCTCCTTCGACGGGATCCCGGCAGTCTTCCTCCTCAACCTCGCGACGAACCAGCTCAGCTTCACCGGCCGCGCGGCATTCGCCCCGACCGATGGAAGCACGTACGAGCTCACGGTCTTCGGCTCGGAGATTGGTCTGACGTCGAAGAGCCGCGCGTTCAACTACGTCGTGCAGAGCTTCTCCCTCGAGGGAGCCGGCGCTGACGCGATGAGCGGATCCGCCAACTTCGATCCGTGGCGGCCGGAGCTGACGGGTGGGTTCCCGTTCGAGACGGTGCCTCCCGCCGGGGAGGTGCAGTTCGCGCTCGGCCTGTCTCCGTCCGAGAAGTCGCAGGGTGCCCTCGGCGCGATGATCGTGTCGGTGGACAACGCCAGCGGCGCGGGGGAGGCCCAGCTCATCGGCCGATAAGGTTCGACGCTTCTTGGGTAAGCCAGGAGCCCCCGCCGGTCCGCCGGCGGGGGCTCTTCGGTGTCAGCCGCCGCCGCCCTCGAGCGGGCCGCCGTCGCAGAGCTTGACGGTCGTGCCGCTGCCGACGCGGTAGTCGTACCGCTCGCCTTCGAACTCGAGAATGAGCTGGTAGCCCTCGACGAGAGCCTGCGTGTATGACTGACCCGGTTCGGGGCAGCCGAGCGAGCCATCGCTCCAGGTCATCGCTTCGGCGCTGATCACCTCCGGATCGGCCGGCCCGCCGATCCGCCGCTCGAGGTCCGCGATGACCGCGGTCCAGACGGCATTCGGGATCCCTTCGGGTACTTCGGCGCCGTCCGGCGCCGGGCTGCCCCCACCGACGTCAGGGGGAGGGGCGGAGGAAGCATCGGTCTCGTCTGGCGTCGATCCGAACCGGCCGCACGCGGCAAGCGTGAGCGCGAGGAGGACGAGCATCGGCATTCTCAGGTTCATCGGTCAGTCAGACGCGTGGGCACCGTCGTGTGGTTCCCCGATCTCGTGGCCGCCGCAGGCGAGGACCGGCAGGCGCGGGTATCGAGGGAAGGTCGGGTCGCGCTCGGCAAGCCGGCATCGCCAGAATGTGCTCCGCACCGCGTCGATGCGATGGGCATGGCGACAGGTGCTGCACAGTCCGGGCCAGTCGGGGTGGGATGGTGACGGAGTGAATCGTTTCATCCGGAATTGACGATCTTGCCATTGTGGGACCGGCCGACCTGCCTATCCTGTTCCCTCTGATCCAACCGTCGCACCGTGGCGTCCGAGCCGTCCCGGATCCGTCCAGCTGGAGGCTCATCGCCGTGTCCTTCTCTCGGTCGACCTCGTTGGAGCGCGGGCTCGTCTGGCTCGTCGCCCTCATCCTCGCGCTCGGCGCCATGGTTCCGCTCGCGTCCCGCATGCCCGTCCGCGCGGCATCGTCGGACCTCTTCATCAGCGAGTACATCGAGGGGTCGAGCTTCAACAAGGCGATCGAGATCTACAACGGCACCGGGGCGGCAGTCGACCTCGGTGCCGGCGGCTACACGTTGGAGCTGTATTCCAACGGGTCGCCGACGGTCAGCCAGTCGATGGCCCTGACCGGGACGGTCGCCGACGGCGACGTCTATGTGGTGTCGAGGCTGGATGCGAACGCCCTCATCCAGGCACAGGCGGATGCATTCAACAGCGTCGTCGTGAATTGGAACGGCGACGACGCGATTGTCCTGAAGCAGAATGGAACGGCCATCGACGTCTTCGGCCAGGTCGGGTTCGATCCTGGGGCTTCCTGGGGCACCAGCCCGAATACGACAGCGGACCACACGCTGACTCGTAAGCCCACGGTCCATGACGGCGACCCAAACCAATCCGATACGTTCGATCCTTCCGCGGAATGGGACTTCCACCCCGTGGACGATTCGAGCTTCCTCGGCAGCCACACCGTCGGCGACTCGCCGCTGCCGACGAACCCGACGGGGGTCGGCGCGGCTGATCCGAACGTCGTCATGGCCGGCAACGACACCGTCCTCACTGTGGAAGTGACGCCCGGCGAGAACCCGACGAGCACCGGCTTGACCGTCACGGCAAACCTGAGCCCGATCGGTGGCGACGCCGCTCAGGCGTTCTTTGACGATGGAATCACCGGCGGCGATGAGTTCGCCGGAGATCTCGTCTTCACGTATACCGCGACGGTCGCGAACCTCCCCGGTGACAAGGTCATCACGGCGACCATCGCAGACGACTACCCCCGCAGCACGACGACGAAGATCGAGCTGAGTGTGTTCGCCGCGCCGACGCAGATCGCGGCGATCCAGGGCGCAGCGCATCTGTCGCCAATGGACGACGAGGAAGCGCTCGGCGTCGAGGGCATCGTCACCGCGGTGTCCGGCAGCGGCTTCTGGATGACCGATCCGACGCCCGACGACGACCCGGCGACCTCTGACGGGATCTTCGTGTTCCGCGGGTCGGCGGCCGTCGGCGACCGCGTCCTCGTGAGCGGCACGGTCGACGAGTTCCGTCCCGGCGGGAGCGGCAGCACGAACCTGACGACGACCGAGCTCGCCTCGCCGACGGTCAGCGTCATGAGCTCGGGCAACGAGCTCCCCACCACGGTCGTCGGAGTGGACGTGTTCCCGCCGACCGAGATCATCGAGGACGACGCGACCACGTCGGTCGAGTCGAACTCCGCGGCCTTCGATCCGGCAACCGATGGCATCGACTTCTGGGAGAGCCTGGAGGGCATGCGCCTCGAGGTGCGGGATGCAGTCGCCGTCGGCCCGACAAACGGCTTCGGCGAGACCGCGGTCATCAGCCAGCTGCAGGCAGCTGCTGGCGTGCGCACGCCGCGCGGCGGCATCCTCGTGCGCGACCTGCCCGACCCGGGTGATCCCGGTGACTATCGCTCCGGCGACTTCAACCCAGAGCGGGTGATCCTGGACGACGCCCTGGTTCCGTATGCGAAGGTCAACGCCGGGGACGAGTTCGCCGCCGATCCGGCCGGCGTGCTCGACTTCAACTTCGGCAACTTCAAGCTCCTCGTGACCGACGACCCCGGACGAGTCGACAACCACCTCCAGCGCGAGGTGACGGCCGCGGCCACAGCGCAGCAGCTCAAGGTCGCGACGTTCAACGTGGAGAACCTCTCCGCGGTCGACTGCGTGACTGATCCGGGCAAGGTCGCCGGCCTGGCCTCCCAGATCGTGAACAACCTGCGGTCGCCTGACCTCATCGCCATCGAGGAGATGCAGGACAACTCGGGCGACGAGGACGACCCGGGCGGCGACGATGGCACGGTCGCCTCCGACGAGAGCTGGGCGTGCCTGATCGACGCGATCGGCGCGGCCGGTGGCCCGGTCTACCAGTTCCGCCAGATCGACCCGGTCAACAACACCGATGGCGGCGTGCCGGGGGGCAACATCAGGGTTGGCTTCCTGTTCCGCACGGACCGCGACCTCGAGTTCGTGGATCGGCCGGGCGGCACGGCGACCTCCCCGACGGGTGTCGTGGCAACTCCGAACGGCAAGGGCGCGCGACTGACGCAGAGTCCCGGACGCGTGCTTCCGACTCCGAGCGGCCCGTGGGCCGACGCGTTCGTCGACACCCGGAAGTCGCTGGCCGGCGAGTTCCGCTGGCGCGGCGAGACGCTGTTCGTCATCGTCAACCATTTCAGCTCGAAGGGCGACGATCGGCCCCTGTTCGGCCGCTTCCAGCCGCCATTCCGGCTGACGGAGTTCCAGTCCGGCACCCCGGAGGACGGCTGGCGCCACGCCCAGGCGCAGGTCATCAACGACTTCGTGGACGCGATCGTGCAGCGCGATCCGAACGCGAATGTCGTCGTCCTGGGCGACATCAACGACTTCGACTTCAGCGAGACGGTTGGCGTCCTGGCCGGGACCCGCGTGGCCCTGAACCCGGATCCGAGCATGCCCGATGCCGATGGCAGCGGTCCGACGGCCGCCTCAGGCCAGGGCGCGGTGCTCCACACGCTGTTCGAGACACTCGACGCGGACGAGCGCTACTCGTACGTGTTCGACGGCAACAGCCAGGTGCTCGACCAGATCCTGGTAAGCGGCAGGTTGTGGAATCTCGGCGCTAAGTACGACGTTGTGCACGTCAACGCCGAGTTCTTCGAGCAGACCAGCGATCACGACCCGTCGGTCATGACCGTGGCGTTCCAGCCGCGGAGCGGTTAGCCGAGCTCGGGATCCGGCTCGTCGCGTGGGGTGCCGAAGGGCGGTTGATCCGCTCCAGGCGCCCGCTGCTCCGGCTCAGGCGGCGTGTCGATCGGGGTCGGCTCCGGCCCAGGTTCGGGCGTCGGGTCTGGGTTCGGCCGCGGCATCTCGTCGTTCGGCGGCTGCTGGATCGTCATGCCGCCTGGATCTGCACGGTCCGTGCCCGGGTTCAGAACCAGTCGTTGCGCCAGAACCAGAAGATCGCCAGCCCAGCAGAGCCGGCCATCAGCAGGAGTGCGAACGGATAGCCGGCCGCCCAGCGCAGCTCGGGCATGAACCGGAAGTTCATGCCGTAGATGCCGGCGATCAGCGTCGGCACCATGAGGATGACGGTGAAGGCGGTGAGGCGCTTCATGATCGCGTTGAGGGCGTTGCTCGCGACGGAGAGACGCGCGTCGAGGACGGCGGCAAGCAGGTCGCGGTACAGGTCGACCTGGTCGAGCACTCGCACGAGGTGGTCGTACAGGTCCTGGTAGTAGGGCTCCGACTGGTCGTCGACGAAGTCGAGCTCGCGACGGAGCAGGAGGTTCGCGACGTCGCGCATGGGTGCCAGGACGCGGCGCTGCTCGAGCAGCTGACGCTTCAGGGCCAGGATCTCCTCGAGGTTGCGCCGATCGGCCTCCCCCTGGAGCACGCGATCCTCGAGCGAGTCGATCCGCTCCGAGATCCGATCGAGCTCGGGAAAGTAGCTGTCGACCGCGGCGTCCAGGAGGACGTAGAGCAGGTCGCCTGCGCGCCGGACGCCGTTCGGCTGCGAGAGCCGCCGGCGCACCGCGTCAACGGTGGGGGTCGGCTCCCAGTGAACGCTCAGGATCCAGGTGGGACCGACGAACAGATGGATCTCGGCGATGCCGGACTTCGCCTTCGCGGTCGCCTCGTAGACGACGACCATCGATTGGCTGCCGTACGTGTCGAGCTTCGGGCGTTGGCGGCGTTTGGTCAGGTCCTCGATCGCCAGCCGGTGGAGGTCGAACTGACGGCCGAGGCTCTCGACCAGCGGCGCCCCCGGCTTCTCGACGCTTACCCACACGAGGTCGTCAGGCGAGGCTCGCGACGGATCGATCTCGGCCAGTCGATCGGCGGGCAGCTCGTCGAAGGCGCCGCGCCCGTTCTTGGACAGGATCGTCACGACGCTCATGCGGGCATCATCGCTCGTCCGCCGCCCTCCGGGCGGTGCCGTCAGCGCTCGACGGCGACGAGGGCGGCGATCCGGTCTCGTTCCGAGGTCTTCGCGAACAGGAAGGTCGCGTCAACCTGCTCGGATCGAATGCGGAGCGCGGGCACCGTCTCGTTGCGCGCGAAGACGTGGCCGACCCGGCCGGTCGTCCAGCCTCCGCCGATCGTGACGGGCTGCGGCGCAACGCCGCCGCCGTCGGCGAGCGGTTGGGCGGTGAGGATGTTGCCCTTCGGCCCACGGCGGACGAGGAGGAGGGCGCCGGCCGGATCGCCGAGGTCGGCGACGGTCTTCCCGATCCGGCCGCCGTAGGCCGCCGGGACGCGTTCGCCCGGGCCCAGCGGAGCGGAGACGACGTCGACCTCGGAGGAGGGCCGGAAGATCGGGTACCCGACGCGGACGCCGACGAGCAGCGCGATCCCCAGCAGGATCGGCAGGATCGCCAGCGGCCACCACGTCACTCGCGCGGCCTTCGGCGCCGCGTCGAGATCGATGACGCGGCCGGGTTCGATCTGGGGCGGGGTGCCGAAGACGGTCGCCTCGATCGGCAGCGCTTCGGTGACGCCCTCGGTGTCGACGATCGCCGTCGCGAGCCGCCCGCTGATCGTCGTGTCCGGCTCGACGGCGAGATCATGATCGGAGCGGACGACGATGGCGCGGAGGGGGTTGACCTTGTCGACGAAGAGCGCGTAATTCCCCGCCTCGCCGGTCGGCGAATCGGCAAGCGGCTGGATGCGGCCCTCCATGCGGACCCACGCCTTGGGATCGGCCAGCTTGCCATCGCGGATGGCCTGCGCCGTCGTGTCCGTCGGCTGCGGGTCGAGCAGCGGGATCACGAAGGGCACGAACGCCAGGATGAGGAAGGCGACGCCGATGATCACGGGCAGCGGCCGACCACCCACCCGGCGCAGCTGCCAGGCGAGCCAGCCGCACGTGGCGATGACTCGTCCACCCATTTCGCGGCATCATGCACGGCCGACCGCCCTCGTGCGACCCACCCGAACGGCACCGGTACGACCCGGACCGCCATGAAAGGTCCCAGGACCCTCCCGCGGTCAGTACCATCGGGACCGATGGAGCGCTGGAAGACGATCATCGAGCCCTTCCGGATCAAGAGCGTCGAGCCGATCCGGATGACGACCGTCGAAGAGCGCCAGGCCCGCCTCGCCGACGCCGGCTACAACCTCTTCAACCTCCATGCCGCCGACGTCCTGATCGACCTGCTGACCGACTCCGGCACGGGCGCCATGAGCGCCGAGCAGTGGGCGGGCGTGCAGCGCGGCGACGAGTCATACGCCGGCTCCCCGTCGTGGTTCCGGTTCCTGGAGGCGGTCACGGAGCTGTGGCCGTTCCGGCACGTCATCCCCACCCACCAGGGCCGAGCGGCGGAGAAGATCCTGTTCAGCGTCATCGGCGGTGCGGGGAAGGTGATCCCGTCGAACACTCACTTCGACACCACGCGCGCCAATGTCGAGTTCACCGGCGCCGATGCGGTCGACCTGGTCATCAGTGAGGGTCGCGATCCAGCCGCCATCCATCCCTTCAAGGGCAACATGGACACCGATGCGCTCGACGCGCTCATCGCCGAACGCGGCCGTGACGCCGTGCCGGTCGTGTTCGTGACCATCACGAACAACTCGGGCGGCGGCCAGCCGGTGTCGATGGCCAACCTGCGAGCGACGCGCGAGGTCTGCGACCGATACGGGATCCCGCTCTTCCTGGACGCCTGCCGCTTCGCCGAGAACGCGTGGTTCATCAAGCAGCGCGAGGAGGGATACGCGGAGGCATCGGTCCCCGACATCGTGCGCGAGATGGCGTCGCTGGCCGACGGGATGACGATGTCCGGCAAGAAGGACGCGCTCGCCAACATCGGCGGCTGGCTGGCGATGAACGACGACGGATGGGCGGAGCAGTGTCGGAACCTGCTTATCCTGACCGAGGGCTTCCCGACCTACGGCGG
The DNA here is from genome assembly GCA_036274575.1 of Candidatus Limnocylindria bacterium. GTDB lineage: Bacteria > Chloroflexota > Limnocylindria > QHBO01 > QHBO01 > JACDBZ01. The sequence goes on from DASUFJ010000084.1 coordinate 28,066, forward strand.
CCTCGCCGGGCGGGATCTCGAGGCCATGGCGGCTGGGCTGCGCGAGGTCGTCCAGGACGACTACCTGCGCTACCGCATCCGGTCGACCGCCTACCTGGGCGAGGCGCTGGTGGAGGCCGGGGTGCCGTGCGTCCAGCCCATCGGCGGCCATGCGGTGTACCTCGACGCTGCCGCCCTCCTGCCGCACATCCCACCGCTCGAGTACCCCGGCCAGGCGCTGGCCTGCACCCTGTACCGCGAGGGCGGCATCCGCGGCTGCGAGATCGGCACGGTCATGTTCGGCGTCCATCCCGACGGGACCGAGACGCCCGCCGCCATGGAGCTCGTGCGCCTGGCCATCCCGCGCCGCGTCTACACCCAGTCGCACATCGACTACGTGATCGAGGTCATCCGTTGGGTCGCCGAACGCGCGGGGGACGTGCGGGGCATGCGGATCGTGGACCAGCCCGCGGCGCTCCGCCATTTCACGGCGCGCTTCGAACCGATCGCGTGAGCGAGCCCGTCGAGGCAATGATCGAGGCGGTGGATCGCTGGTAGGGCTCAGCCCACGTCGATCGACGCGACCCACTTGATCCAGTCGAGGCCGCGGCGGGTTGGCGCCACGAGGCGACATGGCGCCCCGTTGCCGGCCGGAAGCGGCTCGCCCGCAACGTGGGTGGCGAGGAGACAATCGTCCAGCTCCCACGGATCGAGCCGGACCAGCCAGCCCGTCGCGCTCGTCACGGTGACGCGGCGGACGTCCTCGGCGGCAGCGGCGGCGGCGAGCACCGACGAGAGGGGCGTGCCTCGCCACGCGGTGCGCATCGCCCAGCCCGAGGTGCAGTCCAGGGTCGCCTCCCGCTCCTCGGTCCCGAGCGCCGCGAGCTCCTCAAGGCTCAGGCTGGTCTCGTGCGCGGCTCGGCCGCGCACTGCGAGCCGCCACTCGGCCGCGTCGATCTCCGGCGTCCCCTCGCCGTAGAACGTCGTCGTCGGCGGCACGCCGCCCGCCACAAGCTCGCGGGACCCGGTGAACCGCCGCCCGCCGCCGCGTATCAGGTCGAGGGCGTTCGCGGCTCCCCAGGCCACGGCCCCGAGGGCGAGCGTCCCGCCCAGCGCGAGGACACCGCGCCGCGTCATCCGGCGCTTCGTCGGCGGCGGCGGACGCAGCACGCGGAACCGTCGGGGAAGCAGGTGCAGGACGACGACGGGGACGACGGCAAGGGCGGCCCAGACGTGGAGGGTGAGCACGGTCCACGGACCGATCGACAGGATCCTCCCGCTCGCGACCCAGGCGAACCCGCCGACGAGGGCGCCGGCGACGAACAGCGACAGGAGGGCGGCGACCGCGATCCGGCTCCAGCGACGGCGGCGGAGCGCGGGCCGGAGGCTTCGGCGCACCTTCTCGAGCGCCGCAACCAGCAGCGATCCGGCGAGGACGCCGTGGATCCAGAACAACGGAGCCGTGGCAGGGATGCCGGCGCGCAGGCTGAGCAGCCCAGTCGCGAGTTCCGCGACCAGGAGGACGGCCAGCAGCCGGTCGAGCGCCGCACTGCTCATCGGTTGACGCTACGCCCTCACCGACGGCCGGGCAACGCGCCGTCGCGTCGCGGGACGCGGCTAGCATGCCCCGGTGAGCCAGCGCAACCGGGTCCTCATCGCCACGATCCTCGGGTCGTCGATCGTCTTCCTCGACTCGACCATCGTGAACGTGGCGCTCGAGACGATCGGCCGCGAGCTGCCGGCCACCTTCGTCGGGCGCCTGGAGGGGCTGACCTACGTCAGCAGCGCGTACTTCGCGATCCTCTCCGCGCTGCTCATCCTGGCCGGCGCCCTCAACGACTACTACGGACGGGCGCGCATGTTCCGCATCGGCCTCATCGGCTTCGGCGCGGCGTCCGTCGGCTGCGGGCTGGCGCCCACGCTCGAGCTCCTCATCCTCGCCCGCATCGTGCAGGGCGCCTTCGGTGCGCTCCTGATCCCGGGCAGCCTCTCCATCCTGACGGCCGCGTTCGAGGGGGAGGAGCGTGGGCGGGCGATCGGCCTCTGGACGGCCGGCACGTCGGCGACGCTCATCGCCGGCCCGCTCATCGGTGGCGCGCTGGTCCAGATGATCGACTGGCGCGCCGCGTTCCTGGTGAACGTGCCCCTCGTCCTGCTCGCGCTGTGGCCCGCCGCCGCCATCGAGGAGAGCCGCGACGAGCAGGCGTCGGGCCGCTTCGATTGGCTCGGCGCGGCGGTCATCGCCATCGGGGTCGGCGGTCTGGCCTTCGGCGCGACCCGCGGCCAGCAGAAGGCCTGGGAGGACCCGATCGCCTGGGCCGCGCTGATCATCGGTGTCGTCGCGATGGCGGCGGTCCCGATCCTCATGCTGAAGCGTCCCAACCCGCTGATCCCCCCCAGGCTCTTCGCGTCGCGCGACTTCACCGTCGTGAACCTCGCGACGCTCGTCATCTACGGCGCCCTCTATGTCTCTTTCGCGGCCGAGGGCATCTTCTTCCAGGGCACGCTCGGCTACTCGCCGGTTGCCGCCGGCGCGGTGGGATTGCCCATCTCCCTGCTGCTCACATTCCTCTCGACGCCCGCTGGCCGCCTCTCGAGCCGGCTCGGGCCGCGCCCGTTCATGACCGCCGGGCCGCTCCTCATGGCCGGCGGACTCATCTGGCTCTCGTTCGTGCCGAACGACATCACGTCCTGGGATGCGGATCCGGCCGACCTCGCGTCACTCATCCCGCCCATCGATGCCATCACCGGCATCGTCCTGCCCCTCACGCTGTTCGGTATCGGCATCTCGCTCGTCGTCGCGCCGCTCACGACGGCGCTGATGGGGTCCGTCCCGGTGCGAAACGCAGGACTGGCGTCGGCGATCAACAACGCGATCAGCCGCGTCGGCCAGCCCCTGGTGTGGGCGGTCCTGTTCATCGCCATGACGGCGGCGTTCTATCCGACTCTCGCGGAGCTCGTGCCCGGCCTCGACGTCAACGACCCGGCGCTCCGCGACGCCGTGCAGCCCCTGGCCAGCGTCCGCGGCGACGTGGCGGAAGAGGTCGCGGCGGCCGCACGAGAGGCGAGCATCGCCTCGTTCCAGCTGGCGATGATCGTGTCGGCCGGCCTGCTTGTCGTCGGGGCCGCGATCAGCGCGGTCGGCCTGCGACCGTCAGCCGGCAAGGGCCGAGAAGGCTCGAAGACAGGTTAGAAGACCCTGGGGCACCACGGCGCACGGTCGGTCCGGAAGAGGGCGTCGGCACGCTCGATCGCGCCCGGGACCAGCTCTCGCACGCGCGCGGCCGCGGCCAGCTCCGCGAAGGTGAAGGCGCCAAGGTAGGTCGCGCCCAGATCGGTCACGTCGACCTCCAGCTCGGCTGCCCCGTCCGCCGGCTCGACCAGCGGCACGCCGCCCTCGACGCGCAGCGACCAGGTGCCGTCGTTCCACTCGCAGAACTCGTCGGCCACCGAGAGGGCGACGCTTCCGTCCGACCGGTACCGGCGCCCGGCCAGGGCCGCCGGGACGTCCACCACGCGCAGCCACAGCGCGTCGCCGATGTCGACCCGCAGGCGCCGTGGCTCGGCGACCATGAGCAGCAGCGGGTCATCCACGGGGAGGTTCCAGGTCTCGATCCGGGCCATGAGATCGACGTCGAAGAGGAAGCGCCAGAGGTCGACGCGCGCGCTCGGGTTCGAGGCCATGATCTCGACGACGTTGAGCGAGGACTTCGAGCCGGCGTTGTCCCACTCGTCGCGGATCCGGTACCGGGCGTAGCCATCCGCCTCGCCGGCGGTCTCGTGGACGATGTGGAACGCGTGGCTCGCTCCGCGGCGCCAGTGCTCGGGATCGGGGAAGAACTCGGTCTTCCAGTACTCGGTGGAGCGGTCGAAGAACCCGGGCCGGACGGCGCGCTCCGCGTCGTAGACGGCCGGGAAGAGGCGGCCACCCTCATCCGGATCGACGAAGCGCACCGTCCCGGCCGCGATGTGCGGGACGCGGAAGGCACTGCGGTCACGATCGACGTTGATGCCGGCCCGCAGGGTCGCCAGCCCGTAGCCAAAACGCTGGTAGATGCTGCCCTCGCTGGCCCACAGGATGGCCAGCGGCTCACCGCGCCGGTGGATCGCGTCGAGCTGCATCCGCATCATCCGCCGCAGGATGCCCTGGCGACGGTGCGTCGGATGCACGCCGACGATCGTGACGCCCGCGGCCGGAAGGACGCCGCCGGGGATCGTGAGCTGATAGCTGAAGATCCCGGCCGTTCCGACGACTGCCGGGCCGTCGAAGGCGGCGATCGCGCGATCCTGCTCGAACAGGCCCTTCCAGCGTTCGAAATCGTCGTCGCGCGCGCGCTCGCCGAAGGCGAGCTCACCGGCCTCGTAGAACGCGCGCGGCTCGCCGTCGAACGGCCTGACCTCGACTTCCATGCTCGCGATTATGGCGCGCCTCTGCACTATCATCCCGCGATGCTTCCGGGGCACCGATGACGGCCGCCGACGAGGCGATCGGCCTCTTCGGGCCCGACAGCGTCGGCTGGCGCGTCGACCGCGAGCTCATCGTCCTGGCCGGCGGGTCGTGCGCGCTTCTGATGCAGGCCGCGCACCCGGTCGTCGCCGCCGGCGTCGCCGAGCACTCCACGTACGCCACCGATCCGTTCGGCCGCCTGATGCGGACACTCACCAGCAGCTTCGAGGTCGCCTTCGGGAGCCGATCCACCGCCGAGGCGACCATCCGCCGGGTCAACGCCATCCACGCGCGGGTTCGTGGCGACCTCCCCGACGGCTCGCGGTACTCGGCCATGGATCCGGAGGCCCTGCTCTGGGTCCATGCCACCCTGGTCGACACCGCGCTCCGCGTCCACGCCGCCTGGGTGGCGCCGCTGAGCGCGGCCGACCAGCAGCGCTACCACGAGGAGGCGGCCGAGATCGCGATTCGGCTCGGCGTTCCAGCGACATCCATCCCCGCGACGCTCTTCGAGCTGCGTGGATGGATGGACGGGCTGGTGATGTCCGGCCACGTGCATGTCACGCCTCAGGCGCGTGCGATCGCCCGCACGATCCTCTACCCGCTGCCCTGGATCCCCCGCGTTGCGTGGGACGCCGCCCACCTCGTCTCGCTGGCGACCCTGCGGCCCGACATCCGCCGCGGGTACGGCATCGGATGGACCGATGCGCGCGAGCGGGGCGCTCGCCGGCTCGCGGCGGCGTCGCGACTGATCGTCCCGCGACTGCCCGGCGTCGTGCGATTCGCGCCCGATGCGCGTCGCGCGGACCGGCGCGTGGCGTCAGCCCGCGGAGTCGACGCGGTACGCGTGGCGGACGGCGACGGTGCGGAGCCCGCTGCGCTCGAGGTTGCGGGCGGAACTGCTCCCGACGTCCGCGATTGACCCGACGAGGTCGCAGCCGAGCCTTGCCGCGTGGGCCACCCGTGCGGCGATGAGCGCGCGCTGGATGCCGCGACCGCGGAAGGCCGGGAGGACGGAGCCGGCGCGCAGGTAGCCCACGCCATGGTGGGTGTGGATCGCCCCGGCTGCGACCGGCGAGCCGTCGATCTCGCCCAGGAAGCGATGGTCGTGCGGCGCGAGGGCGAGGCGGTGCTCCATGGCGCGCCACGCATCGGCGAAGGCTCCCGGCATCCGGTTGGCCTCGATCATCACCTCCGCCCAGATCCCGACCTGGGTCCGTGGCAGCTCGCGGATGACGAGGCCGTCCGGCGTCGTTGCCTCGACCAGGTCGGATGGCTGGCCGGCCGCATGGACGGCGACGCCGTCGGCCACGGCGCCGGGCCAGGGCTCCTCATCGGCCCAGATCCATCCAGTGGCCCCGCTCGATCGGAAGTGGTCGATCGCCATGTCCACGAGTCCCGGCAGATGGGCGAAGCCGACGGCCTGGTTGAACGTGCGTCCGGGGAGCGCCGCGCAGGCGGCAGCCGCGAGGTCGCCGTCGTCGAGGATGGTGACCGCCACGCCACCATCGGCAGCGGCGCGCCATAGCGAGAGGTACGCCGACCGCACCGCTCGATCGAGCCGCGACGCATCGAGCAGACGCTGCGCGCCGTCGTCCTCCGGCGCCGTCACCACGATCCGGTCGCCGGGCCGAACGACGCCCTCGCGCACGACGCGGGCGTACATGCGGCTGTCGGCCGGATGCGCCGCGCGGCCCAGGCGGCCGTATCGGTGCTCGACAAACGAGTGGCGGATGGTCCGGCATGGATCCGCGGCGGAGGCGAGCTCCAGGACGGCCTCCTCGCCGATGGCCAGGCGCGTCCCGACCGGGAGGAGCGACACGTCGAAGCCCTGGATGGTGAGATTCTCGCCGGTGGTGCCCGGGGCGATGGGGTGTCCGTCGGCCTCGACGCGCCGAATGGCCTCGATGCCGAGGATCGAGACTGCGCGATGCGGCCCGCCGTGCACGGTCGCGTCGGCCTGCCGATCGCCGTCGACGCCGCTGCGCGTGATTCGAGCTTCGGGGATCGGCCGCTTGGGCACGCCGCCGGGCGACACGTTCACCTGGAGGAGACGTCCTTCCGTCACGCCGGCATCCTAGCCGGATCTCGAGCAGATCCACCGGCGGGCTATGATGGCGATGCCCGCTCGGCCCGCGCGTCGGTGCCACATCCGGGGCAGCGGCCAGAGGAACCTCGACGTGACCCGATTCGCCAAGCTATCGGTGGCCGCTGCCGTGGCCACCTTCGTCCTGATCGCCATCGGCGGCCTCGTGCGCGCGACCGATTCAGGGCTGGGCTGCCCGGATTGGCCCCTGTGCTTCGCCGACTGGGTCCCGCCCGCGGACCTCAGCGCGTGGATCGAGCACAGTCATCGGCTCACCGCCGCGGTGTTCGTCGGCCCGCTCGTCGGCGCCGTCGCGCTCATCACCGTCTTCACCGCGCGCCGCCGGGATCTCCCCATGCTCGTCGCCGCGGTCCTCGCCGGCGTGCTCGTCATCGTTCAGTCGCTCATCGGTGCCGCCGTCGTGCTCCGCGGGCTCGCCGCCGAGCTCGTGACGATCCACCTCGGGATGGCACTGACCGTGTTCGCCGCCACCATCGTCATCGCCGAACGCGCATCGAACGGACCGATGCCCGCGCAGCACTCGCGACCCGTCCTGACCCGGCTGGCGGCTGCCACCGCCCTTGCGCTCTTCGCCCAGATGCTCCTCGGTTCGTGGGTAACCGGCCACCACGCCGGGCTGGCCTTCGCCGACTTCCCGCTCATGGGCGGGACGCTGCTGCCCGACCTCGTCGCGACCCAGCAGTCGATCCAGTTCGCGCACCGTGCGATGAGCGTCGTGGTCGCGATCCTGGTGGTCTGGACCGCGGTCGACGTGCGCCGCGCGACCGACTCACCCCTTCCTCGCCGGCTCACCGAACTCATGGTCGCGGGCGTGGCGGTCCAGATCCTTCTCGGCGGCCTGAACGTGATCACGCGCCTCTCCGCCTTCTCCGTCGTGCCGCACCTCGCACTCGGCGCCGCGTTGTGGGCACTCTCGGTGTGGCTGGTGCTCGGCGTTCGCCGGCTGCGGCCCTCGGAGATCCGGCGACCGGCGCAATCGACCCAGAGCCGCGGGCCGGTCGACGCGGCACGCGCGTACATCGCGCTCACGAAGCCGCGGATCATCGAGCTCCTGCTCGTCACCACCGTGCCGACGATGGTGCTGGCCAAGGGCGGAGTGCCGTCGCTGTGGCTCATGGCGGCCGTCGTCGCCGGTGGCACACTCGCGGCCGGCGGGGCGAACGCGATCAACATGTTCGTCGACCGCGACATCGACGACGTCATGCGGCGCACGCGCAACCGGCCGCTGCCGCGCCACGCCGTCGACCCGCGGAGCGCACTGGCCTTCGGCATCGGTCTCAGCGTGGTCGCCTTCGCATGGCTGACGATCACCGTCAACCTGCTCAGCGCGCTCCTCGCCCTCAGCGCGACGGCGTTCTACGTCTTCGTCTACACGATGTGGCTGAAGCGCACGACGCCGCAGAACATCGTCATCGGCGGGGCCGCCGGCTGCGTGCCGGTGCTCGTCGCCTGGGCAGCGGTGACGGGCAGCGTCGAGCTCCCGGCAGTCGTCCTCTTCGGCATCGTCTTCGCCTGGACGCCGCCCCACTTCTGGGCCCTGGCCCTCCGTTTCCGCGGCGACTACGCCGCGGCCAACGTGCCGATGCTCCCCGTGGTCCGGGGCGAGGCCGAGACGGCGCGCCAGATCGTGGTCTACACCGTCGCCCTCGTCGCGATCAGCCTCATCCTCCTGCCGGTCGCCGGCATGGGCTGGATCTACCTCGCGGCGGCGGTCGTCCTGGGTTGCGTCTTCGTGTGGGGTGCGCTCCGGCTGCGGGCGAACGCCACGGATGGACGCGCCGCCATCGACCTCTTCCGCTACTCGATCAGCTATCTGACCCTGCTGTTCGCGGCCGTCGCCGTCGACGCCCTCGTTCGCCTCCCGCTGGCCTGAGCGGCTCTCAACCCGGGCGACCGCGGGACGGTTCCCATGGATCCTCGTCCCGCGCCGCTCGTTCCTCGGCCAGGCGGCGGTCGAGGCGCGCCGTGCGACGCTCCTCGTGGCGTGACCAGAGCCAGACCACGGCGGCCATCCCGACCAGGAAGGCCACGTCGCCGAAGGCCCACATGATCAGTCCGCCCAGCTGCTGATCCTCGAGCGGGCTGGGCCCCCAGGCCCGCAGGTTCGTGAAGTAGTGCGGGTAGAGGGCGGCCGACGACTGGAGGAGGGCGACGCCCAGGAACGAGTTCTGGGGCATGGCCAGGAAGAGGTAGAGGAGGCGCACCGGGAAGGGAAGCCGCCACGGCGACGGATCGGCGGCGACGGCCGGCCACCAGAAGAGGAGCGCCGCGGCAAGGAAGGTCGCGTGCTGGACGTAGTGCAGGAGCTCGTTCTCGAGCGCCTGGTCGTACAGCGTGCTGAAGTGCCAGCCCCAGTTCACCGCGGCGAACACGACCCAGGCGATGACCGGGAACGAGAGGACCCTGACAACCGGGCTGTGGAGGACCGTCAACAGGCCACGCCGAACGGACGGTGACGCGGCGCGGAGGGCGAGCGTGATGGGTGCGCCGGCCAGCAGCAGGGGAGCGGCGACGAGCTGCAGCAGCATGTGCTGGACCATGTGGACGCTGAACAGCTGCCCCTCGTACGCCTCGATCGGCGAGAGGAGCGCCAGCGCGATGGCCACGAGGCCCAGGCCGAAGAACCACGACCTGTAGGCCGGATGCGGGTTCGCCGGATGCCGGCGTGCGACGCGCCGTACCAGCCACGCCCACACCGCCGCGGCCGCGACGATCAGCGCGAACGCCAGCGGGTCGAGGCGCCATTCGAGCAGGACGCCGGGGAACGTCGGCACCGGTGCCGTCTCGCCGTGCGCCAGGACGGGCAGGGCTGCCGTCAGCCACACGGCAAGGAGCGCCAAGGGGATCATGAGCCGCCGCATCGCACTCATTGTGGTCGGCTTGGCCACCGATGTATTCGCGGCGCTTGCCTCCGCGCGAAGAGCGGCCGCAGGAGTGAGCAGCTACCCAACGTGACGGAACCGCCCGGCCACCGGCGGCGTCCATGGCGCCATGAACCGATATGCCGGGGTCCTCGTCGTCGTGCTCGTCGTTCTCTCGGGCTGCGCCGGATCGTCCGGCTCTTCGTCCGACCCGCCGCCAACGGCTTCCGCCAGCGGCTCGGGCAATGGAGGATCGTCGGGCTCGATCGAACATCCGACCGGATCGGCGCCGGTCCTGGTCGTAACGAGCGAGGGCGGGATGCTGCCCGCCCAGATGCAGGTCACCAACATGCCGATGTTCCTGATGGTCGGCGACGGCCGGGTCGTCGTCCCCGGCGCCATCCCCATGATCTTTCCGGGTCCGGCGCTCCCGGCGCTCCAGGTCCGGAAGCTGACCGAGGACGGGATCCAGGACGTGCTGGAAGCCGTGGACGCGACCGAGCTGTTCGCCGGCAACCTCGACCTGCGCGCCGCACAGAGCATGGTCGCCGATGGCACCGATACGGTCTTCACGCTCGACGCCGGCGGCCGTCAGGTCCGGGTGTCGGCATACGCCCTGGGCGCGATCTCCGACCCGGCCATGGGCGAGCCGCCACCGGGCGTCACCCCGGGCGACGTCGACGCGGATCGGATCCTGCGCCAGCTGATGGACGGCCTGACCACCATCGACACGAGCGTCGCGCCGGATGGTTGGCAGGCCGATGGCTGGCAGACTTATATCCCGGAGGCGTTCCGGCTCTACGTCCGCGACGTCACCGGCGAGCCGGTCGAAGGCGGTGAAGATCTGCCGGCCGGGGTGCTCGAGTGGCCCACGGACAGCGACCCGGCCACGTTCGGCGAGGCGGTCGAGGCCTTCAGCGACGGCACACGCTGCGCGAGCGTCACCGGCGAGGACGCCGTGGCCTGGTTCACCTCCCTGAACGAGGCGAACCAGCAGACGCTGTGGACGACCGATGGCGACGACCGTTGGCTGGTTCAGGCGAGGCCGCTTCTGCCGCATGAGGAGGTCGCCTGCCCCTGACGCGGGCGGCCAACCGGTCGCGTCGATGGCACCGTCGCGAGTCGCATCGCGGCGGCGCCCTTCGCTACAATGCGGCTCGTGTCGCCGTCAGCCCGCCGGCCGGTGCGTGCCTGACGTCCGCGCGCCTGCCCCCACTGTCACGGTCCAGCCAGGAGTCGCAAGAAACGACCTGATGCAACGAACGGCGCCACGGAGCCCAATGCGCTTCATCGGTCGCAGCCTGGGAGCGGTCCTGCTCCTCGGCCTGCTGGCTGGCTGCATGCTCCCGCCGCAGCCGCACACTGAGGCGGGCAAGGACGTCTTCAACCTCTACCTGCTCGTCCTCGCGCTCGCGCTCATCGTGTTCGTCGGCGTCGAGGGGTTCATCCTCTACGCCGTCTTCCGCTACCGGCGCAAGTCTGGCGACGACGTCCTGCCGGAGCAGCTCCATGGCAACACGACGGTCGAGATCATCTGGACCGCCATCCCGACGGTCATCGTCTTCGTCCTGTTCACGTTCAGCATGATCACGCTGGGCGAGGTGGAGGCGAGGGCCGAGACGCCGGGCGCCACGATCGAGGTCGAGGGATTCCAGTGGCAGTGGACCTTCAACTACGAGGAGGGTGCCCAGGTCCGTGGCGCGCCCGGCCAGCCGCCGACGATGGCGGTGCCCGTCGGCGAGCCGGTGCGGCTCATCCTGAAGTCGAACGACGTCAACCACTCGTTCTACGTGCCCGAGTTCCTCATCAAGCGCGATCTCATCGACTACGGCGGCGCGCGTGCTCCGAACGAGCTCGAGTTCACGGTCACCGAGGAGGGCACCTACGCGGGCCAGTGCGCCGAGTTCTGCGGGACCGGCCACGCCGACATGACCTTCGCCGTGCAAGCCATGTCGAGGGCCGACTACGACGCCTGGGTCCAGGCAAACATCGCCGGCGAGACGCCGAAGCCGAGCGGCGGGGCGGCGGAGTGCGGGACGACGATCTCGATCGTGGCATCGAACAGCCAGTTCGACATCGACTCGTTCGAGGTGCCGGCCGGCACGCCGTTCTGCATCGAGTTCGAGAACCAGGACAACATCCAGCACAACGTCGCGATCCTGGACTCGGGCACCCCGCTGTTCGAGGGCGAGTTCCTCAACGAGCCGGGGACGATCACCTACCAGGTGCCGGCCCTCGACGCCGGCGACTACCAGTTCCTGTGCCAGGCCCATCCGACGACGATGCTGGGCGACGTCACGGTCACGCAGTAGGAGCGACGAGCTAAGCGCGATGGCTACCACGACCCTCGAACCCCGCTCCGGCACCATCCGTCGATCCTGGGTGCTCGACTGGCTGACCACCGTCGACCACAAGAAGATCGGCGTTCTCTACATCGTCAACAGCTTCCTGTTCTTCTTCGCGGCCGGGATCCTGGCGCTCGTGATTCGGAGCGAGCTGGCCGTGCCGGGGATGCAGTTCCTGGATCACGAGACCTACAACCAGGCCTTCACGATGCACGGGACGATCATGCTGTTCCTGTTCATCATCCCGGCGCTCTCCGGCTTCGCGAACTACATCGTCCCGCTCCAGCTCGGCGCTCCCGACATGGCCTTCCCGCGCATCAATGCGCTCAGCTTCTGGCTGCTGCCGCTGGGCGGGATCCTCATCTTCAGTGGCTACCTCTTCGGCGGGGCGGCGGCGGAGGGCTGGACCGGCTACGCGCCGCTGACGGCCGACCGCTTCTCGCCGGGCACCGGCACCGACCTGTGGATCATCGGCCTGGCGCTGGTGGGGACCGCCTCCATCCTGGGCGCGGTGAACTTCATCACCACCATCTTCAAGATGCGCGCGCCGGGCATGACCCTGTTCCGGATGCCGATCTTCGTGTGGACCGTGCTGGTCACCGCCGTCCTCATCCTGCTCGCCACGCCGGTGCTCACCGCCGGGCTCATCGCGCTGTTCATCGACCGCAACTACGGTGGGTCGTTCTTCGACCCCAGCGTCGGCGGCAACCCGATCCTGTGGCAGCACATCTTCTGGTTCTTCGGCCACCCGGAGGTCTACATCGTCATCCTGCCGGCCATGGGTGTCGTCAGCGAGGTGCTGCCGGTGTTCAGCCGCAAGCCGCTGTTCGGCTACAAGGCCTTCGTCTTCGCCACCATCGGCATCGGCCTGCTCAGCTTCAGCGTGTGGGCGCACCACATGTTCACGACCGGTGACGTGTTCCTGCCGTTCTTCAGCTTCATGACGGCGCTCATCGGCATCCCGACCGGCATCAAGATGTTCAACTGGATGGGGACCATGTGGCGGGGCAAGCTCATGCTCACGACGCCGATGCTGTTCGCGATCGGCTTCATCAGCATGTTCCTGATCGGCGGCATCAGCGGCGTCATGCTCGCCTCACCGCCAATCGACTTCCACGTCCAGGACACGTACTTCGTCGTCGCGCACCTGCACTACGTGTTCTTCGGCGGGTCGGTGTTCGGCGTCTTCGCCGCCGCCTACTACTGGTTCCCGAAGATGAGCGGCCGCAAGCTCAACGAGCCGTTGGGCAAGGTCCACTTCTGGCTCCACTTCATCGGCTTCAACCTCGCGTTCTTCCCGATGCACGAGCTCGGGCTGCTCGGCATGCCGCGACGGATCGCCGATTACACGGATCGACCGGACTGGGTCATCCTCAACATGATCTCCACCGTCGGGGCATTCATGATCGCGGTGAGCATCATCCCGTTCCTCATCAACGTCATCGCCAGCCTCATCAACGGTGAGCCGGCCGGCGACGATCCATGGGAGGGCAACACGCTCGAGTGGGCGACGACGTCACCGCCGCCACCCTACAACTTCGACCGGCTGCCGCCCGTGCACAGCGAGCGCCCGCTGTTCTTCCTGACCCACGGCCACGGCCACGCCGCAGAACGCGCCGACGACCTGGAAGAGCACTCCGAGGACGACGTCGAGCGGCGCGGAGGTGCCGTATGACGGCCGGGACGACCGAGATGCAGGCCGGCGAGAGCCACCTGATCGAGACGCACCAGACGGGCATGCCGACCGTGATGGTCGGGATGCTCCTGTTCATCGCCAGCGAGGTGATGTTCTTCGGCGGGCTCTTCGCCACCTACTTCAACGCCCGCGCCGGCGTCGCGCCCGAGCCGTGGGAGCCGCCACCCGGTGGCGAGCTCGACATGGCCCTCGCCGCCGTCCTCACCGCCATCCTGGTGAGCTCCAGCTTCACGATGCAGTTCGGCGTCTGGGCCATCCGTCGCGGCGACACCGGGAAGATGAAGATGTGGACGGGGATCACCCTGGCGCTCGGCGTCCTGTTCCTGGCCGGGCAGCTCTACGACTACAGCCAGCTCGGCTTCGGCATCGCCGATGGGGTGTTCGGGACCGTCTTCTACACCCTGACCGGGTTCCACGGCGCCCACGTCTTCGGCGGGGCGGTGGGGCTGACCATCATCCTGGCCCGCGCCATCCAGGGCCAGTTCAGTGCGCGCAACCACATCGCCGTGGAGGCGGTCAGCATCTACTGGCACTTCGTCGACGTGGTCTGGATCGCCGTGTTCTCCACCATCTACCTGCTGCGCTAGGGACTGACCGATGACCGATACCGCCTTCGGCTTCCTCCTCCTGGGCGTCGCCATCGTCGTGGTCCTCGGGATCGTGTTCGCGGTCACGATCCGCTACTCGCCTCGACCGAAGCCGCCGGCCGGCGTCCACCTGCCGGCGCCCAGCTCTCTCCCCGTCATCCTGTCTGCGGGTGCGGCGGTCATGGGCCTCGGGCTGGTGTTCAAGCCGGACGACCAGTTCGCGAACCTGTTCCTGCTGATTCCAGGGGTCGTGATCTTCATCGGCGGCTGCGTGGCCTGGGTGCGCGCCGCGAACCACGAGTGGCGCGACACCGAGCACGGCTCGCACGGCGACGGCGCCCACTGATCGGTCACCGATGACCGCCACCGGCGCGAGCGAAGGCCGTCGCGGTGTCGACCTGCGCCGGCTTCCGCTGCGCTATCTCGTGGTCGCCGCGCTCGTCCCGGTCCTGCTGCTGGCGCTCTTCGGGGCCGTCCTCGTGTCCCGGTTCCCGGCGGCATCTCCGGCGACCGTCGGCAGCGTCGCGCCCGATTTCGCCGTCACCGATCTCGACGGCAACCCGATCCGCCTGGCGGACCTCCGTGGCCGGCCGGTCGTCGTGAACTTCTGGGCCAGCTGGTGTGGCCCGTGCGTCGAGGAGTTCCCGCTGCTCGAGGACGCGGCGCGCCGCCACCGGGCCGATGACCTGGCGATCGTCGGCATCGTCTACCAGGATCGCTCGGAGGCGGCGCGAACCTTCATGAGCCGCAACGGCGCGAGCTGGCCCGCGGCGATGGATCCGGGCGAGCGCGTGGCCGGCGCATATGGCATCCTCGCACCACCGGAGACCTTCTTCATCGGGCGCGACGGCACCATCGTCGCGCGCCAGATCGGTCAGCTGTCCGAGGCGTCGCTCTCGGAGCAGCTGGCCGCCATCAGCGACGAGGAGTGAGCATGGAATCCAACCTTCCGGCCACGACCGGGGAGCACGGTCTCGCCGAGGTCCAGGAGCCGGCGACCCCGCTGCCGCCGCGGCAGCGGCTGAGCGTCGCCTTCCTGCCACTCGCCATAGCGGCGTTCATCATCGTCGCCTTCGCGATCGCGGCCTGGACCTTCCTCGCCGCCGGCGCCTGACAACCGGCCTCCCCTCGACACGGCGAGGCCGTTGCTCCCGAGGGTCTCGGCGCGCGCCGTTTCCTCGCTCCAGCGAGAGCTGGTAAGCGTGAGCCGCGCGCGGGCGCGCGCCTCATGCGCATCGGTCCTCGCCACAGCGCGGGAACTGCGCCCCGGAGGCGCCTCAGGCGCGTCTGCCTCGCCTCATCGAGGTCGGCCCTCTCTCATCGGCATCGGTCAGCCCGCGAAGGTACGTGCCGCCGATGTGAGCAGCCCGCGCGGCGTGCCGTACAGCCGGGCCAGGTCGGCCGCGACGAGCAGGATGATCGCCACCTCGACGGCCTTCGCCACCCAGCCGAGGGTGAAGTAGGGGCCGATCACGAGGTAGCCGACGATGGTCGCCGCGGCATACCCGGCGAGGCCGACGCGCGGCAGCCAGGCAAGTCTTCGCAGAAACGGGCTGGGGATCGCAGTCGCGACGATGGCGACCGCCAGCGCGCCATAGCCCAGCGCGTTGAGCGTGAACAGCGTGCCGCCCAGCGTGAAGTGGATGTAGGCGGTCACGAGCGTCAGGTCGACGATCGCGATGGTGAGGCCCACCGCCAGGGCCGTATCGGTGCGGGTGGTTGGGGACGTGCCAGGCATCGGTCTGGTCTCCGGTTATATGCTACTTACCGGGAGCAAGTATAACCGTGCCGTTTGGCCCGCGCAAGGAATGAATGTCCCGGCCACGCCGGGACGGAGCCGGGACGATTCGGATTCAGGCGACGGGGACGGCGCTCCCGGGCGCCGGATAGCGGCGCTCGACGTAGTCGTCGAGGATGGCGAGGAAGCGCGGAACGATGTCGTCGCCGCGCAGCGTCTCGGTCTTCTCGCCGTCCACGAACACCGGCGCGACCGGCTCCTCGAACGTCCCTGGCAGGCTGATGCCGATGTCGGCGTGCTTCGACTCGCCCGGACCGTTGACCACGCAGCCCATGACGGCGACGCGCATCTCCTCGACGCCGGGATGAGCCTCACGCCAGCGCGGCATCTGCTCGACGAGGTAGGCCTGGATGTCGCGCGCCATCTCCTGGAAGAAGGTCGACGTCGTGCGGCCGCAGCCCGGGCAGGCGGACACCTGCGGCAGGAACGAGCGGAGGCCCATCGACTGCAGCACCTGCTGTGCGACCTGGACCTCCTCGGTCCGGTCGCCTCCGGGCGCCGGCGTCAGGCTGACCCGGATGGTGTCGCCGATTCCGCGCTGGAGGAGGATCGCCAGGCCTGCGGTGGAGGTGATGATGCCCTTGCTCCCCATCCCCGCCTCGGTCAGGCCCAGGTGAAGCGGATAGTCGCAGCGCTCGGCGAGGCGGGCGTAGACCTCCACGAGATCCTGGACCCCCGACACCTTGGCCGACAGGATGATCCGGTCGTGGCCGAGGCCACCCTCCTCGGCCAGTCGCGCCGACCGAAGGGCCGATTCGACCATCGCCTCGACCATCACCTCGCGGCTGTCCTGGGGATCGGCTGAGGCGGCGTTCGCGTCCATCATCTCGGTCAGCAGCTGCTGGTCCAGCGAGCCCCAGTTCACGCCGATGCGGACCGGCTTGCCGTTGGCCACGGCGACGGCGATGATCTGCGAGAACTGCTCGTCGCGACGCTTCGTGCCCACGTTGCCGGGGTTGATGCGGTACTTGGCCAGCGCGGCCGCCGCCTCTGGATACCTCGTGAGCAGCAGGTGGCCGTTGTAGTGGAAGTCGCCGATGAGGGGCACGCCGACGCCCAGGGCGTCGAGCTTGGCGCGGATGACCGGCACCGCCTCGGCGGCGGCGTCGTTGTTCACCGTGATGCGCACGAGCTCCGAGCCGGCGTGCGCGAGCTGGGCAACCTGGATGGCGGTCGCGTCGGCATCGGCCGTGTCGGTGTTGGTCATCGACTGCACGACGACGGGATGGTCCGATCCGACGGGGACGCCGTCGATGACGACGGTCGGCGTCGGGCGGCGCGAAGCGATGCTCACGAGCATCATGGTGCCCGATCGGCACGGGCCATGCACCCGAGCGGCCGGATGAGTCAACCGCTCAACGCCGAGATCCACCGTCTGCCGGGCGTCTGGATCGTCGAGGACGAGCCGGCCGCCGCGGAGCTGGCCTCCGACCTCTGCACCTCGGCGGGCCTCGAGCCGACGGTGTTCGCCGCGCCCCTGCCGTTCCTCGCCGCGCTGCGGGGCGAGATGGGGCCACGGGCCGTCGTCCTCGACTGGCGGCTCGAGCGAGAGCTGAGCGCCGCGCTGTTCATGGCGACGCGCCATCGTCACCCGCGACTGCCGGTGATCTACTGGACCGGCAGCGTGTCGAGCGCGCTGCCATCCATGATCCGCGACGACGAGATGACCGTCGTGGTCGAGAAGAGCGGTGGCGCCGTGCCCTTCGAGCGCGCGATCGCCTGGGCGATCGAGGCCGTTTCCGGATCGGGCGCGGACTAGGCTCGCCCGAGCACCAGGGCGGCGTTCATGCCGCCGAATCCGAACGAGTTCGTCAACGCCGCCTCGACGCGGCACTCCATCGCCTCGGCAAGGACGGTGAGCTCGACCTCCGGGTCGGGGTCCGACAGGTTGCATGTCCCGGGCAGGACGCCGCGCTCGAGCGCCATGGCCGTGATCGCGGCCTCGACGGCCCCGGAGGCGCCGAGGGCGTGGCCATACAGCCCCTTCGTCCCGGACACGGGGACCGTTGAGCCACGTGATCCCAGGGCCCCGAGGATGGCCCTCGCCTCGGCCGGCTCGTTGAGCGGCGTGCTCGAGGCATGGGCGTTGACGTAGCCGATGGCGTCCGCATCCAGTTGCGCGTCGGTGAGGGCAGTTGTGATCGCGCGGGCCGCGTCCCGCCCGTCGGGTCGCGGTGCGGTCATGTGGTAGGCGTCATTGCTCGATCCGAAGCCGCGGATCTCGGCGATGGCTCGTGCGCCGCGGCGCAGTGCCGCCTCTCGCTCCTCGAGGACCAGGATGGCGGCGGCCTCGCCCATCACGAACCCGTCCCGGCCGCGGTCGAAGGGCCGCGAGGCGGTGGCCGGATCGTCGTTGCGCAAGGAGAGGACGCGGATCAGCGCGAACGCACCGAAGGTGAGCGGCGCGAGCGGCGCCTCCGCGCCGCCGGCCAGGGCGACGTCGACGGTACCGTCGCGGATGGCGTGGAAGGCCTGCCCGATGGCCATCGCCCCCGACGCGCATGAGTTCGAGTTGCCGACCGCCGGCCCGGTGAGGCCCAGGTCCAGCGCGACGTTGCTGGCACCCGCACCGCCGAACACCGCCAGGGCCAGGGTGGGAGCAACGCCGCGCACGCCGCGCGCGACGTAGCCCTCGTGCTGCTCCTCACCGAACGCGACGCCGCCGAGCGCGGAGCCGACCCACGTCCCGGTGCGCGGCGCGACGCCGTTCTCGAATGTGACGCCGGCGTCGTCGACCGCCAGCCGCGCAGCCGTGACCGCCAGCGCGCTGAAGCGATCGAGCCGCCGCGCCCGTTTGGCGTCGAGATGCTCCGCCGGGTCGAAGTCGTCGATCTGGGCGGCGATGCGCGAGGGGAACGGCGACGCGTCGAAGCGGTCGATGCTGCGCACCGCGGACCGATCGGCGAGGACGCCGGCCCACAGCGCCTCGGCGCCGGTGCCGATGGGTGTCACGGCCCCGATGCCGGTGACGACGACGCGGCGGCTCATCGGTCCGGTGCCTCCGCGAGCTCGCGAACGCGTCGCAGTGTGCGGCGTGCGATGGCCTCGATGAACTGGGGACCGATGACCCGCTCCGCTGCGAATCGGCCGATGAGCGGCCAACCCAGGTCAAGTCGGTGCTCGATGAGCACGTCCGTCATCCCGTCGCGCTCCTCGAAGCGCCAGGCGACCTCCATCCCCTTCGTCACGCCGCCGGTGTGCACGAATTCGATACGGCGCTCGTCACGCTTCGGCCGCTGGACGGCCTCCCAGCGCACCGGGATCGGGCCGCGGCGCGCTCCCATGGCGAAGCGTCGCTCGCCGCGCGGGTCGGGCACGGGACGTACGTAGCGGTAGTGCGGGAGGCGCTGCGGCCAACGCTCGACGTCCACCGCGAGGTCGAAGATGCGGTCGATCGGCGCGCGCATTGGCTCATGGAGCTCGCTCCTCATGGCCCAAGCACCTCGAACAGCGCTCGCGGCGAGAGGGCGTCGGTCGCCGGACGGCAGTCGCCGAGCGCGGAGCCAAGCCGCAGCGCGACCGCCGGGCGCAACGCCAGCCGGGCGACCGCGTGCTCCAGCAGCGGCGGGGCGGCGAGGAAGCCCTGGATCATCCATGTCAGGGTGGACTTCGCGGCGAAGGCGCGCCGGCGCTCGGCGCGGTAGGCGGCGGGCACGTCGCCACCTGCGAGGATCGCCGTGGCGGCGGCACGGGCGGAGCGGAGGGCGCGGTGGATCCCCTCGCCGGTGAAGGGGTCGACGAAGCCGGCCGCATCGCCCACCAGGAGCCAGCCCGGACCGCCGGTCGTCCGCACGCGATGGCCGATGGGCGCCGCACCGCGAATCGGTCCCAGCCTGGCGCTGCCGCGCAGCCGGCCAGCGACCTCGGGCAGGCCCGCCAGGGCGTCCTCGAAGCGCGCCTCGGCCGAGCCGCGGCCGCCGAGCGGAAGGGCCATGCCGACGTTCAGCTCGCCGGGGGTCGGCGCCAGCCCGACGTAGTAGCCGTCACCGACGTGCATCTCGCCGTGGTCGGTCAGCCCGTCGACCGCCGTGTAGTGGGCCACGAGGCCGAGGCGTCGCGGGTAGCCGACCTTCCGTTCGACGCCGGCCAGTCGTGCCACCGTTGAGCGAGCGCCATCGGCACCGATGACGATGCCGGCACGCAGCGTCAAGGTCGTCCCGTCGGCATCGCGCGTCCGGACGCCTCGCACGCGGCCGGTCTCCTCGACGAGCTCGATCGCGCGCGTGCCCTCGCGCAGCTCGGCGCCGCACGACCCCGCGTGACGGGCAAGGAGGGCGTCGAAGCGGCGCCGGTCGACGCCCCACGCGGTGCGGCGCCGGCTCCGATCGGCGTATCGGATGTGCGCCACGCGACCGCCGGCGTGGAGCTCCATGCCGTCGAGCGGCACCGCGTCGTCGGTCCATCGTTCCGCTTCGAGACCGAGGCGCGCGAGCTCCTCCACGATGCGCGGGCTCGCGTACTCGGCGCATGGCTTCGGCCGCGGGTGATGCGACTGCTCCACGATCGCCACCCTTGCGCCGGCCCGGGCCAGGTGCGCCGCGGCCGCCGATCCGGCGGGTCCGGAGCCGACGACGACCGCGTCGAGCTCGGTCATCGTGCGACCGCCGCGGTTGCCACGCGCGGCAGCCACCGACTCGAGCGCCACACCGTCCGCAGGCCCGCCGCAGCCAGCAGGTCGTCGAGCTCGTCCAGGGTGTAGGCCCTGCGCGCGGACGCGATCCCATCGTGCCGCGTCACGCGGCTGCGGCTCAGCGCGAGAGTGGGCAGCGCGGTTGCGAGGAAGGCGAATGGCCCCCGTCTCAGGTCGTTGACGACGACCCCGCGTCGGGCAACTCGCCGCAGCTCGTTCAGGAGTCGAACCGCCTCCTTCCCGTCGAGGTGATGGACCAGGAGCGAGCAGTGCGCGACGTCGAAGGACGCGTTCGCGAAGGGAAGGGCTCGGCCGTCGGCTTCGACCACCTCGACGGCGTCCTCGTTCTCGGCGGCGCGCCGAGCGATCTCGAGGACCTGCGGGTTGAGGTCGACAGCCACCGACCGCCAGCCGCGGCACGCGAAGGCGAGGGGCAGGTCCGCACGACCGGTGCCGACGTCCAGGATGAGCAGGTCCGTCGGGGCGGCGCCATCGGCCAGGACCCCGATCCCTGCGGCGCTGGCCGCGACGCCGCCCGGCAGCCGGTTGAGCCGGGCCAGGTCGGCAAGGTTGGCGGCGACGTCGGATGTGGGAAGCCTCCCGCCGTCCAGGAGCTCGGCGACTTCGCGTCGCGTCCCGAGCGGGAGCCTGGCCCACGCGCCGTTCGGCCGGGGCTCTGGGCGCACGGGGATGCCGTCGGAGGGCTCCACCGGCCGATGATAGGGCGAACCGGCCGATTCCACGCTCGGGGTACACTGGCGCCCGACATGACCGCCACCGTCCCGCCCGGCACGGGCGCCGAGCCCACCGAGGGCAGCGAGGAGCGCCACCGCCGGGTCGTGATCATCGGATCCGGACCGGCGGGCCTCACCGCGGCGATCTATGCCGCGCGCGCCAACCTCGAGCCGCTCGTCATCGCCGGCAACGTCCCGATGGGCCAGCTCATGATCACCTCCGACGTCGAGAACTATCCCGGCTTCCCGGACGGCGTCCAGGGCCCCGAGCTCATGCAGAAGTTCCGGGAGCAGGCGGAGCGCTTCGGCTCGACGATCGTCGAGAAGGACGCGACCCGCGTCGATCTCAGCTCGCGGCCCTTCGGGATCTGGGTCGGCGCCGACGAGTATCGCGCCGACGCGCTCATCGTGGCCACGGGCGCCTCGGCGCTGTGGCTCGGCCTCCCCTCCGAGGAGGAGTTCCGCGGGCGTGGCGTCAGCGCCTGCGCGACGTGCGACGGCTTCTTCTTCCGCGGCCGTGAGATCGCCGTGGTCGGCGGCGGCGACACCGCGCTCGAAGAGGCGACCTTCCTCACTCGTTTCGCCGAGAAGGTGACGATGCTCGTGCGCCGCGACGAGTTCCGTGGAAGCAGGATCATGCAGGACAGGGCCCTCAACCACCCCAAGATCGAGGTCCTCTGGAACAAGGAGGTCACCGAGGTCAAGGGCGAGATGACGGTCAACGCCCTGACGCTGCGCGACACGAAGAGCGGGGAGGAGAGCGAGCTCGGGGTCCAGGGCCTCTTCATCGCCATCGGTTACAAGCCAAACACGGAGCTCTTCGAGGGCCAGCTCGACATCGGCCCCGGCGGCTATCTCGACGTGGTTGGCGAGACCGGCTCGAAGGTGGAAGGGGTCTTCATCGCCGGTGACGTGCACGACCATCACTACCGCCAGGCGGTCACGGCGGCGGGCGACGGCTGCAAGGCGGCCATCGACGCCGAGCGCTGGCTCGCATCGGTGGGCGAGATCGAGGCGGCGACCGCCACGAACTGGTAGGCCGAAGGGAGAGACGGTCCCGTGCCGCGACGTTTCGTGAACTGGTCCGTGGTCGGCAAGGGGCCCGGCCCGGCGCCACACGACTGGCCGCGAGGCTGAGGACCGGATGGGTCTCCTTCGGCGCTTCGTGAACTGGCTGATGGGCATCCCCAGCCCTGAACGGCTCGACGCGCGGCGAAGCATCGATGCCGAGCGCGATTTGCAGCGCACCGACGCCATCCGCGAGGGCGACCGCTCGAATGTCAGCGGTCGGGGAAGCGGCGGCGGGTCGACCCTCGGCTGACGACCCGGTAGCCCATCCGTACTAGTGCTTCATCAGCTGCTGGCGTGTGAAATCCGCCGTGGTCCGGAGGCCGCCGCGATTCCCCACAGGTTCTCCAGGCGCAGGGGGTCATCAGAACCGTACCTGGAGAACCCGGAATGGGAATCTCGCTCACGCAGACGGCACCACGCCGTCGCCGCCGGCTGGTGCTGGCGCTCGCCGCGCTGGCCATGGTCGGCCTCGCTGCGGGCCAGCTGAGCCTGGCGCTCTTCACCGACCAGGAGAGCGCGGATGCCACCTTCGGCACCGGCTCGATCATCCTGGACGACGTGAAGATCGACGCGCTCACCCTCTCGACCGGCGCGATGATGCCCGGCGACACCGTCACCGATGACGTCGTCGTCGAGAACGACGGCACCGCCCAGCTGCGCTACGCCATGTCAACGGCCACGACCGATCCTGACGGCAAGGGACTCCGCACGGTGCTCACCCTGACCGTGAAGACGATCGACGTCACGACCGCGGGCACGCCGTGCGACAACTTCGACGGCACGAGCGTGCTGGCGGCGACCGTGCTCGGCCCCTCGACCGCCGGCTTCGGCAATCCCGCCGCCGGCGCCCATGCCGGCGACCGGGTCCTCAATGCCGGCGCCAACGAGACGCTCTGCTTCCGCGTCACGCTGCCGAGCGGGACCGGGAACGGGTACCAGTCGGCCACGGCCGTCACGACGTTCACGTTCGACGCCGAGCAGACGGCGAACAACTAGGCAGGTTGGGCCGGGACGAACCCGACCCATTCTCCCCTGGCCAATGAACCGCTCGTTGGGCACGGCGGCTCGCGTCGTCGAACGCGTCCTATCGGCGCTCTGGCTTGTCGCGCTCGTGGCCGTCGTGGGCCTCGCGGTCTGGTCGCATCTCGCCACCCTCGTCATCGTCGCCGGCGGCTCGATGGAGCCGGCCATCCCGCGCGGCAGCCTCATTCAGCCCGTGGCGGTGGACGCCGAGGACATCGGCGTCGGCGATGTCGTAACCGTTCGGGCCGACAACGGGGCGCTCGTCACGCATCGGGTCGTGCGAGCGGCGAAGCTGCCGGCCGGCCTGCACCTCGAGCTGCAGGGCGACGCGAACGAGACGCCCGATCCGGTGCTCGTCGCCGCGAGCCGGGTCGTCGGCCGTGTCGACTACGTCGTTCCCGGCGCCGGCTACCTGCTGTCGATGCTGACGACCTGGACCGGCGTCCTTGCTGTCGTCGCGCTGTTCGCCGCCGCGCTCATCGGCCTCTCGCTGCTCGAGGACTTCGCGGCGGATGCCTCGGGGGCGGCCGTCGTCGGTGCCGGCCAGGCAAGGGGACGGGCGCATGCCTCGCGCTAGGTTCGCCGTGCTGCTGCTGGCGGCCCTCGTCGGAGGCGGCCTGGCGGATGGTTCCGGCGGGGTTTCGCTCGCCCTCCTGACCGACGAGGAGGCGGATGCGAGCACCTTCGGCACGGCGGCCGCCTTCCCGGACGTCACGCCACCCGTCGTCTCCAGCAGTGTCATCTCCAAGACCACCCCGTACATCCCGGGGTTCATCCGCCAGGGCGGTACGTACCACGTCTACGCCAACGTGACCGATGCGGGAAGCGGCGTCGCCACGGTCCGGGCGAACGTGAGCAACGTGACGACCGGGCAGACCGCGGTCGCGCTGGTCGCTGGCTCGTACTCGATCGGCGGCGTGACGTACAACTACCGGAGCGCGAGCATCACCGCCAACGCGGCGCTCACCGCCGGGGCGAAGGCGTACACGATCACCGCGACCGACGCGTCGTCGAACTCGGTCACCCAGGGTGGCTTCAGCGTCACCGTCGACAATACGCAGCCCGCCGGCTCGGCGATCGCGACGACGAACGTTGGCGGCGGCACCGTCGGACGGCCGGAGATCGGCGATTCGATCACCCTCACGTTCACCGAGCAGATCGACCCGCAGACGATCCTCGCCGGGTGGACGGGCGCGGCGACATCCGTGGTGGTGCGCATCACGCAGGCCGGGGGCGGGGACGCGATCACCGTTCGCAATGCGGCGAACTCGGGCCAGCTGCCGTTGGGCTCGGTCAACCTGGGCGGGACCGGCTACCTCACGACGACCCGCGACTTCGGCGCAACCGGCACGGCCTCGACCATGACGCAGAGCGGCTCCTCGATCACGATCGTGCTCGGGACGGCGTCCGGCGCCGTGGGCACGCAGGCGTCGAACACGACGATGAGCTGGACGCCGGCCGCGGCCGCCACCGACCGTGCCGGCAACGCCTGCCTGACCACGGTCATCACCGAGGCCGCGCCAGCCGACATCGAGTTCTGACGCCTCGCGCCGGCCGCCACCCGGGTCGTTCACTACACTAACGATCCCCAGTCGCCAGGAGACCAAGCACAAATGGCCGCCCGCGCGCCGCGCCCCGAAGATCTCTACGACCTTCGCGTCCCCACCGATCTCGCCGTTTCGCCCGATGGGCGCTTCGTCGCCTTCGCCGTGAAGTCCGTGGCTCCGGCCAAGGACGGTTACCGCAGCTCGCTGTGGCTGGCGGCGGCGGACGGCAGCTCGCCCGCCCGACAGCTGACCGTCGGCAGCAAGAACGACACGCTGCCGCGCTGGTCGCCGGACAGCCGATCCATTGCGTTCCTCTCCGACCGGGGCGCCGTGCTCCAGGCCGGTGGCGGAGGTGCGAAGCCGGGGAAGGCGGAGGCGCCCAAGGAGGGCGGCACCCAGGTCTGGCTCCTTCCGTTCGCCGATGGAGGCGAGGCCCGGCAGCTCACCGACCTGCCGAAGGACGTCGAGGGCATCGCCTGGTCGCCGGACGGTCGGCGCCTCGCGATCGTCAGCTGCGCCGACTCCACGACGCCGGAGAAGAAGCCCGAGCGAAAGCCGGAGGACGGCCCCGCGCCCGATACGCGGCTGATCGACACCCTGGCCTACGAGTTCAACGGCGCGGGCTTCGTCTATGAGCGCTTCACGCGGATCTGGACCGTCGACGTTGAGTCGGGTGCGTCGGAGCTCCTGACCCGAGGCAACCATCACGACGGCGACCCCCAGTGGTCCCCCAACGGGCGTGAGATCGCGTTCGTGTCCGACCGTCACCCGAACCCGGACCTCTCGTGGCGATCCGACATCTACGTCGTCGACGCGCGAGGCGGCGCGCCCCGCCAGGTCTCGCCGGGCCGCGGTCGCCAGGCGTGGGGCGGTCCGGCGTGGTCGCCGGACGGCCGCTGGATCGCGGCCATCGGCAACCGCGACTGGAAGCGTGGCGAGCTCGCCCAGGCCTCGCTGTGGCGCATCCGCGTCCGCGACAGCCATGCGGAGGACCTCATCGAGGGATCCGACCTGGAGGCGGCGGCGGGAATGAACAGCGACCTCGTCGGCGGCGCGGTCGGCCGGCCCGGATGGATGGCGGACGGCCGATGGGTCGTCTTCGCCGCCCCGGTGGAGGGCGCGTTCGAGCTGTGGCGGGTCGAGGTCGACGGACGGCGCCTCGAGCGCCTGACGCAGGGCCGTCACTACCTCGGCCGCCACGCGCTCGTCGAGCTGACCCGCGGCGGCGCCCGGGTCGCCATGGCGCGCACGACCGGCACGCAGGCCCCGGAGATCGCCGTGGGGGACGTGCCTGCCGGCCGGCTCGCCGGAGGGGCATCGGTCGAGCTCAGAACGGTGACCGACATCATGAGCAGCCGCTGGGCCGACGTCGCGTTCGTCGCGCCGGTCGAGCGCTGGCATGAGGTCGACGGCCACCGCATCCAGGGCTGGTTCTACCAGGCGCCCACGAGCACGAAGCGCAATCCGGCGCCGGTCATTCTCCAGATCCACGGTGGCCCGGCCACGCTCTACGGCTGGTCGCTCATGTGGGAGTGGCAGCAGCTGCTCGCGTCGGGCATCAGCGTCTACGCCTGCAACCCCCGAGGGTCGCAGGGCTACGGCCAGGCCTTCCTCACCGCCAACGTCCGCGACTGGGGCGAGGGACCGATGCGCGACGTCATGGCCGGCCTCGACAGCCTCATCGCCGATGGCCTCGTCGACGGCGACCGCATGGGCGTCACCGGCGGCTCATACGGCGGGTACCTGACGTCGTGGATCGTCGGCCACACCGATCGCTTCAAGGCGGCGGTCACGTGCCGCAGCGTCAATGACCTCATCAGCCAGATGCTCTCCGGTGACATCGGCGGCCCGACGTTCGGCCTCTACGAGTACGGAGTCCATCCCTGGGACGACTGGGATCTCTATCGCCGCCACTCGCCGCTCACCTATGCCACGGAGGTGACGACGCCGCTCCTCATCCAGCACGCCGAGAAGGACCTGCGCTGCACCATCACCCAGGCCGAGGAGCTCTTCGCCGTCCTCCGCTCGCTTCGCAAGACGGTGCGCCTCATGCGGACGCCCGATGAGTCGCACGAGCTCACCCGCTCCGGCACGCCGTTCAGGCGCGTCGACAACCTGCGGCTCATCGACGAGTGGTTCCGGCACTTCCTGGTCGAGGGCAAGACGCGGCTGCCGAGGATCGATCCGAACCGCGGGTGATGGAGGGCTACACTCCGGATCCATGCCCCCTGACTTCGAGACCACGCTCAACGAGGCCTACGCCTTCGACGCGCCGTCGGTGACCTTCGGGGCCGCCATGCGCGGCGATGAGGCCGTCCCCGCGGTCCAGGTCCGGGCGCCGCTGAGCATGCTGAACCGCCACGGCCTGGTGGCGGGGGCGACTGGCACTGGCAAGACGAAGACCCTGCAGGTGCTCGCCGAACAGCTCAGCGACGCGGGCGTCCCGGTCTTCATCAGCGACATCAAGGGCGACATCAGCGGCCTGGCCGCCCCTGCCGAGCTGAACGACAAGCTCACCGGCCGAGCGCAGAGCATCGGCTTTACCGACTACGCGCCGAAGGCGTTTCCCGTCGAGTTCCTGACGCTGGATCGAGGGGGCAAGGGGGTTCGGCTGCGCGCATCGGTCAGCAGCTTCGGGCCGATCCTGCTCAGCAAGGTCCTCGACCTGAACGAGACTCAGCAGAGCGTCCTCGCCCTCGCCTTCAAGTACTCCGACGACAAGAAGCTGGGGCTCGTCAATCTGGCCGACCTCCGGGCGCTGCTCAACCACCTCAACTCCGACGAGGGAAAGGCGGAGATGGCGGAGTACGGCGGGGTGGCAACCGCGACAGCCGGGGTCATCATCCGCAAGATCGTCGAGCTCGAGCAGCAGGAGGCCGATGCCTTCTTCGGCTCCCCGGAGTTCGAGGTCGAGCAGTTCCTGCGCACCGCACCTGACGGCCGCGGGATCGTGAGCGTCCTGGAGCTGGCCGATATGCAGGACCGCCCGAGGCTGTTCAGCACGTTCATGATGTGGCTCCTCGCCAACCTCTACGCCTCGCTGCCGGAGGTGGGCGACCTCGACAAGCCGAAGCTGGTGTTCTTCTTCGACGAGGCGCACCTGCTCTTCCGGGACGCGAACAAGACGTTCATGGAGCAGATCGAGCTCGTCGCCCGCCTGATCCGTTCGAAGGGCGTCGGGGTCTATTTCGTGACCCACTCGCCGTCCGACGTGCCGCCGGATGTCCTCGGCCAGCTCGGCAACCGCGTCCAGCACGCCCTCCGCGCCTTCACCCCCGACGACCTCGAGGTCGTGCGCGCGACGGCCGACACGTTCCCGACGACCGAGCTCTACGACGTCACCGAGGAGCTCACGGCGCTCGGCACCGGCGAGGCGCTCATCACTGCCCTCGACCTGAAGGGGCGGCCGATGCCCACGGTGCGGACCATGATGCGTCCCCCGCTGTCGCTCATGGCCCAGGTCGGCCCGGAGGTGTTCGACCGCGTGGCGGCTGCATCGACGATCGCCGCCACGTATGCGACCGACACCGATCCCGAATCGGCGAAGGAGCTCCTCGCCGCGCGGATGGCCAAGGCCGAAGCCGAAGCGGACGAGCCGATGGAGGACGTCGCCGATCCCGAATCGGCGGCCGAGCGGAGGATGCGGCCGACGCGGGCGCCGGAGAGAGGCGTCGATTGGGGCAAGGTCGCGACGGAGGGGTCACGAGTCGTGCGATCGGGCACGTTCAACACGATCCTCCGCACCGTCCTGGGAATCCTGGGCGGCGGTCGCCGCGGCTAACGATCGTCGGCGGGGGGATGACACGGGCGATAGACTCAACTCCTTGGCCGGCTCGCTCTCGTGGGCCGCGGGCCGATGGCCGGGCCGGCGCATCGGACGGAGGTGCGCATGCGCGCGTTCATCGTCAACCTCGACAATCGCCCGGGGGAGCTCGCGAGCCTCGGCGAGGCGCTCGGCGAGCGGGGGATCAACATCAGCGGCATCGCCGGCACGACCTGGGACAGCAGCGGCTCGATCGGGCTCATCACCAACGACGACGCGGGCGCGCGCGCCGTGCTCGACGAGAAGGGGATCGCCCATCGCGACGTCGAGGTCGTCTCGGCCGGTCTCGAGGATCGGCCCGGGTCGCTGGGCGAAGCCACTCGGAAGCTGGCGGACGCCGGCGTGAACATCGAGCTCATCATGCCGACCGGGATGCAGGGCAACCGCATCACCGTGGCCTTCGGCGTGAGCGATCCCGATGCGGCACGCTCGGCCCTCGGCGACCTCGCCGCGAGCGGAGCGCAGGCGATCTAGCCGGTTCGCGGACCGAGCGCCTCGCGCGCCACGTCGGGGCGATCGGTCACGAACCCCCACAGGCCGCACGCCGCGAGGTGCTGCATGCGCTCGGGGTCGTTGACCACGTAGCAGCCCACCTCGCGGCCGTAGGCGCGTGCCTGCGCGAGCAGGGGAAGCGGGTCGAGCCCGAGGTCACCCTCCCATGGGAGGACGCCGAGATGGCTGTGCTCGGTGGCCCAGACCAGGGCCGGCTCGATGGGCTGCGAGGGCACGAGCAGGTAGCCGGTCCGGATCTCGGGATCGAGCTCTCGCACGCGCTCGATCGCGGCCTCGTCGAAGCTGATGACGCTCAGGCGCTGCTCCGAACGCACGGGATGGTCGCGGACGGCCTCGACGACGGCGTCGGAAGCGGCGCGTGCCTTGATCTCGACCGCCAGGCCGATGTCCTTCGGCAGCCAGTCGAGGACCTCCACCAGGGTCGGGACGCGGAGTCCCTTCCCTGCGAACGGGTGACGTTCGGAAGCGTCCGGGGAGAAGGTCGCGCCCGCATCGGCCTCGCGGATGGCGCTCATCGTCAGGTCGGCGATGCGTCCGGCCTTGCCGGTCGTGCGCTCCAGGGTCTCGTCGTGGATGACGGCGAGCTGACCGTCCTTCGTGAGGTGGACGTCGAGCTCGATGGCGTCCGCACCGTCCTCCACCCCGAGGCGGAACGACTCCAGCGTGTTCTCGGGTGCCTTGGCCGGGGATCCGCGGTGTCCTACGACGATCGTCATCGGATCGCCTCTGCGGGCGGCACGATGGCCGGCTCCACCGGCAGCGCCACGTCAACTTCGAGATCGTCAGCCGGGGCCCGTCCCTCCGGGACGCCGACGAGGAAGATGACCCCGATGGCCAGGATGGCCAGCAGGCTGGCGATGGCGATCTGGTAGGCCGCGTCGCCCATCTGCGGCTCCAGGGTGGCCACGATGTTCGTGTACAGCGGCAGGCCGATGAGCGCGCTGAGCTTGCCGACGAGGCCATAGATGCCGAGCGACTCGCCGATCCTCGCCGGCGGCGTGAGCCGCAGCAGCAGGAGCCGGTCCGTGACGCCGACTCCACCGAGCCCCGCGCCGAGCAGTGCCCCGGCGGCGAGGAAGGGCACCGGCTCGAGGGTCAGGGTCAGCACGCCGAGACCGACCGCCCACGTCCCAAGCACCATGAGCAGCGTCCGCTTCGGGCCGATGCGATCGTTCAGCCATCCCCACCCGAAGGAGGCGAGCACGGCGACAACCGTCAGGACCAGCAGGATGTTGAGCGCCTCGGCCTGGGTGAAGCCCACGGCGAAGACGGCGAAGGCGCTCATGACGGCGATGGCGGTGTTCACCGGATCGGTGTAGAAGAAGCGCCCGACCAGGAAGCGCAGCAGTCCCGGCGTCTGGCGGGCGTTGCGGACGCTCGTGGCGAGCTGCGACCAGCTGCGGACGACGTCGATCGCGCGGAACGGCTCACCGATTGGCCGCCGCTCGATGACCAGGGCGAAGAGCGGGACGGCGAACAGCGCGAACAGAGACGCCACGAGGATGAAGCTGGCTGCGGTGGTCTTGCCGTCGGCATCGGTGGTGAAGCGAAAGAGCAGGCCGGACACGATGGTGCCCAGGTAGCCGAGGCCGACGCCGATGCCCGAGAGCTTGCCCCGCGTGCTGGCTCGCGCCACGTCCGGCAGGAGGGCGTCGTAGTAGATGAGGGCGGCCTGGTAGGCGAAGTTGGCGAGGGCGAAGGCGAGCAGCCCGAGCCCGATGTCGACCAGGCCGATGAGCGCGGTCGGCACGATGGTCAGAACGGTGAAGAAGAGGAGGAACGGCTTGCGCCTGCCAGTGCGGTCGCTCATGGCGCCGAGGATCGGCGAGACGATGGCGTTGACGAGGACTGAGGCGAACACCGCCCAGCCGAACCAGCGCTGGCCCTCCGTCTCGCCCAGGAAGCTGGTCGCCCACAGGCTCATGGCGAAGCTGACGATCGCGAAGCTGAAGATCGTGTTCGCGAAGTCGTAGAGGGCCCAGGCCAGGCCCTCGACCGCGCTGCCGGAGCGCGTCAGGCCGGCGAGTCCTCGCCACCACGTGGCCGGGGCGAGGACGGTCACGGATGCTCGGCTTGACGCGTCATGCGGCACCGATCATACGCACCGGTCGAGCGCCCATCGGCGGATATTTCGACGCCACGCACCGCGTGTACGGGTTGCCGCGCCGTGACGGCAAGGAGGCGGGGCACTTCCGCGCGCCAGTGACAGGGCGAGATCCGTCGACTACGACGCGCAGTGGTTGCTCCGGAGGAATTCGACCCGACACGCGCCCTCCTTGACGCGATGCTGGAGAGCCTGGAGGTCTTGGAGATCCCCGGTTCCTAGAGAGCAGTCCTCGGTCTCGAAGGGGTGCTTGCGCACGTCAAATTCCCATTGGCTGGGGGCGGAGCTACCGACGGATGAGCGGGTCCAGGAGAGCGTTGACCGAGCGTCGCACGAGGGCGGGATCGAACCGGTCGCCCTGCTCCGCCTGGTGGGCGACGACGCCGTCCATGAGCATCGTCACCGCCAGGCTCAGCTCCTCGACGTCGGCATCGGGGTCGACTTCCCCGCGCGCCACGCCCTCGCGCAGGAACATCGCGGCGAAGGCGCGGATCTGGTCGCAGCGGCGGCGCAGAAGGTCGCGGAGCTCGGGGTTGACGTCTGCCTCCGCCCATCCCGTGGTGATGATTGCCCCCCAGCGTTCCGCCTCCAGGCTGTCGACGAAGAGTCCCACGGCGCTGGCCAGACGCTCGCGCGGATCGCTGATCCGCGACAGCTCGACCGCCAGCTCGTCGAGCTGTGCCTGGGTCACCGCCTCGCACATGGCGAGATACAGCTGCTCCTTGCTGGTGAAGTACCGATAGAGCAGACCGACGCTCACGCCTGCCGCGGCGGCGATCTCGGGCATCGTCGTGCCGCGATAGCCACCCTCGAGCATCGCCCGATGCGCGCCCTCGAGGATGCGCCGGCGCATCTCGGTCGCGTGGCTGGCGGTCGCTCGTGCCATCGGTCCTCCATCGGTCAGGTGGGTGAATACATATTCATTTTGCAGTTGACTCATGCCAAATTGCAAGCGTAGAGTGTGCGACACGATGGTGAACGAGCATTCAACGCCGGTCGACGACCGGATCGCGCACAACGGCATCTTCGCGGCCCTCGGTCGCTTCACCTACCGCGGACGGCGCTGGATCCCGCTCGTCGGGCTTGCCCTCGTCATCGGTGTCAACGTGTGGGCCGCCACCTCCGGCAGCCGGCTGAGCCAGGGTGGCTGGCAGGTCCCCGGCTCGGAGGCGGCGCGCGCCGAGGAGCTCTTCGCCGACCGCTTCGGCGAGCAGGCGACGAGCATGATCGTCCTCTTCACCGATCCCGACGGCGATGCCGCCTCGCCGGCGTTCCAGGAGACCGTCTCCGATGCCGTCGCGCCGCTGGCCGACGACCCGGCAGTCGACGAGATCGTGACCTACGCCGACATCGGCGATCCCTCGTTCCTGAGCCGCGACGGCACCACGACGTTCGCCCTCATCCGGCTCACGCAACCGCTCGAGGATGCCGTCGACGACGCCGAGCACCTCGCCTCACTCGTGGATGCGCCCGCGGGGGTCGAGACCACCGTCACCGGTGTGCCGATGGTCCAGCACGAGTTCAACCAGGCGGTCGAGCGCGACCTCGTCCGCGCCGAGCTCATCAGCTTCCCGATCGCGCTGCTGATCCTGCTGGCCGTGTTCGGGACGCTCGTCGGGGCGGCGCTGCCGCTCATCATCGCCGCGCTCGCCCTGCCGAGCGCGATGGCCGCCATCACGCTCCTGGCCGACGTGACCGAGATGAGCATCTTCGTCACGAACATCGCGACCATGATCGGGCTCGCGCTGTCGATCGACTACTCGCTCTTCACGATCAGCCGCTTCCGGGAAGAGCTGCGCCACCGCCCGGTTGCCGACGCCGTCGAGCACACCATGGCCACCGTCGGCAAGGCCGTCGCGGTGAGCGGTATCGCGGTCGCCATCGGCCTGTCGAGCCTCACCGTCTTCGAGTCGCCCGCCCTTCGCAGCATGGGGATCGGCGGCGTCGTCACGGTGCTCTCGACCCTCGTCTTCGGGCTCACGGTACTGCCGGCGCTGCTCGGCATGCTGGGGCCGCGCGTGAACCGCCTCCGCGTCCCGCTTCCGCGCGCCATCCGCCTCATGGAGGACGATGCCGACGCGGCCGACGCGCGCCGCGGCCACGGCCTGTGGGGCCGCATCGCGCGGGTCGTCATGCGGCGGCCGGTCGCGATCGCGACGCCGGTGCTCATCGTCCTCATCGTGCTGGGCCTGCCCTTCTTCGGCATCGAGCTGTCGACGGGTGGCAACCTCGACGATCTGCCCCCGTCGGAGAGCGTCACCGGCTTCCACGTCCTCGAGGACGAGTTCCCGGGTGGCGAGTCGGACCCCATCGCCGTCGCCGTGCGCATGGATGGGCCGATCGCGGAGGACGGCGCCCTCGACGCCGGCTGGATCTCAGGCTTTGAGGCGTACGTCGCCGACCTGGAGGAGCTGCAGGACGTCACGGAAGTGAAGAGCGTCCTCGACCCGCCGGCCGGGCTCGACGCGGCGACGTACCTCCAGATCGCGACGCTCCCTGCCGATCAGCGGCCGCCGGAGACAGCAGGCGTGGCAGCGTGGATCGACCAGTGGGTGGCTGACGACGTCGCCAGGGTCGAGGTCTTCAGCCATGCGCTGCCGGACTCGGCGGCCGGGCGAGCCCTCGTCGACGAGGTCCGCGCCGTCCCGGCTCCCGAGGGCACTGACGAAGTTGTCAGCGGCGGCCTCTCATCGCGGTCGCGGGACTTCATGGACAGTTTCAGCCACTCGGTCGGGTGGGCCGTCGCGATCGTCGTCGGCGTGACCGGGCTGGTGCTCTTCCTGACCTTCGGCTCATTCTTCCTGCCGCTGAAGGCCGTCCTCATGAGCCTCCTGTCGATCACCGCCAGCTTCGGGGCCCTGGTGTGGATCTTCCAGGATGGCAACCTCTCCGGCCTGCTCAACTTCGATGCGTCGGGCACGATCATCGCCTCGACGCCGATCATCATGTTCGCGATCCTCTTCGGCCTCTCGATGGACTACGAGATCTTCCTGCTGTCGCGGATCCGGGAGCGGTACCTGGTGACCGGCGACAACACGCGGGCCGTCGAGGAGGGCCTGAGCATCACCGGTGGGATCATCACCGGCGCGGCGCTGATCATGGTCGCGGTGTTCGGCGCCTTCGCCATGTCATCGGTCGGCCTCATCAAGTCGCTCGGCTTCAGCATGGCCCTCGCCGTCTTCATCGACGCGACGATCGTCCGCGGCATCCTCGTGCCGGCCTTCATGCGGGTCATGGGACGCATCAACTGGTGGGCGCCGCGCTGGGTCCAGCGCGCCGTCGCGCGGGTGGGCCTCTACGAGGGCGCGCCGCGTCCGCCGGAGGCACGTCCCGCCGAAGGCTGAGCGGCTACGCTCCCCGGGTGGCGAATCGAGAGCGCCTGGAGCGCCTGACACACCGATGGCGTGCGCGCCACGAGGCGCGCCGGCCCGCGGTTGACGCGCGGCCGGCGGCCAGCCCCGAGCGCGAGGCCCTTGCCGCACGGTCCTTCCCATATCGTTCCGTCTCGCCGAGTGAGTACGTTGCCGAGCACGGGCCGGCCATGAGCGGGTTCACCTTCGACGACGAGGCATATCGCGATCCAGCGCTGGACGCCTGGATCCTGGATGTCGGCCGGCTCCTGCGGGCTGGCCGGACTGCGCGATGAGTCCGCCTGATTGGGCTGGAGCGCTGGTCGAGGCCGTCTGCGCCGATGCCGGTCGCCCCGTCCCTCGTCTCGCCTGGCGCACGCGCCGAGGGCGGGGGTCCACCGGCATGACGCGGCGCGATGTGGGGCTCATCGCCGTCCGCGCCGGCACCGATCCACTCGATCAGCGCCTGACGCTGCTCCACGAGCTCGCGCACTGGCTGACGCCCGTCGAGCGCCGCCGCCGTCGGGCCGTCCACCACGGGCTCATGTTCTACGCCACCGCCTTCGACCTGTACCGACGGCATGGCCTTGCCGCGTCCGACGCACTGCGCCTCGAGTCGGCCCGCTACCGGGGAGCGCTGCGCCATGCGTCGCGCTTGGGCGTCGCAGGGGCCGACGAGGCGCTCGCGGCACACCGGGCGGCGCTGCGGGAGCGGCCTCGGC
>DASUFJ010000085.1:0-7801 GCA_036274575.1 Candidatus Limnocylindria bacterium
TCGTCGAGCGAGAGGATCTCGTGGCGCATGAGGAACGCCAGCTCGTCGCGCAGATACGAGCGCAGCATCTCGGGGCCGTCGGTGCTGATCGTGAAGCGCACGCCGCCATCGATCAGCGCCCTGATGGCCCGCCGCACGTCAGACGTGGAGCGCAGGACGCCCGTGTTGAGGTTCGAGCTCGGGCAGATCTCGAGCACCGTGCCGCGCTCGCGGAGCATGGCCACGACGGCCGGGTCGTCGGCGGCGTGGACCCCGTGGCCGATGCGGTCCGGCTCGAGCGCCTCGAGTGCCTCCCGCACCTCGTCGGGCCCGCCCGTCTCCCCGGCATGGACCGTCAGCCCGAGACCACCCCGGCGACATTCGGCGTAGAGGGAGGCGTAATCCTCCAGGTGGAAGCCGTCGGTCACCGGGCCGGCAATGTCGATCCCGACGACCCCGCGGCTGCGCCAGGCGATCGCCTTTGCGGCGATGATCTCGTTGAGCCCGCGGCTGAACCCTCGGTCGAGGCAGAAGATCAGTCCGGCGCGGACCTGCGGGTACTCGAGGACGGCCCGGTCCATCCCGCGCACGGCGGCAGCGATGATGTGGTCCAGGTCCTGCTCGCCGCCGCGGTTTCGCTTCATCGGGTTGAAGCGCAGCTCGATCTGGGTGACGTTGTTCTTGCGATACGCGCCGCCGATCACCTCGTAGACGCTGCGCTCGACGGCGATCGGGCTCGACTGGATCAGCTCGGTCCAGTGGAAGAGGTCGAGATAGGCTTTGAAGCCGCGACGCCGCCGTCCGACGGTGATGAGGTCACGGAACGCCCAGTAGTCCTTCGTCGGCAGGCGGATGCCCTGCGCGTGCGCGATGCCCCACATGATCGCCGGTGTGACGGCCGCTCCCAGGTGCACGTGGAGCTCGCTCAGCGGCGTTCGGGGATCGAGGCGCTGTCGCGACATCAGGCTCCGAGGCAGGCGTGTTCGGCGGAGTGTAACGCACGAGCCCGCTGCTAGAATCGGGCCCGCATGGAGCTCATTCGCGACGTCATCGAGTGGATCGGGAACGAGGCCGGTGCGTTCGTCTTCATCATCGGGCCCTACCTCCTTGCCGGCCTCGTCGGCCTCTACGTGCTGTGGCTGGTCATCGGCTATCTGCGCGTGAGCCAGGTCGGCCTCGCCGAGGGTCATGGGCCACAGCAGGTGGTCGCCCTGCCGCCCGCGTCCGACGACCCGGCGGCGCTGCCGCGGCCCCGCGGCGTCGTGTACTGCGAGGTCGACGGCCTCGAGTACCCCACCGACGCCCGAATCTGCAGCCAATGCGAGCACGACCTCCTGCGCGACTGCGTGAACTGCGGGGCAACCCTTCGGGCCGGCGACACGTCCTGCTATCGATGCGGCACCCCCACCGGCGTCGAGGCCTTCCGCCTCCTCTCCTGACCCGTCCCCTCGGGCGACGGTGATCTCGCTCGACGCCGTCCTGCCCGTCGTCGCGCTCGTGACCCTCGTCGCGAGCGCCGGGGTCGGGATCGCGGCAATCCTCGTGCGGCCCGCAGTCCCCTCCACCAGCCAGGGGCCCGAGCTCGCGGACTCGAGCCCTCCCGGGATGGCACGGGTGGCAGCCGGCGGCCTCGTCGTCGCCCTCGGCATCCTCACCCTCGCCCTCGTGACTCGGACGGTGGTCACCGGGCACGCGCCGTGGTCGAACCTCCACGAGTTCAGCCTCGCCTTCGCCGCCGCGCTGATCGCCGCCTTCCTCGTGCTCGGTCGCTCCGATGCCGCAGGGGCACTCGCCCCGCTCGCGGCGACCCTGGCGGCCGGGGTGCTTGCCGTCGGCCTCGGCCTCGACAGCCGGGTGGACGCGCTCGTCCCCGCCCTCCAGCAGCCAGTGCTGCTCACGGTCCACGTCGGCTCCGCGGTCCTCGCGTACGCCATCGCCGGCGTCGCCGTCCTCGCCGCCGTCGCGGAGCTCGCGCAGCGCGCGTCGGGGGGCCGAATCCGGGCACTCCCGACAGCTGCCGGCGCGCGCGCGCTCGGCCACCGGGCGGTGCTCATCGGCTTCCCCGTCCTGACCCTGGCGATCGCGCTCGGCTCGGTGTGGGCCAACCTGGCGTGGCGCTCGTACTGGAGCAACGACCCGAAGGAGCTGGCGGCGGCGGCGACCTGGCTCGTGTTCGGGGCCTACCTCCACGTCGCCGGTCGTCGCGATCGGTGGGAGCGCCTGGCGCCGTGGCTCATCGTCGCCGGCTTCGCCGGCGTCCTCTTCACCTATCTCGTCGCGGGCCTCGTCATCGTCGGCGAGCACAGCTACGGCGTGCCCTGAGCCGATGGACACCCGCGAGCTGACCATCGACACCGGCACCCATCCGGCACTGGCCGACCTCACCGATGCATGCCGCCGGTTCCTGGCAGACATCGGCGCCGGCGATGGCCTGCTGACGGTCTTCGTCCCGCACGCCACCGCCGGGGTCGTGGTCATCGAGCTCGGAGCGGGATCGGACGACGACCTGCTGGCGACGCTCGAACGCCTTCTGCCGCGCGACGACCGGTGGCGCCACCGCCACGGCAGCCCCGGCCACGGCGCCGACCACGTCGTGCCGCTCCTCGTGTCGCCGTCGCTCACCGTGCCCGTGGTGGACGGGCGCATGACGCTCGGGACCTGGCAGTCGGTCGCGCTGGTTGACCCCAATCGGGACAACCGGCGCAGGACGGTGCGGCTGGCGTTCCTTCCGGGCTGACGTCAGCCGAGGGCGCGGACCTGGCGTTCGAGCTCGGCCGGATCCCGGGTGGGCGCGTCGCACGAGATGCCGCGGCAGGCGTAGGCGGTCGCCTGTCCGTTGCGCGACGTCTTTGCCTCGAACAGCGGCCACCCGGCATGCGCGTCCCCCGCCGCGACCGAGGCGATCACCAGGTCCGGCTGGTACGGTCGTGCCGCGGCCTGGCGGAGGCCTCGCCCATCCGGCGGGGTGGCGGCCACCACGACATCGATCGGCTCGCCGAGCGCCCGGTCCGCAGCGCACAGCATGCGGCCGAACGCGCTCGGCTGACGATCGAGCGCGGGCGCAACGGCCCGCAGGATCGATCGCGCGCGGTTTCCGAGCTCCTCGTCGCCGGTGAGCAGCGCGAGCCGCAGCAGGACGTCGGCGCCAATGCTGTTCGCGGATGGGACGGCGTTGTCCGCGAGGCCGCGCGGGGTCGCGATCGTGCGGCCGTGCTCCTCGGCTACGTCCACGAAGGTCGCGGCCGCGTCATCCCAGAATTTCTCGATCGCGGTCCGCGTCAGGGCCAGCGCCAGATCGAGTTCCTCGGCCCGGCCGAGCGCCGCGTGCACGACCA
Source organism: Candidatus Limnocylindria bacterium (assembly GCA_036274575.1). Taxonomy (GTDB): domain Bacteria; phylum Chloroflexota; class Limnocylindria; order QHBO01; family QHBO01; genus JACDBZ01. The sequence continues at coordinate 3,315 of DASUFJ010000085.1, forward strand.
GAAGGCCATCGGCGAGCGCGAGATGGTCCTCCGCAAAGCCGGGGGTATGGGAGCGTCCGTCACGGGAGGTGCGCCACACGCTGGCCGGCGCTCCCTCGCGCAGCAGGTCGCGGCGGACGAAGTCCACGAGGTCGGCGGCAGCTCCTGCATACCGATCGTCGCCGAGGACCAGCGCGGCGTGGGCGAAGGCGCGCAGGGCGAGACCGTTCCAGGCGGCAAGCTGCTTCTCATCGCGTGCCGGTCTCGTCCGCGTGCCCCTCACCGTCAGCAGGGCCTCGCGCGCGCGCGCCGTCAGCTCGGGCGGCGCCGCGGACGGTTCCGGCCGATGCAGGACATTCGTGCCCTCCCAATTGCCATCGGCGATAACGCCCCAGTAATCGGCCAGTAATCCGCGCTCGCCAGCATCGAGGCCGGCATCGCGGAGGACCGACATGAACTCGTCGTAGGACCACACGTAGAAGCGACCCTCGACACCGTCACTGTCCGCATCGAGAGCGGAGGCGAAGCCGCCGTCGACCGTGCGCAGCTCGGCGAGCATGAAGTCGAGCGTGCCGCGCGCCACGCCGGCGAAGCGTTCCTCCTCCGTCGCCCGATAGGCATCCACGTAGGCGTGCGCCAGGAGCGCGTTGTCGTACAGCATCTTCTCGAAGTGCGGCACGAGCCACTCGCGATCGGTGCTGTAGCGCGCGAAGCCGCCCGCAAGCTGGTCGTGGATGCCGCCATCGGCCATGGCATCGAGGGTTCGGGTGACCATCTCGAGCGTCGCCGCGTCGTTGCTCCGCCGCCAGACGCGCAGCAGGAACTCGAGGACCATCGGCGCCGGGAACTTCGGCGCGCCGCCGAATCCGCCGTGCTGAGCGTCGAAGCTGGCGCCGATCAGAGCGGCTGCACTCTCGAGCTGCCGGCGTTCCGGATCCCGGTCCCCGGCGGGCACGCTGAGCTGAGCGCTCAGGTGGTCGGAGAGGAGCGTCGCCTGCCCGTCGACCTCGCTGCGTCGGTTGGCCCATGCATCGGCCACGGCCGAGAGGACGCGCGGGAAGCCGGCCATCCCGTGCCGGTCATCCGGCGGGAAGTAGGTACCGCCGAAGAAGGGCCGCAGGTCCGGCGTGAGGAAGACGCTCATGGGCCAGCCGCCGGAGCCGGTCATGGCCTGCACGGCGGCCATGTAGACGTCGTCGAGGTCGGGCCGCTCCTCGCGATCGACCTTGATCGAGACGAAGTGCTCGTTCATCTGAGCCGCGATCGTCGGGTTCTCGAACGACTCGCGCTCCATGACGTGGCACCAGTGGCAGGCGCTGTAGCCGATGGAGAGGAAGATCGGCCGATCCTCCTCACGCGCGCGAGCGAGTGCCTCCTCGCCCCACGGGTACCAGTCGACCGGGTTGTTCGCGTGCTGGAGCAGGTACGGGCTCGTCTCGCCGGCGAGGCGGTTTGGCATCGTCGAAGTCTTACACACGCGGTGTCGAATCGGTCTTGCCAGCCCAGGCGCGGGGCAGGACACTCCGGCCAACGTCCCGCGACTCGCTCGAGAGGTGGCCGATGGCCGAGCGCCCCGAGACGCGCTTCTTCTGGCAAGGCGATGTCTCACTCGCGTATCAGGTGATGGGACAGGGCGCGCCGGTGCTGCTCTATCTCCAGGGATGGGTCTCGAACATCGAGCTGAACTGGGACGCACCCGTGATGGCCCGATTCCTGAGGGGCCTCGCGCGGAACCGGCGCCTCGTCATGCACGACGTCAGGGGAATGGGTGTATCCGAACGCGCCTCCCCCAGCGACGTCTGGCCGCTCGAAACGGTGATGGAGGATCTGGTCGTCCTCCTCGACGAGATCGGCATCGAGCGAACCGCGATCCTCGCGACGAACGAGGATGCATTCGTCGCGTGCATGTTCGCGGCGACCTATCCGGAACGCACGGACGGGCTCATCCTCTACGAGGCATCAACGAACTACCTCTGGTCTCCGGAGACCCCATGGGAGTGGACGGAGGAACGCTTCGCGCAGCAGGAGGAAGGGACCCGACGTCCATGGACGCGTGCGGAAGCCACCGCGAACGTGAGAGACGATCAACCATCCATGGCCGATGACGCCGGGTATGCGGAGTGGTGGTACCGCTACGTCCTGCTGTCGCAGGGCGAGGGTCACGCGATCGCCAGCACACGGAAGTACATGCACACCGATCTGCGGGCGATCGTGCCATCCATCCACGTGCCGGTGCTTGTCCTCGTGAGGCCCAACCACCCAGAGCGGTCGTGGATCGAGGGCGGACGCCACCTCGCGGGCTTGATTCCGGGCGCGTCGCTGCGTGAGCTGCCCGGCCGGGATGCGTACATCTGGCTCGGCGATCATGGCGCCAGTCACCGCGCCATCGACGAGTTCCTCGAGGACGTCCACCTCGAGCAAATCGAGCTGAATCGCGTGCTGGCGACCGTCCTCTTCACGGACATCGTTGGATCGACGGAAACGGCCGCCGGAGTCGGCGACCATGCATGGCGCGGGCTCGTCGAGCAGCATCACGCGGCCGTTCGGGCCCTCCTGGATCGGTACCGGGGCACCGAGGTCGACACCGCCGGCGACGGCTTCTTCGCGACATTCGACGGCCCGGCCCGCGCTATCCGCTGCGCGCGCGCGATCGTCGCCGAGATGCGCGAGCTTGGCATCGAGCTCCGGGCTGGCATCCACACCGGCGAAGTCGAGATGATCGACGGCAAACCGGGCGGTCTCACCGTCCAGATCGGTGCACGGGTCGTCGCGGCGGCCGGGAAATCGGAGGTTCTCGTGTCGCAAACCGTCAAGGACCTCGTGGCCGGGTCGGGTCTGCACTTCGAGGATCGCGGCGAGCACGATCTCAAGGGCATCCCGGATCGGTGGCATCTCTATCGAGCGGTGGACGCCCCACCGCTCCAATGATGTGCGGTCAGCGTCCGATCGGCGGTCGCTCCGAGGGCTGGAAGCCGGTGACGTTGAGGGCAGAGGGCTGCCCGGATCCCAGGCAAGGTGGCACGAGGATCGTGCCGTCGCCCGCTGGACCGATCGGGATCGAGTCCTCCCCCACGCGGACCAGGAGGCTGAGGCCGGCGGCCGGCGCCGGGCCACACCAGTTGCTCCACGAGATCCCGAGCTCGACCTGGGTTCCCGCAGTCACCTCGGTGGGCGACGCCTCGGGCGCACGGCCGCTGACCAGCACCCCGCTCGCGTCCGTGATCGACGCGTCGACGGCCGCCGGCAGCAGGCATGACGGGGTGGACTCCACCACCCGGAACACGATCCGCGTCCCGCGCGATCCGGCAGCCGCGTCCCACGGGTCGCTGGCGATGAGGAAGTCGGCAGCACCGCACGCCAGCGGTCCCGAGGGCGTCGGAGACGGGCTCGGAACGGCGGCCGCGCTGGGGGTCTCAGCACCGACGCCAAGCCTTTCCGGCCCGACCGTGCGCCAGGCGGCCCAGGCCACCACGGCGACGACCGCGAGGGCGACGGCAGCGCCGAGCATGGTCGCCAGGCTCATCCCCGGGGACCCGTCGAGCTGGGCGCGGGCCGCATCAATGGTGGCAGGGATCGGCCGGGGGATATAGCGGCGCTCATCACCGGGAATCTCGCTGCTCAGCGCGTTCTCGATGCGCTCGTGGGTCATCGGTCCTCCTCCTCGCGCAGCATCTCGCCCAGCCGGTCGAGCGCGCGGCTGGCGTGGCTGCGCGCCGAGACGGGCCGTATGCCGAGCGTCTCGCCGATCTCGTCGAAGGTGAGGTCGGCGCGGTAGCGCAGGTAGACGACCGCGCGCTGGCGCTCGGGCAGGCGGTCGACCACCTCCCAGATGGTGAGCCGATCGGCGACGGCTCCGATCGACGTGGTCTCGTCACGACCGCGAAGCCGGTCGCCGAGTCGCCGGACGCGTCGCTGCCAGCGGTGCCGATCCATGCAGATCCGGTAGTGGGTGCGGAATGCCCAGGCGTCGAGCTGCCGGATCGGCTCCTCGCCGTCGAGGGCGACCCAGGCGCGCAGGAGCGTCTCCTGGACGGCGTCGTCGGCCTCCTCCGCACTGAGGCCAAGCCGCCTGGCGAGGCCATACAGCTCGGGTCCACGGCGCGCCTGCAGATCGACCACCAGCAGCCGGTCCGCATCACGCCGGGTGGTGGCCGATGGCAGGCCATGCACCGCGTCGACTCCCATCGTCATGCCCTACCGACGGCGATGCGGGCCGAAACGTTGAGGCAGCGCCATGCGCGCACCATGGCACGGCCGATGCCGCCCCGCAGGGCCATGGGGAACGATCCCGGCCCGGGCCGCGTCCGAGGGGCCATGAATCGGGCTCGGGTGCCAGTGCTGATCCTGCTCCTCGTCGCGTGCTCGAGGACTCCCGGCGGCATCGTCACCCCGGCCGCATCGCCAGCCGCATCGGGCACGACGATGCCGCCGCCGAGCATCACGCCGCCACCGTCCGCCACGCTGACCGTGGCGGAGCTGAAGTATCGGCTCGTCGAGGAGCTCGGCCC
>DASUFJ010000086.1:0-2249 GCA_036274575.1 Candidatus Limnocylindria bacterium
CTCGCGGCTCCTGGGCCTGGAGCGCGAGATCGACGTCGCCGGCACGGCCGGCTCCGGCGAGGAGGCGATCCAGATCGCGATGGAGATGCGTCCGGACATCATCGTCATGGACATCAACATGCCCGGGATGGACGGGATCGCCGCCAGCGAGATCATCTCGCAGCGGCTCCCGAACAGCCCGGTGATCATGATGAGCGTCCACGGCGAGGCGGAGCATCTCAAGAGCGCCATGCTCGCCGGCGCGCGGGAGTTCCTGGTCAAGCCCTTCAGCGCCGACGAGTTCGCGACCTCCATCAAGCGCGTCCACGAGCGCGAGCTCGTCCGGCGCGAGCAGATGCAGGCCGCGCGAGACGCCTCCGTGCCGGCGAACGCTCAGCCGGTCGGCGACAGCGAGGACCACCAGGTCATCGCCGTCTTCTCGCCGAAGGGCGGCGCCGGACGAACGACGATCGCCACGAACCTGGCTCTCGCACTGAAGCGGGAGACGAACCAGAACGTGGCGCTGGTCGACGCGAACCTCCAGTTCGGCGACGTCGGCGTGCTCCTCAACCTCAACCCGAAGAACAAGTCGATGCTCGACGCGGTCGAGGGCGGGGAGCCGGACAAGGACATCATCGATTCGGTCATGATCGATCACTCGACCGGGATCCGGGTCCTTCTCGCTCCGCCGTCGCCGGAAGGCGCCGACCTCGTGACGCCGACGTACCTGCGCAAGATGGTCGACGTCCTGCGCCAGAGCCACGACTGGGTCGTGGTCGACCTGCCCTCGGGCCTGAACGACCACACGCTTGGCGTCCTGGACGCCGCGGACCAGATCCTGGTGGTCGCCGCGCTCGAGATCACGACGATCAAGAACGTCCGCCTCTTCCTGGAGGTGGCGGACCAGCTCGACTACGAGCGCTCGAAGCTGCGCCTCGTCATCAACCGGTCGGATGCCGCCCAGGGCATCCGCATCGGCGATGTCGAGGCCTCCATCCGGCGCCCCATCGACGGGTCGATCGTCTCCGACGGGCGTCTCGCCGTCCTGGCGGTGAATCGCGGCGTGCCCTTCGTCGTATCACATCCAGAGTCACCGCTCTCGCGGGACGTCATCACCCTCGCCCGCACCATCGCGGGTGACGGATCAACCTCCAACAAGACCGATAAGACCGCCAAGCGCGGACTCTTCGCACGCCGCTGATGGAAGGACCTCGCACATGTCACTGCTGAAGCGCATCGAGCGGGCCCGGCCCGCTGCCGAGGGCGAGGCCACGCCGGCCGTGCCGGCGGCACCGGCGCCCGCCAGCGGCGGAGCCCAGCCGCCCACCACCACGCCCGGGGGACCCCCGACGCCGCCGCCGGCACAGTCGGCCACGTCGCGCTTCGCCGGCGCCATGCCGGCCCGCGAGTCGTTCCGCGAGGCGAAGTTCCGCGTCCAGAACCGGCTCATCAACGAGCTGGATCCGAAGCTCGACCTGACGAACCAGGTCGAGGTCCGACGCCAGATCGAGGAGCTGTTCGGCAAGATCGCCGACGAGGAGGGCCTGGCCCTGACCCGCGCCGAGCGGGTGCGGATGCTCGAGCAGATCACGGACGAGATCCTGGGCCTCGGCCCGTTGGAGCCGCTCCTCCGCGACGAGACCCTCACCGAGGTGATGGTCAACGGGCCGCAGCAGGTCTACATCGAGCGTGACGGCAAGCTGGAGCTCACGAACGTGACGTTCCAGAACGACGAGCACGTGATGAAGATCATCCAGCGCATCATCGCGCCCATCGGTCGCCGCGTGGACGAGTCGAGCCCGATGGTCGACGCGCGCCTCGCCGACGGCTCGCGCGTGAACGCGATCATCCCGCCGCTGTCCCTCGTCGGCCCGGTCATCACCATCCGGAAGGTCTCCGCCACGCCGTACACGGTCGACGACCTCGTGCGGTTCGGCACCGCCACCCCGGAGATGTTCGAGTTCCTCGAGGCCTGCGTGAAGGCCCGCCTCAACATCTTCGTGTCGGGCGGCACCGGCTCCGGGAAGACGACGATGCTCAACATCCTCTCGTCGTTCATCCCGGACGATGAGCGCATCGTCACCATCGAGGACGCGGCCGAGCTGCAGCTTCGCCAGGAGCACGTCGTGACCCTCGAGGCTCGCCCGTCGAACATCGAGGGCAAGGGCGCCATCCCCATCCGCGAGCTCGTCCGCAACGCGCTGCGCATGCGCCCCGACCGCATCGTGGTCGGGGAGTGCCGCTCTGCCGAGGCGCTGGACATGCTCCAG
>DASUFJ010000087.1:0-36933 GCA_036274575.1 Candidatus Limnocylindria bacterium
CCGCGTCGACGGATCCGTCCGCGTCGGTAGCGGCGGTCACGCCGGCGCCATCGGCAGCGTCGGCGGGCGTCGCGGCCTCGCCCGCGGGATCGGTCGCCCCGTCGGCGGCCGGAAGCGGGTCGGCGCAGCCAACGGGCGGACCGACCGGTTCGCCTCCGGCGGACGCCGTCCTCATCGGCGCCGGCGACATCGCCGACTGCAGCCGTGAGGGCGACGAGCACACCGCGCGACTCCTCGACGACCTGACCGGAGCCGTGTTCACCGCCGGCGACAACGCCTACGCGAGCGGCACCGCCGCCCAGTTCCGCGACTGCTACGGCCCGACCTGGGGCCGGCACGTGGCCAGGACACGACCGGCGCCGGGCAACCACGACTGGGAGACGCAGGGCCTCGCCGGGTATCTCGGGTACTTCGGCGCCGCGGCGGCCCCGAACGGCACGAGCTGGTACTCGTATGACCTCGGGGCGTGGCACATCGTCGTCCTCGATTCGGACTGCGAGCCGGTCGGAGGCTGCGACGCCGGATCGGCCCAGGGGAGCTGGCTCGCCGGTGACCTGTCAGCGTCGCGAGCGCAGTGCACGATGGCGATCTGGCACCACCCGCGGTTCAGCTCGGGCGAGCACGGCAACGATGCGACGGTGGCGCCGTTCTGGCGGGTCGTCTACGACGCCGGGGCCGAGGTCGTCGTCAACGGCCACGACCACGACTACGAGCGGTTCGCGCCACAGGACCCCGACGCCCGAGCCGACGACGCCCGGGGCCTGCAGGAGTTCGTCGTCGGCACCGGTGGCGCCGAGCTACGGGCGTTCCGGACGCCGGTCGCCAACAGCGCGGTCCGGGTGGCGGCGGAGTTCGGTGTCATCCGGTTCGTGCTCCATCCGACGGGTCTCGACTGGACGTTCCTGGCGACGACCGGACGGCAGCTCGATTCCGGATCCGCGGCGTGCCACTGATGACGATGGACCAGGCCCGCGTCGTGGTGATCGGCGGCGGGATCACGGGCTGCAGCGTGGCGTACCACCTGGCCCTCGCCGGCTGGACCGATGTGCTGCTCGTCGAGAAGGCGCAGCTGACGGCGGGTTCGACGTGCCAGGCCGCCGGGCTCGTCACGGCGTTCAACCCCTCGTCGACGATGATGGAGTTCCGCCGCTACAGCATCGAGCTCTACCGGCGGCTCGGCGCGTTCGAGACCGTCGGCAGCCTGCGCCTCGCGTCGAGCCCGGCCCAGCTCCGGGAGCTCGAGCGGACCGCCAGCCGGGCGAGAGGGATCGGGCTCGATGCCGGCGTGATCGGTCCGGACGAGGCGCGACGGCTGATGCCCGCGATCTCGCCCGACGACCTGTACGGGGCCGTCCACCTGGCCGGCGACGGTCACCTCGACCCGCACGCCGCCACGCACGCCGTGGCGGACGCGGCCCGGGCGCTGGGCGTCCGGATCAGGACCGGCGTGCTCGTGACCGGGTTCGAGTTGTCGGCGCGGCGCGAGATCACGGCCGTCGTGACCGATCACGGCCCGATCGCCACCGAGCTCGTCGTCGATGCGGCCGGGATGTGGGCGCCGCAGGTCGCGGCGATGGTCGGGGCGTTCATCCCGTCGACGCCGGTCGACCACCAGCATGTCGCGCTCAAGGCCGTCCCCGGCTCCGAGCTGCCCCGCGACATGCCCTGCTTCCGAGATCCGGACAACCTCGTCTACGGCAAGAGCGAGCACGGCGGGATGGTGTTCGGCGGCTACGAGACGAACCCCGTCTCGCGCTGGGAGGACGGCGTGCCGTGGAGCCACGCTGCGACGTCGCTGCCGCCCGACTGGGAGCGTTTCGCGCCGCTGATGGACGGGGCCATCCGCCGCTTCCCGTTCCTGGCCGACGCCGAGGCGATCCGGCTCGTCTGCCACCCGGACGCGATGACGCCCGATGCCAACCCGCTCCTCGGGCCACTCCCCGGGGTTCGCGGCTTCTGGGTCGCGGCCGGGCTGTCGCTCAACGGCTTCGGCGGTGGCGGCGGGATCGGACGCGCGATGGCCGGCTGGATCACGGCCGGCGACCCGGGCGTGGACGTCGGGCCGTACCGGGCCTGGCGGTTCGGCGATGTCTACCGCGAGCTCGGGTTCGCGGGTGGGCTCGCGCGCGAGACCTACTCCGATTACTACCGGCTGCGGTATCCGTACGACGCCGACGTCGCGGGCCGGCCCCGGCGGCTCTCCGCACTCCACGGCCGGCTCCAGGAGGCCGGCGCGGTCTTCGGCACCAAGGCCGGCTGGGAGCGCGCCGACTACCACGAGCCGGGTCGGCCATGGCGCCGATCGGGCCGCGACCAAGCCGCCTACGGCTGGACGCAACCACCCTGGTTCGAGCGCGTCTGCGCCGAGGCCCGTGCCGTCCGTGAGCGCGCGGGCATCGTCGACCTCTCGTCGTTCGGCAAGATCGCCGTCGAGGGACCGGCGGCGCTCGGGCTCCTCCAGCGCGTCAGCGCGAACGACGTCGACCGACCCGTCGGGACCGTCGTGTACACCCAGTGGTGCGACGAGCGCGGCGGGATCGTGGCCGATGTGACCGTCACGCGGCTGGCGGACGACCGGTTCCGAGTCGTGACCGGTGCGGGCTACCTTGCGTCCGAGAGCGCCTGGCTGCGATCGCATGTCGACGACGACTCCGCCGTCACGATCCGCGATGTCAGCGGCGACCTCGCGACGATCGGTCTGTGGGGGCCGCAGGCACGGGACGTGGTGGTCGCAGCGGGCGCCCCGGCCGGCGAGGTCGGCAACGAGGCGATTCCGCTTCGCCGCGCCGGGACGATCCGTGTCGGTCCGGCCCCGGTCCACGCCGCCCGCATCAGCTACGCAGGCGAGCTCGGCTGGGAGCTCACGACCCCCATCGAGTGGGCCGTCGCCGTCTGGGACCGGGTCATCGGCGCCGGCGCCGAGCCCATCGGCTACCGGGCCCTCGACGCACTTCGCATGGAGAAGGGCTACCGCTACTACGGCACCGACCTGACGACGCTCGACACACCCTTCGAAGCCGGACTCGGCTCATTCGTGAGACTCGACAAGGGCCCGTTCATTGGGCGCGACGCGCTGGTCGCCGCCCGCGCCACCCAACCCGACCGCCGGCTCCGCTCCCTTGTCATCGGCGGACCCGCGTACGAACCGATCTACGGCGGCGAGGCCGTGCGCCTCGACGGCGAGGTGGTCGGTCGCCTTCGCAGCGTCGCCTACGGCCCGACGGTCGAACGCACGATCGGCTACGCCTACCTGCCGGCGCGGGTCGACATCGCCGACCCGGTGGAGATCGACGTGTTCGACGCGCGCGTCGCGGCGGTCATCGGCGCGGACGCGCTCGTGGACCCATCGGGCGAGAGGATGCGAGCGTAGGTCCCTAGAATCGCCGCATGAAGAAGATCGGGTTCCTGTCGTTCGGGCATTGGTCGGAATCGCCCTACTCGCAGGTCCGGTCGGGCGCGGATGCGCTCATCCAGTCGATCGAGCTCGCCGAGGCCGTCGAGGACCTCGGGGCCGACGGCGCCTACTTCCGGGTCCATCACTTCGCCCATCAGCTCGCGTCGCCGTTCCCGCTCCTGGCTGCGATCGGGGCTCGAACGAAGCGCATCGAGATCGGGACGGCCGTCATCGACATGCGCTACGAGAACCCGCTGTACATGGTCGAGGACGCCGGCGCCGCCGACCTCATCGCCGGCGGTCGTTTGCAGCTCGGGATCAGCCGCGGGTCTCCCGAGCAGGTCGTCGACGGCTTCCGCTACTTCGGCTACGCCCCCGCCGAAGGCGAAACCGACGCCGACATGGCCCGCCGGCACACCGAGGTCTTCCTGCAGGCGCTGTCCGGCGTCGGGTTCGCCCAGCCGAACCCTTCCCCGATGTTCCCGAACCCGCCGGGCCTCCTCCGCCCCGAGCCGCATTCGCCCGGCCTGCGCGACCGGATCTGGTGGGGCGCCGGGTCGCGCGCGACCGCCGAATGGGCGGCCCAGCAGGGGATGAACATGATGTCGTCGACGCTCATGACCGAGGACGCCGGGGTGCCGTTCCACGAGCTCCAGGCGGAGCAGATCCGGTTGTTCCGCGAGGCTTGGGCGGCAGCCGGCCACGAGCGCGAGCCGCGGGTGTCGGTCAGCCGCAGCATCTTCGCCATCGTCGACGACCGCGACCGCGCCTACTTCGGCCACGGCCACCAGGAGCAGGATCAGATCGGGAACATCGACGAGCAGACGCGGGCGGTCTTCGGCCGCTCGTACGCGGCCGAGCCCGAGGTCCTGGTCCGCGAGCTCGCGAACGACACGGCGATCGAGGCGGCCGACACGCTCATGCTCACGGTTCCGAACCAGCTCGGCGTCGACTACAACGCGCACGCCATCGAGAGCATCCTGAAGTACGTCGCGCCCGACCTGGGCTGGCGGTGAGCGGCGAGACGTCCTGGGAGCGCGTGGCGACCTGGTACGACGGCTGGGTCGGCGATCGGGGCTCGGCATATCACCGTGAGCTCGCGATCCCCGCTGTCCTCGACCTCCTGCAGCCTCAACCCGGGGAGGCGATCCTCGACGTCGGCGGAGGCCAGGGCGTCCTCGCGCCATACCTCGTCGAGGCGGGGGCATCGGTCACCGTGGTCGATGCGTCGGCGAAGCTGATCTCCGCCGCGAAGCGGCGGCATCGGTCCGTCAAGGGCGCTCGCTTCCTGGTGGGCGACGCGCGCCGGCTGCCGGCCGTGAGCGGCCTCGCCGGGGGTGGGCACGACGCGGCGACCCTCATGCTCAGCATCCAGGACATGGACCCGCTCGAGGAGGTCGTCCGAGGCGTGTCGTGGGCGCTCGGCCCGCGCTCGCGGGTCGTGCTGCTCATGACCCATCCGGCGTTCCGCCAGCCGCGCCACTCCGGCTGGGGCGTCGACGAGGGGCGGAAGCTGACGTACCGGCGGATCGACGCCTACCTTGGCGAGATGGCGGTGCCGATGAAGTCGCTCGCCGGCGGACTGCCGACGCGCTCGTACCACCGGCCGATCAGCACCTACGTCAACGCGCTCGCCGAGGCGGGCTTCGCGACCGATGCGATGCTCGAGATCCCCGACCTGCCGCCGGATCGGCGTCCGGGGCGCGCGAGCCGGGGCGACGCCCGCGCCGCCGCCGAGATCCCGATCTTCCTGGGCCTGCGCGCCGTCCGAGGATAGCGCGGCGAGCGCATCGGTGAGATTCGCGCGAGAATGCGCCTCCCCGTGACCGATGTGCCTCAGGACCCAGTGATGACCCCGAACCCCACTCCTCGCCGGACGCCCGCTGCCAGCGCCGCGATCCTCGTGGCCGTCCTCCTGCTCTTCGGCGCCGCGACCTTCGTCGCCGGCCTTGCGGTTGGCGGGTCGCGCGCCGTGGCCGAGGCCGATCCGTCGGCCGACCCATCGGTCGCCCTTCCCTCGGAAGCCGGGACGCCTGGCCCCACGCCGATCCTCGAGACGGTCTCGTGCGCCGAGCCATCCGAGGCGTTCGCCGTCCTGTGCGAGACATACGCCGAGATCAAGGGCCAGTACGTCGACGAGATCACCGACCAGCAGCTCGTCGACGGGGCGGTGCGAGGGATGATCGAGTACGGGCTCGAGGACCCGTACTCCGGCTACCTGACTCCCGACCAGTACGGCTCCGCCCTCGACGACCTGTCGGGCGAGTTCAGCGGCATCGGCGCCGAGGTCGGCATGCGCAACCTCGCCGATCCGGAGGACCTCGCCGCCTGCACGGTCGTCACCGAGACCTGCGCCATGGTCATCGTCGCCCCGCTGGATGGCTCGCCGGCGGAGGAGGCCGGCCTGCGGCCGGGCGATCAGATCCTGGAGATCGACGGGACTTCGACCGAGGGTGAATCGGTGAGCTCCCTCGTCTACGTCGTGCGCGGCGAGGCGGGGACCGACGTGACGCTCACGATCCAGCGAGGCGACGAGACCTCCGAGGTGACCATCACCCGCGCGGTCATCGACCTCCACGAGGTGAGCAGCGAGCTGCTGGACGGTGGCATCGGCTTCCTGCGCCTGACCTCCTTCACCGACCGCGCGCCCGACCTCTTCACGGAGGCGATCCAGGGCCTCCTCGACCAGGGCGCGACCTCGTTCGTCCTGGACCTGCGCGGCAATCCGGGTGGCTTCATCGTGGCGGCGCAGGGGATCGCCTCGCAGTTCGTCCCGCAGGGCCGGCTGCTCTTCACCGTGGAGTCGGGCGGGGATGTGCAGCGCTGGGAGTCCGAGAGCGGGTTGCTGCAGGACGAGGGAGTACCCGTCGTCGTGCTCGTCGATGCCGGATCGGCATCCGCCTCGGAGATCGTCGCGGCCGCGTTGAAGGAGAACGACCGCGCCACGCTGGTGGGCGAGGCGACCTTCGGCAAGAACACGGTCCAGATCTGGAACGACCTGCCCAACGGCGGCGGGCTGCGCCTGACGACGGACCGCTGGTTCACCCCCGACCACAACTCGGCGGCACCGAACGGGATCCAGCCCGACGTCGTCGTCGCCTCACCTGCTCATCCGACGAGCGGCGAGGACCCTCAGCTCGACCGCGCGGTCGAGATCCTGACCGGCGGATAGGGCGGGACGACCTGACCGCGCCGGGCGGACGACCTGAAGCTCTCGCCGGATCGAGTCCATTTCACCGGAGCGGCTCGGGGCGCGGCGTTTTCTCGATGCATCGAGGCCTCAGCAGCGTGAGCCGCGCCCGCAGGTACCTCTCGTGCGCATCGGTCCGCGATTCATCGCGGAAAGCGCGCGCGGACGGCGCTTCCGGTGCGAACGCCTCGATCTATCGAGGACAATCCGGAGCGGACTCGGTCCTGCCAGGGGCGGCGCCTGTGAGGGACTCACCCGCCGAGGATGCGGAGGTAGAGCTCCGGGTCGACGTTTCCGCCGCTGATGACGATCACCCGGGCGTCGTCCGCATCGGTGCGCGGTAAGGCGCCGGCGAGGTGGGCGCCCATGGCGGCGGCTCCAGAGGGCTCGACGACGAGGCGGGCGCGGCGAGCCAGCTGGCGCATGGCCTCGGCCATCTGGTCCTCGGTGACGGTCACGATGCCGTCCATGAACCGGCGCAGATGCTCGAACGGCAACGGCCCGAGGGAGTTCGTGCGCAGTCCATCGGCCATGGTGCGGCCGGTCTGCTCGGCGGTCCAGGTGACGAGCTCGTCGCGCTCGAGCGACTCCTTCGCATCGGCTGCCAGCTCGGGCTCGACACCCACGACCCGCGCAGACGGCGCCAGCGCCTTCACGGCCGTCGACACGCCGGCTGAAAGCCCGCCGCCGGAGGTGGGAATCATGACGCTCGTCACGTTCGGCAGATCCTCGACGATCTCGAGGCCGCAGGTCCCCTGGCCGGCGATGATCGCTGGGTCATCGTAGGGCTCGACCATGACGAGCCCGCGCTGCTCGACGAGCTGCAGCGCGAGCTCGTGGCGCTCCTCGGAGTCCATGCCCGTGAACTGGATCTCGGCGCCATCGGCCCTCACGCCCTCGATCTTGACCTGCGGTGCCTCGCGCGGCATGCAGATCACCGCATGAGCGCCGAGGAGCCGGGCCGCGCGCGCGACGGCCTGGGCGTGGTTGCCCGACGAGTAGGTGACGACGCCACGGGCACGTTCCGCATCCGTCAGCGAGGCGATCTTGTTGTAGGCGCCGCGCATCTTGAAGGCGCCCACGGGCTGCAGGGACTCCGGCTTCAGCCAGGTCGTGTCGTCCCAGCGCAGGAGCGGGGTGCGTGTGGCGACGCCGCGGATACGTTCGGCGGCGGCACGGATCTCGCCTAGCGAGACGATGTGCGGCTGCGTCGTGGTCGTCGTCATTGGCCGATGCTAGCGCGCAACCCGGTCAGGGGATTGGCAGCTCCTGGCAGCCCTGCTCGATGAATACGCGCTCCTCGTTTGCCAGGTCCGGGTTGACGTCGTCGGCCGGCGCCAGCCTGTCGCAGCGATAACGCGACCAGCGCTGGCCGCCGAACCGGTCGCGCGTGGCGTCGACGAAGATCTCGACGGTGCCGTTCTCGTGGACGCGGTAATAGGTGGTCACCGGGTCGCCCTCCTCCGTCGGCCGGGTGCTGATGAGCTCGGCGCCTTCTCCGGCGTCGTATGCCGCGAGGAGGCATCGGCGCGCGTCGACATTCGTGGCCCCGACGCCCTGCTCGGCTCCTTCCTCGCCGCACGACCGCAGCGGAATCCGGTTCACGATCCAGTCCGGCTGGTCGGGCGGATAGAAGCCTGAGCAGGCGGCGAGCACCGGGAGCAGCGCGCCGAGCCCGGCCAGCGCGATCCTCCGCAGCGTCCGCATCGGTCAGTAGGCGCGAGCCCAGGTCGCGACCTCGGTGCCGGGCTTGCCGCAGTGGACGCAGGCGGCGCCGGGGTCGCGCGGCTCGAGCGACAGGAAGCGGATACTGGCCTTCGTCCTGGCGCTGATCTCGGCCTCACAGTCGCCGTCGCCGCACCAGGCGCCGACCCAGAATCCTCCCTGCTCCTCCACGCCGGCGGCGAAGGCGTCGAAGCGGGTGATCTCGTGGGTGTTGACCTCACGGTAGGCGAGCGCATCGGCGAAGAGGGCCGCCTGCACCGATGCCAGCCGGTCCGGCATGCCGCTGGCCAGCCCGTCGAGCGGCGCCTCCTCCTTCGAGCCGTCGGATCTCGTGGCGAGCACGGCGCGCCCGGCTTCGACGTCGCGCGGACCGAGCTCGATCCTGATCGGCACGCCCTTGAGCTCCCACTCGGCGAACTTGAAACCCGGGCGATGCTGATCGCGGTCGTCGAGGCGGACGCGGATGCCGCAGGCGGCCAGGTCGGCTCGCAGCGGCTCCGCGATGCTCAGGACGCCGGCGCGTTCGTCGTCCGAGCGGTAGATCGGCACGATCACGACCTGGATCGGGGCGACGGCCGGTGGCAGTCGCAGGCCGGCGTCGTCGCCGTGGGCCATGATCACCGCACCCACCATGCGGGTGCTGAAGCCCCACGACGTGGCCCAGGCGTGCTCGAGCTCTCCATCGGCGTTCAGGAAGGTGACGTCGTAGGCCTTCGCGAAGTTCTGCCCCAGGAAGTGCGAGGTCCCGCACTGGAGGGCCTTCGCGTCGCGCATGAGGCCCTCGATGCAGTACGTCTCGACCGCGCCCGGGAAGCGCTCACCGGCCGACTTGCGCCCGGAGTGGACCGGGATGGCAAGAACGTCCTCCGCCACCTGGCGGTAGACCTCGAGCATCCGGAGCGCCTCGGCCGTGGCCTCGTCGGCGGTGGCGTGGGCGGTGTGGCCCTCCTGCCAGAGGAACTCGCTGGTGCGCAGGAAGAGGCGCGTCCGCATCTCCCAGCGCAGGACGTTGGCCCACTGGTTGTACAGCAGGGGCAGGTCGCGATAGCTCTGGATCCAGCGCTTGTACGTCGACCAGATGATCGATTCCGACGTCGGTCGGATGGCGAGCGGCTCCTCGAGCTCCTCGCCGCCACCGCGGGTGACGACCGCCACCTGCGGCGCAAAGCCCTCGACGTGATCCGCCTCCTTGTCGAGGAGGCTCATGGGGATCAGCAGCGGGAAGTAGAGATTCTCGTGGCCGGTGGCCTTGAATCGGTCGTCGAGCGCGCGCTGCGTGTGCTCCCAGATCGCGTACCCGTGGGGCTTGATGATCATCGAGCCCCTCGCCGGCCCGTGCTCGGCGAGCTCGGCGCGGCGGACGACCTCGACGTACCAGCCGGGGAAGTCGTCGGCCTGCGGTGGGAGCCTTGTGGTGGCCATGGAGGACCGATGCTACCCGGTTGGTTGGCGC
Organism: Candidatus Limnocylindria bacterium; assembly: GCA_036274575.1. Taxonomy (GTDB): domain Bacteria; phylum Chloroflexota; class Limnocylindria; order QHBO01; family QHBO01; genus JACDBZ01. The sequence continues at coordinate 9,763 of DASUFJ010000087.1, forward strand.
CCGGCCGACGGGCAGCGGCCGGCCGGGCATGGAGCGGACGTCAGCCTCAGGCGGCGACGCCTCCGGGAGCGGTCGGGCTGGAAGCGGTGGCGCGAACGGCGCGGCGCCGGCGGCGTGGGACGGTCTTGCCCTCGGGCTCCCAGCGCATGGGTGAGGCGAGGCCCTCGATTCCGGCCTCGATGTCCTCGGCGTTGACCGGCTTCGCGAAGAAGTAGCCCTGCCCGTAGGTGCAGCCCAGCGACCGCATCCGCTCCGCGTGCTGCTTCGTCTCGATGCCCTCGGCCACGGTCGCGATGTCGAGCGATTCGCCCAGCGCCACGATCGCGCCGGCCAGGGCTGCCGACCGCTCGTCGCCCTCGGCGACCTGGACGAACTCGCTCGCGATCTTCAGCGCGTCCACCGGGAACTGGCGGAGGTGGCTGAGAGAGAAGTAGCCGGTCCCGAAGTCGTCGATGACGACCCGGACCCCGAGCGCGCGGAGGTCGTCCAGCGTCTCGATCGTCTGCGAGGTGGCCTTGATGAGCGCCGTCTCCGTGATCTCGAGGATGAGCCGCGTCGGCTCGAGTCCGGCCCACGCCAGCGACTCCTCAACGGCGCCCACGAATCCCGGCTGCTGGATCTCTCGCGCCGAGACGTTGACGCACATGAAGATGCCGCCCGGGATGACGCCCGCGGCCTGCCAGGCGACGGCGCGCTCGCAGGCCTCGCGCAGGACCCAGCGGCCGATGGGCAGGATCGCGCCATTCTCCTCCGCGATCTCGATGAACTCGCCCGGCACCACGAGCCCGCGGTCGGGGTGGTGCCAGCGGATGAGCGCCTCGAGACCGGAGATGCGGCCCGACTCGAGCGAGACGATCGGCTGGTAGACGAGGCGCAGCTGGCCGCGGTCGACGGCGTGCTGGAGCTCGGCGCCGAGCTCGTGCCGCGCGCGGATGGAGGCGTGCATACCCGGATCGAAGACTGCGAAGCCGGACTTGCCGTTGGCCTTGGCCATGTACATCGCGACGTCGGCGTTTCGCACGATCTCCTGCGCGTCGCGCCCCGCGTCCGTGGCGCCCGCGATGCCGATGGAGGCCGAGCATGTGATCGTGTGTTCCCCGATGAGGTAGGGGACTCGGAGGTCGCGGACGAGGCGCTCGGCCATCGCGCGCGAGTGGCGCATGTCGGGCTCGTCATCGGTCAGGATCGCGAACTCGTCGCCGCCCAGCCGCGCCACGAGGTCACCGTGGCGGACGAGCCCACCGATCCGATCGGTCACCGCGATGAGCAGCGAGTCGCCCGCCGCGTGGCCGAGGCTGTCGTTGATGACCTTGAAGTCGTCGAGGTCGATGAACAGGACCGCGGTCATCCGGCGCTCGTCGATCTCCCCGGATTGATCAGTCAGCGTGCGCTCCAGGGTGAGCTGGAACATCCGCCGGTTCGCGGCGCCGGTCAGGGAGTCGCGCTCCGCCAGGTCCTGCACGTGCCGCAGGAGGACGGCGTTGCGCAGGTTGAGCGCGGCAACCGCCGAGAACTGCCCCAGGACGGATGCGATCCGGCGTTCGATCCCGAAGACCGTCCGCGACCGATGCTCGACGACGATGGCGCCGACCGGACGGCCGTCGGCGAACATCGGCGAGACGAGGAGGTTGTGGGCCTCCGGCAGGGTGGCGTCGAGCAGGGGATTCGCGGCCGCGTCGAGCCGGCGGACCGGCAGGAGCTGATGCCGATCCCACGCCTTGCGGATGATCGCGTCGGCCTCGGCCGTGCCGGACCACTCCTCCGCCCCGCGGGAGGCGAGCACCATGAGGTTGCCCTCGGCCGCTCCGATGACGAGGCCGCGGGTGAATCCGAACCGCGAGGCGAGACCGTCGAGGACGACCCGGGCCTGGAGGACCGGGTCGGAGACCTCATCGAGGCGAGCCCCGACGTCGACCAGCGCCTGGAGATCGGCCCGCCGCTGCCGGAGCTCGCGCTCGTTCATGGCCGAGAAGATCGACGTGGCGAGGGCGAACAGCCAGAACGAGGTGACGTTGAGGACGGGCATGCGGTCGAAGTCGAGCGAGCCGCCGGGAACGACGTCCACGGCCGGGAGAAGCGCGGCCGCCTGCGCGTAGAGGACGACGAACAGCAGCAGCGAATGCCAGAGCGCGATCTTCAGGCCGGTCCGATACGACGCGAGCAGCGAGACCGCGACCAGATGCAGGTAGATGAGGAAGCGGATGGGGCTCTGCGTCGCGCCGGTCACGTACATCGCGTAGGCGAGGTAGAGGCCGTCGACGATGAGCATCGCGCTCATCACCGGGAATCCCGCGCGCGCGAACCGACGGCGCAGGATCTCCGCGACGATACTCAGCGCCAGGTACGCCCCGGTAACGCCGACCAGGGCCACGAACGGCGTCCCGAGCGATTCGGGCCGAATCGCGCTCCAGGCGATGGTGACCGCCGCCATGGCGGCGCGAAGGAGCATGAGGTAGCCCATGCGGTCGCTGAGCGCCGTGTACTCCTCCGCGCGCGGGTTGTGGGCGATCACAGCTGTTCCTCTCCCTGGAACTGCACGAGGGTCTCGACCATGTTCTGCGGCGCGATGCGGAGCTTCGGGTCGCGGCGATCGACATAATGCTGAGCGGCGAGGAAGCCGAGGACCGCGAGCGCCAGCGCCAGCGGGAAGGTGAACTCGGTGGCGACCGCGACGGCCGCCTCCGGCCGAACGTAGCGACCGACCTGCTCCGCCGCCACGGTCACGACCTGGCCGAACACCTGTCCGAACACTCCTCCCGAGACCGCGCCGGGCTCCGCCGTGACTGCCGGCTCGGACGGCAGCTCGGGGGCGGCAGGAGCCGAGGGCATCGGCGCGTTCGCGGCGGTCCCGGGAGTCGCCGATCGCACTCCGTTCCCGGCACTGACCTCGCGCGCATCGGCGTGCGAGTCCGTGGGCCGGAGCTCAGGGGAGGCGGGCGCTGCGTCCGGGACGTCCGTCCCACGGTCGTCGACCGGAGCCAGGCCCGGGGGCACGGCGGCCGGAGGCTCCGCGATCGTCGGCGCCTGGTCGGGGCTCGGACCCGGGACGGGTGCCCGGGGCTCCGACTCCGGCGTCGTGACCGATGACGACGGTGGTGGCGGCTGCTGGTCGGGCGCGGGGGCGACCTCGACCGGCGTGGGAGTGGGTGTCGGCGCCGGCGTCCCGACGACCGGGGTCGGCGTCGGCGTCGGGGTCGGCGTCGGCGTCGGGGTCGGCGTCGGGGTCGGCGTCGGCGTTGCGATGTCGGGCGTGGGAGTGGGCGTGGGCGTTTCGACAACGGGGCTCGGCGTGGGCGTGGGCGTCGGTGTCGGCGTGGGAGTCGGCGTCGAAGTCGGCTCCTCGATCACCGGCGTCGGAGTTGGAGTCCATGTTGGGGTCGGGGTCGGCGTTGGCGTGGGTGTGCCGGAGCCGGCGAGGATGACGCGCTGCACGACATCCGCGTTGTCGTCCCATTCAGTGGCGCCGAGGACTTCGTCGCATGCCGATGGCGATCCGCCGGCCAGGGCGCAGAGCACGTCGGTGCCGGGCAGGGTCGGCGTGTAGGTGACCGTGCAAGAACCGGACGCATCGGTGCTGCAGTCGAAGTCGGGGCTGCTGTTGCCAACGCTGGGGTCGTTCGGACTGCCGATCGCGAAGTACCAGCGGACATGCGACGCGACCACCGCACCGCCGGCGTCGTCGAGGATCCTCGCCGTGACCGATACCGGCGTGCCGGCCACGACGTCGGCGCTCTCGGGATCGACGTTCACGTGGCTGCCCGGGGTCGCCGCCATCGGCGTGGCGATACCCAGCGCGAGCGACCATGCGAGACCGAGCGAGGCGAAGTAGGCGATCACACGCCGGCCAACGACTCGCGGGGGGCGGATTCCGGCCGCGGTTCCGGCCTCGTGACGATCCTCGTTGACCATTCCCGTCCTCCTGGCAGTGGGAGGTCCTGTCCCTCGGTACTGACGGTCGGAGGATCGCGCGGGTCGCCGGATGGATCGAGGGGCGTAATCGTCACAGGGGGTACGCCCTGGAATCGCGATCGCGATGCGGCCCGACCGCCTCTCGGCCGCTGTGCGGTCTGGGTGAGTACCCGGCAGGACCGTGGTACCGGGCAGATGTCGGGTGCGGGCCGCTCAGGTGCGGTCCGTGACCGTCACTCGCCGGCCGCCGTCTCCGGAGCCACGACCCGATAGATGAAGCCCGCCTTGTCGTCGGAGACGTAGAGCGCGCCATCCGATCCGACCGCCAGCCCTGCCGGCCGGCCCAGGGCATCGCCGCCGCCGTCGGGCAGGAAGCCCGTCGCGAAGGGCTCCGGATCGCCGGCGGGCAGCTCGTCCCACGGCATCCACCAGACGGCGTAGCCGACCTTGACCGACGAGTCCCACGAGCCGTGGAGCGCGACGACCAGGTGTTCGCCCCAGCCGACCAGGGCGAGCGGCGCCGTGTGCGCCGGGAACGTCGCGGCGGGCACGGCGACACCGTCGCAGGCATCGTCTGCCTCGCCGAATTCGGGGTCGCGCAGCGAGCCGGCATGACATCTCGGCCAGCCCGCATCGGCCCCGTCGATCAGCTCGTAGAGAGTCTCGGGCGGGAGATCGTCGCCCAGGTAGTCGCGGCCCATGTTCGTGGCCCATGCCCGGCCGGTCGTCGGGTCGACCCAGAGGCCCACCGCGTTGCGCAGGCCGACCATGTACGGCCGCAGCTCGCCGTCGGCGAGGCGTTGAACCGTCGCCCGCCGCGGGTCCTCCTCATCGCAGGCATTGCACGAGGAGCCGATGGAAAGCAGCAGGTCGCCGTCCGGCAGCTCCACCACCGTCCGCGTGGAGTGGCCACCCCCTGGGATGGCGTCGACAAGGACCTCGCGACCCGCCTCGGCGAGGCCGTCGAGCGTCAGGCGGTACAGCGCCGTCTCCCCGGCAACCAGGAGCCGGCCGTCCGCGTCGAACGCGACGTCGTGGGCGCGGTCGAGTCCGGTCGCGACCTCGACGATCTCGTCCGCTCGGCCGTCGGCGTCCGCGTCGGGGAGCGCGACGACGCGGTCCGCGCCACGCTCGGCGACGAATAGCACGCCGTCCGGGGACACGGCCATGAAGCGGGGCCCGGAGAGGCTCCCCGCGTAGACCGATGCGCTGTAGCCGTCGGGGACTCGGAGCTGCGCCTCGCCCCCCGGACCGGCGTCGAAGTTGACGCCGAGGAACGGCATGAGCTGCCCCCTGAAGATCCATGCCCCGCCCACGATGAGGGCAAGCACGACGACCCCGAAGATCGCCAGGTTCCGGATGCGCCTCATCGCCGGCCGATTCGGCGGCGGTTACGTCCCCTGCCTACAGGTTGCCGCGCCGGGCCTGCTCGATCTCGATCGCCTCGAACAGCGCCTTGAAGTTCCCGACCCCGAAGCCGCGGCTGCCGTGGCGCTCGATGATCTCGAAGAAGAACGTCGGTCGGTCCTGCACCGGGCGCGTGAAGATCTGGAGCAGGTAGCCCTCCTCGTCGCGATCGGCCTCGATGCCGAGCTCCTCGAGCGTGTCGATCGGGACGCCGACATCGCCGACGCGGTCGGGGAGCGACTCGTAGTAGGCGTGCGGCATGCCGAGGAACTCGACGCCGCGCTCCCGAAGAGCGCGGACGGACCCGACGATGTCCTCCGTGCGGAGGGCGATGTGCTGCGTCCCGGCGTCGAGGTAGTAGTCGAGGAACTCCTGGATCTGGCTCTTCTTCTTGCCTGACGCCGGTTCGTTGATCGGGAACTTGATGCGGCCGTTCCCGTTCGTCATCACCTTGCTCATCAACGCCGAGTACTCGGTGTGGATGACCTTGTCGTCGTAGTGGATGAGCTGCGCGAATCCGAGGACGTCGCGGTAGAAGTCGACGAATCGGTTCATGTCGCCGAGCTCGACGTTGCCGACGCAGTGGTCCACCTCGAGCAGGCTCTGCCCGGTCGCCGCGGCCGGCGGGTTCGCGATGCGGTGATAGCCCGGCGCGAACGTGCCGTGGTAGCCGGAGCGATCGATGAAGGAGTGGATGACCTCGCCGTACGCGTGAATGCTGCTTCTGCGCAGCGTGCCCCTCTTGCCCTCGAGGTCGGTCGGCTCGAGCGCGGACCGGGCGCCGCGCTTCGTCGTCTCCTCCCAGGCGCTGGTGACGTCGTCGACGGCGAACGCGATGTCGTGCACGCCGTCGCCGTGCTTGGCCACGTGCTCGGCGATCTGGCCGTCGGGTCCGAGCGGCGCGGTGAACACGAAGCGGATGTCGTTCTGGACCATCACGAAGCTGGACCGATCGCGCACGCCCGTCTCCAGGCCGGCGTACGCCACCGGCGTGAAGCCCCACAGCGCGCGGTAGTAGTGCGCGGCCTGCTTGGCGTTCCCGACCCAGAACTCGACGTGGTCGATGCCCTTGAGTGGAAGGAAGTCCTGCGCCTCTGCGGCGGCGTTCGGGTTGATGACCGCGCCCGCCTGGTTCGCGGCGCCGCGGGAGAGGGTATCCGTCATGCGGGCGAGTCTACTGCAGCACCGATGCCGGCCCCGGAGCCCGTCCCGGCCGCCAGGGCGACGTCGATCATGCGGTCGATCGACCGATCGAGCTCCTCGAGCGGGAGGTAGTCCTCGGAGCTCGTGACCTCGTCGCCGACCATGTCGCTCACCGTCAGCGCGCAAGCGGCCTCGATGCCGGCGCGCGCCGCAAGGTAGAACAGCGCCGACGCCTCCATCTCGAAGGCGAGCACGCCCCGGTCACGCCAGCGCTGGGCGTAGTCCGCATCGGTGTTGTAGAAGACGTCGACCGATGCGATGAGGCCCGTCCGGGCCGCGATCCCCGCAGCCGAGGCGGCATCGACCAGGGCGCGCGTCAGCTCAAAGCTCGCCGCCGGGGCGTAGGCCTCGCCGTGCAGGTACGTGCGAGTCGCCCCGTCGGTCGGGCAGGCGGCCGTCGCGATGACGAGGTCCCCGGTTCGGAGCCCCTTCGCGATCCCACCGCAGGTTCCGACCCGCATCAGCCGCTTCGCCCCGAGGTTGATCAGCTCCTCGACGACGATCGAGAGGCTCGGCGTTCCCATCCCGCTCGTCTGGACGCTCACCGGCACGCCGTCATGGGTACCCGTGAACCCGAAGAGGCCGCGATGCTCGTTCACCGTCTTGACCGATCCGGGGTCGAACCGTTCGGCGATGCGCCTCGCACGGTTGGGGTCCCCGGGGAGCAAGACCAGGGGCGCGTAGTCGCCGTCCTCGGCGCGGAGGTGAATCTGTGGCATGCACGTAGCCTATCCGAGCCTCATCACGATGGTGCGCGTCCGACACGCCATCAGCCGATTACCCTTGGCTTAGCTTGGAAGGCACCGAAGGGGCAGATTGACGACCGCATGGGCCGATGAGCTCGGATTCGCGACAGACCTGGCGCGCCGGGCCGGAAGGGTATTGATCGACAGCTACGAGCGGCTCGAGCGGATCGACTACAAGAGCAAGCGCGACGTCGTGACCAACGCTGACTACGCGTCGGAGCACCTCGTGATCGACGCCATCAAAGAGCGCTACCCGGATGACGCGATCCTGGCGGAGGAGTCGGGGGAGCACGCGGGGATGCTGCGCGACGACGGGTCGCGGAACGGCCGGACATGGGTGATCGACCCGCTGGACGGGACCGTGAACTACGCGAACGGCATCCCCTTCTACTGCGTCAGCATCGGCCTCGTGGTCGACGATCGACCGACGGTGGGCGTGATCCTCGACCCGGCGCGCGACGATCTGTATGCGGCGACCGTCGACGGTCCGGCGACGCTCGATGGGCTGCCGGTGCGGGTCTCGACCAAGGAAATCCTCCAGGACTACGTCGTGAGCCTTGCGGTGATCGGAAGGGGAGGGCTCTCCAGGGAGCGTCGGATCGCGCCGCGGATCAGGATCCACCGGCGCATGGGGAGCGCCGCGCTGGCGCTGGCCTACGTGGCCAATGGAAGGTTCGACGCCTTCGTCCAGAACGGCGGGCTGTCGCCGTGGGACGTGGCGGCGGCGGGGCTCATTGCGGAGCGGGCGGGAGCGGTGGTCACGGACTTGAAGGGCGGTTCGTGGTGGAACCCGAAGGTCAGGGCGCCACGCATCAACATCGTGGCTGCGCCGAGGGTGCAGCACGCCCCCCTCCTCGACCTGCTTAGGGAGCTGCGGACCACAATCCAGACGCGGCGCTGATCGCGCCACGAGCTCAGGGCGCGGACTCCAGGACGTGGGCCAGCATGCCGAGCGTGATCGCGGTCGCGCCCCACACCCGTACGCCGCCATATCGGTACGCGCCGGCCCGCAGGCTGAAGCCACGACCCGTGAATTCCTCGACACCGATGACGTCGGCGTCCCACAGCGCCGAGAGGGGAAGCTCGACGATGGCGCTGACCTCCGCGTCGTGCGGGACGAGGACGGGCCGCCCGGCAACGGTCCCCACGAAGGGACGCAGCTCGAAGTTGCTGACCGGGATCCACACGTCGTCGAGGACGCCCGCGATGCGGACGGCGGACGGCGGAAGGCCGATCTCCTCCGACGCCTCCCGCAGCGCGGCCGCCTCGCGGCTGGCGTCCGATGGATCCACCGCGCCACCGGGTAGCGAGACCTCGCCGGCGTGCGCGCGCAGGTCACCATGCCGAACCGTCAAGGGGATGACCAGTGAGCCGTCGGGCTCGGAGGGATAGATGGCGAGCAGCGTCGAGGCCTCGCGGGCGGGCGGGAAGCCGGAGCGGTCGTATCGACGCCGGCTGACCTCGCCATCGGCCAGCCGCGGGAGGAGTCGCTCGTCCAGCGGGATGGGCCGCGGGGCGCGGGCCAGGGCGGAGGCGATCGCCTCGTGCCAACCGTCTTCGCCGCGTAAGATGCGATCCATGCTCGATTCCCAGGCCGCGCTCAACCGCGACGGTCGCGTGCGCGAGGCGCTCTACCGGACGCGGCTCCTGGTGAACCGCACGCCGCATTTCAACAAGTCGACCCGCCGGGAGGCAAATCGCGCGATCGACCTCCTCGAGCGGCAGCTGGGCCTCAACCAGGTCAATGCGTCGGAGGCGGCGCGAGGGGTCGAGCTCCTCAACCGGGCGCACGCTTCACTGGCCTTCGGCCTGCTGCGCAACCAGGACTTCGTCGACCGATTCGGGCCGGGGCTGCGCAGGCTCGGCCTGCGCGGCATCCCCGAGCGCCTGGCGGAGGTGCCGACGTCGACCATGGCCGAGCCCATCCCGGGGCCGATCGGGACGCGCGAGCATCGCGACGAGCTCCCGACCGGCGATCGCGTGGATGCCGAGGGGCACCCGCTCCCACCGCCACCCGGCTACGGGACGCCGACATCGCTCGTGGCCGCGCCGCGGCTGACGAGCACTCTCGATGGCCGAAGGAGTCAGGACGTGAAGGTATCCCCCGTCGTCACCACCGTCGCGCTGCTGGCCGTGGTCGCCATCGCGGTGGCCACGCTGGTCGAGGGCATTCAGGACGGCTTCAGCCTCTGGGACTGGGCGGTCATCGGCCTCGCCGGCTTCAGCGCGATCGCGCTGCTCATCGGCCTCGTCGCCTACGTCGTCGCGCTCTGGCGCAGCTGACGCCGCCGCATCTCAGGGCCGGCTCGCTGCTCCTCCTGCCATGGCGCCGATGAGCGCCGAATCGGTGGGCGTCGACCCCAGTCCCAATCGCTGACCGATGACCGCGGCCAACGGTGGCTCGAGGTAGGTCGCGGCCAGCGCCTCCCAGGCGGAAGGGGCGAAGACGGTGGCCGGCGGACCGTCGAGGACGACGCGGCCGTCTCGCAGGACGACGATCCGGTCGAACGCCTCGGCCACGAAGCGCATGTCGTGGCTGATGGCGATCACCGTGCGCCCCTCGCCCGCCACCGACTCGATCACCGCGCTCACGCGCTCGACGCCACGGGCGTCCTGGCCGGTCGTCGGCTCGTCGAGGACGAGGACCGGCGTGCGCATGGCCAGGACCGATGCGAGCGCCAGGAGCTTCCTTCGCGAGCCGCCGAGGTCGTAGGGGTTGGTCCGCTCCTCGCCGGTGAGGCCCGTTGCGCGCAGGGCGTCGCTCACGGCCGCGCGCAGGTCGCCACCCGAACGACCGACGTTGCGCGGCCCGAACTCGACCTCGGCGCGGACTGATCCGGCGAAGATCTGACGGTCCGGATCCTGGAAGACGAGCCCGACCCGAGTCGCGAGCTGGGCGACGGTGAGGCGTTCCGCATCGGTGCCGTCGACGAGGACCCGACCCGAGGTTGGCCGCAGCAGCCCGTTGAGATGTCGCACGAGCGTCGTCTTGCCGCTCCCGTTCTGGCCGATGAGCGCCACGCGCTCACCGGGACCGATGTGCAGGTCGACGCCGTCGAGTGCCCGGACCTCGCCCTCCGGATAGACATGGACCAGCCGCTCGACGCGAAGCTCGGTCATGCCAGCGCGGCCTCCAGGCGCTTCCCGCCGACCCCGGCCGCTGACGCCAGCCGTCGGAGGCGTCCGGCCGACGTCTCGGCCACACCCAGGTCGGCGAGCCGGGGATCCCCGAGCACGTCCGACGCCGAACCGCGAATCGCGATCCGCCCCGCGTCGAGGATGACGACGCTCGACGCGATGCCCGCCAGGAGGTCGGTTTTCTGCTCCGTGACGAGGATGCTCGCGCCATCGGCCGCGAGGCGTGCGATGGCATCGGCCACGAGGCGGGTGCCGGCGGGGTCGAGCTGGGCGGTCGGCTCGTCGAGGACGAGGTGCTCGGGCCGCATGGCCAGCAGGCCGGCGATGGCCACGAGCTGCTGCTGGCCGCCCGACAGCCGCCGTGGATCGCGCTCGGCGAGGGCATCGATCCCGAGCGCGACGAGGGCGGCCCAGGTCCGCTCGACGACCTCGTCGCGCGGGACGGCGAGGTTCATCGGCCCGAAGGCGGTCTCCTCGAACACGGTGTCCGCGACCTGCGAGAGCTGGGTCGCGGGGTTCTGGAAGCCGATTCCGATCCTCTCGCTGAGGCGGTGCATCGGCCAATCGTCGACGCTCATCTCGTCCAGGAGGATGGTGCCCCGGATCTGCCCGCCGATCGTGCGTGGCGCCAGCCCGCTCACGACGAGCGCAAGCGTGGTCTTCCCCGACTCGGAGGCACCGGCCACGCCGACCACCTCGCCGTCACGCAGGTCGAGGTCGATATCGAGCAGCGACGGTCGCGTCGCGCCGGCGTACCGGTAGCCGACGGCACGCAGCGTGAGTGTCACCCAAGGACCCCGGCGATGCGCCCCACGATGACCCCGACGAGGGCGAGCACGAGCGCCCATCGCGCGATCGCCTGGATCGTGCTGTCGGCCGGTGTCCAGAGCAGCGTGCGACGACCGGGGCGGGTGAAGCCGCGCGCCTCGAGGGCCATCGTCCGCTCCTCGACCTCGGCAATCGAGCCCAGGATGACCGGCCCGACGATCGGCACGACCCCGCGGATCCGGCGCCATACCGATCCCTCGGTGTCGAGGCCGCGCGCCCGTTGGGCGGCGGTGATCTGCTGCGCCCGGTCGACCATGGCCGGCACGGTCTGGACCGATGCGTTCGCCACGAACCCGACCCGTGGGCTCACGCCGCGTCGCTCGAGGTCGACGACGAGGTCGGCCGGCCGGGTGGTCAGGTAGAAGAGGGTCACCGCGCCGCTGATGGCGAGGATGCGCACCAGGATCTCGACCGCGAAGGCGAGGCCCTCGGCGGTCGCGGCGATCGGACCGACCTGGAGCAGGACGGTCTCGGCGCCAGGGTAGAAGAAGAGGTTGACGACGAAGGCCGAGATCGCGATCGGCGCCGAGAGCAGCAGGCCGGTCCGAACGAGCTGCGGCAGGACGCGGGCGACGGCGGCCGGGACCAGCACCGCGACGATCACCAGGCCCACGGGCCCGACCACCCCGCCCAGGAGGACCGCGCCGATGGCCGTCACCGTCGCCAGCGTGGCCTTGGTCAGCGGGTTGAGCCGGTGGTACGCGGTCGGCCCGGGTCGCCCCAGCGAGGGAGGAATGCCGCGGACCGGCCGGGCGGCCTCGGTCAGGCGGTCGCCCCCCGCCACTCATCAGCGTCCGCCGGCTCCTCCTCGAGCTCGTCGAGCAGCCTCTCCCCCTGCGGGAAGCGCGCCTTCATGCGCCGGGCCATGGCGGCCAGGATCAGGTAGACGACGAAGAAGGTGACGAGCTTGTCGACCGGGTCGGAGAGGAGTCCCTGCTGGAACGTCGCGGTCTGGATGTCCGAGCCTGCCTGCCGGAACGCCGCCACCAGGAAGTCGGTGCCGCCGCCGGTGACGCCGCCGAAGACGTTGGCGCTGATGGGCGCGCTGATGAGCGCCGCCACGACGCCGGTCACGACGCCGGCCACGGTGACGTAGGGCACCGCCAGGTCGCGGCGCACGAACAGCAGGACGACGAACCCGACGACGAGCGCCGCGAATATGAAGATGATGAGCCAGCTGAGGATGACGAAGATCGGGTCGCTGCCCTCCACGAACAGCTCGACCGTCGAGCCGTAGAAGCGCGTGTAGGCGTAGATCCCGAGGCCGATCACGATCACCAGCGCCACGATGGCGCCGACCGCCAGCTCGCCGGCACTGCGGCTGCGGCGCGGTCGCATCCACCCGCCGCGCGCGGCGAAGCCGGCCATGACGCCGATGACGACGGCGACGATCGCGAAGGCGGCCGCCGGACCGTTCTGGAAGGGTGGGGGCACGACATAGGTCCACAGGATGTTCGAGAGGAATCCGGTGAGAGCGCCGGGGATCGGGCCGGCCAGTGCCGCGACGAGGATGGTGCCGATGCTGTCGAGATAGATCGGCAGCTTCAGGGCATTGGCCACCGTCGCGCCGAGGATGATGTTGATGGCGATCGCGATCGGCATCAGCACGATCGTCCGCGTGTCGAACTGGGCGCTGATCGAGGCGAAGCTGCGGGTCTGCGCGTACTCGACGGCCGCGTACGCGATGAAGCCGACGACGAGGGCGATGGCGCCGATGAGCGCGAACGAGTTCGTGCCCTCGGTGTCGAAGAAGCTCTCAGGATCGATGCCGGTCTCGAAGTTTCCGATCGTCAGCATTCCGATGAGGATGACGACGACGAACGCCACCAAGGCGGCAAGCCAGCGCGCGAGCATCAGATGCGACTCCTTCCTGCGGTGACCAGCATTCAGCTGTTCGGGGCGCTCACCGCCCGCGCGAGCCGGGCGAGGAGCTCCTCTTTCATGCCCTCCGCGTCGAAGCCGGTGGCGACCGAGACCGGAGGCCGATCGGCCGCCTCCGAACGATAGAGGCTCCCAGCGAGGTACGGGTCCGAGCTCGTGTCGCAAGCCAGGGTCTCGGTCACCGTCTCGGTCACGAGATCGGGACGGAGAAGCGCCCCGATGAGGACGGTCGGGTCGTGGAGGTAGGCGCCGTCGATCCCATCGGCCTGCTGGTGGAAGCGAACGTAGAACCGTACGGCGTCGCGGACGAGGCGGGTGAGGTGCGTGTCGGGCAACGCGCGCAGGTCGTCCATGGTGAACGTCAGGTCCTGCGTCGCGTCGAGCGGAAAGATGCGGTCGATCGCGCCGGACCTCAGGCATATCTCGACGGCCTCCGGGTCGACGCACGCGTTCCACTCGCCGGTCTCGGTCGTATTCCCGCGCTCCTCGAGGGTGCCGCCCATCCAGATCACCTCCCGCGCGCCGTTCGCGAGATCGGTCCCGTGCTGGACGGATGCGGCGAGGTTCGTCAACGGGCCGAGGGCGAGGATCGTCATCTCGCCCGGATGACGGCTGACGTGCGCGGCCAGGTAGCGGCTGGCAGGGATCGCGGTGTACTCGGTCGTCCCGAGCTGCCGGTCCTCGCCGCGCAGCTCGACGAAGCCGGTGCCCGTGGGTCCGTGGGTGTCCGGCGCCGTGCGCAGCCTCCGCTGGAGCGGCCGCGCGGCACCGATGCTGACCGGCACGTCGCCGCGGCCAACCATGCGCAGCAGCTTGCCGGTGTTTCGGGCCACGTGATGGATCTCGACGTTGCCGGCGACGCAGGTCACGCCGCGAAGGTTGACCTCGGGGCTGGTCGCCGCGATGAGCAGCGCGAGCATGTCGTCGATGCCGGTATCGACGTCCATGATGAGGGGACGCGGCTCAGGCTGGCCGGAGGGCACGGCGTCCATCGGCCGCCTATGGTAGACGCCAGCCGCCCGCCTGGCCCACCTTTGTGGCCAGGGGACGCCCGAGCGTCTCGCTGATCATCTGCGCGGCGGTGAGCAGCCGATCCAGGTCGACGCCGTGCGCACAGCCCTCGCGCTCGAGCAGGTACACGAGATCCTCCGTGGCGAGGTTGCCCGCGGCGCCCGGCGCATACGGGCAGCCACCCGTCCCGCCCGTCGATGCGTCGAAGGCCCGAATGCCCAGCTCGAGCGCGGCGCTGACGTTCGCGAGCGCCGTCCCGCGCGTGTCGTGAAAGTGCATGGCCAGCCGGTCCGCGTCGATCCCGGCGGCCAGGAGCGCCGCGACGACGCGGCGCACGTCGGCGGGGCCGGCCACGCCGATCGTGTCGCCGATCGACAGTTCGTCGACGCCGAGGTCCAGGAGCTCACGAGCGACGCCGACGACCGCCGCCTCGCCGACCGGGCCCTGGTACGGGCAGCCGAAGGCCGTGCTCACGTAGCCCCGGCTCCACCAGCCGAGCTGTCGCGCGCGTTCGATGACCGGCCGGAACGCGTCGATCGACTCCGCGATGGTCATGTTGATGTTCGCCTTCGTGAACGGCTCGGACGCGGCGGTGAAGACGCACACGGCGTCGACGCCGGCGGCCTCGGCGCGCTCGAGCCCGCGTCGGTTGGGCACGAGGACCGGATAGCGGACTCCCGGCCGTCGCGTCAGCCTCGCCATGAGCTCGTCGGCATCGGCAAGCTGCGGGATCGCGGATGGCGCCACGAAGCTCGTCGCCTCGATCTCGCGCAGGCCGGCATCGGCAAGCAGCTCGAGGTAGCGAAGCTTCGCCTCGATCGGGATCGGTCGGCCCTCGTTCTGGAGCCCGTCCCGCGGGCCCACCTCGTAGACGCGGACGTCGCGGTCAGCCATCGGCCTCATGGTAGGCCGAGACCTCGGCGAGCACGTCGCCTCGCCCGACCTGGTCGCCCTCGCTGACGGCGACTCGCGTCAGTGTCCCCGCGCTCGGCGCGGTCACCGCGTGCTCCATCTTCATGGCCTCGATGACGACGACGGCCTGGTGCGCCTGGACCGATGCGCCCTGCGCCACGCGGACGGCGATGACGCGGCCCGGCATCGGCGCGGTGAGCGTCGCGATCCCTGCCTCGGCGCCGGATGCATGCCGGACTGCCTCGTCCACGGAGGGCGGTGGCGCCGGCGTGAACTCGAGCGACTGGCCGTCGACGTCGACGTGGATGCCCTCTGCACCATGGATCGAGGCCGGGCCCGGCGTCCCGAAGTCCTGGCGCACCGCGCGCTCTTCGTCGCCGTGACGGACCCGCACCACGGGAGGGGCATTGAGGCGCCACCCGCCGCCCCAGGGCCCGGGGCCCGAGGACGCGACCATGAGCGAGGCCGCCTGCCAGTGCCGCTCCTCGACGATCGGCGGGGGAGGCAGCTCCAGGGCGCCGATCGTGTCGGTCCGCAGCTCGCCCCGGCGCGTCACCGGCTGGTCGAGCAGCCAGCGCAGGAAGCGGACGTTCGTCCGGACGCCGAGGATCGTGGTGGCCGCCAGGGCTTCGCGAAGCTCCGCGAGTGCCTCCTCGCGGGTCGGGCGGTGCGCGATGACCTTGGCGAGCATGGGGTCATACCCACCGCTGACCTCGTCACCCTGCCGAACGCCGGTGTCGACGCGAACGCGGTCAGGCCAGCCGACGGCCTCCACGCGACCCGTGGCGGGCAGGAATCCGGCGTCGGGATCCTCGGCATAGATGCGGGCCTCGATAGCGTGGCCGCGCATCTCGGGCGGCCCGCTCAACCCGAGCGATGCGAGGGTCGCCCTGCCGGCGATCCGGAGCTGGTCCTCGACGAGGTCGCGGCCGGTGACCGCCTCGGTGACCGGATGCTCGACCTGGAGGCGCGTGTTCATCTCGAGGAAGAAGAACTCCCCGGCATCGGTGAGGAGCATCTCGACCGTCCCGGCGCTGACGTAGCCGACCGCCGCCGCAACGCGCACGGCCGCCTGGCCCATGCGCCCACGCAACTCCGGCGTGACCGACGGCGCAGGCGCCTCCTCCACGATCTTCTGATTCCGCCGCTGCGCGCTGCAGTCGCGCTCTCCCAGGTGGACGCCCGCGCCGTGTTGATCGAACAGGACCTGGACCTCGACGTGTCGCGAGCCGGCGAGGTAGCGCTCCAGGATGAGCCGGTCGTCGCCGAAGGACCGATGTGCCTCGCGGCGCGCGGCCGCGAGCGCCTCCGGCAGGTCGCGGGCCGACGGCACGACCCGCATCCCCTTGCCACCGCCGCCGGCGGTCGGCTTGACGAGGAGCGGATACCCGATGCGCGCCGCCTCGGCCACGAGGGTCGCGTCGTCCTGGGCAGCACCGTCGTAGCCGGGCACGGTGGGGAGGCCCTCGGCCGCGGCGCGGACGCGGGCGGCCGCCTTGTCGCCCATGGCGGCGATCGCGTCATGTGGTGGGCCGATCCAGGCGATGCCGGCCTCGGTCACGGCGCGTGCGAACGCGGGGTTCTCGGCCAGGAAGCCGTAGCCGGGGTGAATGGCATCGGCGCCGGCCTGGCGCGCGACCGCAAGCAGCTCCGCGCCGTCGAGGTAAGAGCCGATCTCGCGGGTGTCGTCCATCCCGTCCGGCGGCCGCTCGTCGGAGGCGTGGACACCGACGACCCGGATACCCATGCGCCGCGCGGTCCGAGCGATGCGCACGGCGATCTCGCCGCGGTTCGCGATGAGGAGGACCCGGATCGCCCGCTCGGCGCTGGTCGGCTCGACTCCGGCCGCCTCGCCGTCGGCGACGCTCGCCAGCGACGAACGCGACACGCGCACCCGGCTGCCGACGCGCGCGGCGGGCAGGCGTCCGGATGTGATCCAGCGCTGGACGGTGCGGACCGTGACCCCGAGCTCGGCCGCGACCTCGCGTGGCGTGAGCTCATCGGTCATGTCGCGATTGTCGCAGACGCCGGAGGCCGGTCAGGTACGCCAGTTCGGCGGCCGCTTCTCGAGGAACGCGGTGAGGCCCTCCTGGCCCTCCGGCGAGGTCCGCTGACGCGCGATGCGCTCGACCGTGAGGCGTCGGGCCCGGTCGGGGTCGAGCTCCCGAAGGTCGCGGATCGTCGCCTTCGCTGCGCGAACCGCCGTCGGGCCTGCGGCACGCAGCGCGTCGAGGACCTCGGCCACGCGCGCGTCGAGTGCCACCTCGTCCGCCACGACCTCGTGGACGAGGCCGATGCGCTGCGCCCGCTCCGCGTCGAATCGCTCGCCGGTCGGAAACAGCGCGCGCGCGTGACTCTCGCCGATCTTCGCGAGCACGAAGGGACTGATGACCGCCGGCAGGATGCCCAGCCTCGTCTCCGTGAAGCCGAATGTGGTACCCGCCGCGGCGATGACGACGTCGGCGACGGCGCAGAGCCCCATGCCGCCACCGAGTGCGGCCCCCTGGACCCTGGCGATGACCGGCGTCGGGCACGTGTCGATGGCGGCGAACATCGCCTGCATCGTCGCCGCGTCGCGCTCGTTGTCCTCGACGGACAGCCCTACCGACGCCCGCATCCAGTCGATATCGGCCCCGGCGCAGAAGGCCGGCCCGTCCCCGGCGAGGACGACGCCACGCAGCGCCTCGGGCGGCTCGCCCGTGAACCCCTCGAACGTCGAGCGCAGCGCCTCGATGAGGTCGGCGTCGAACGCGTTCCGCGTCTCGGGCCGGTCGAGGACGACCCGCGCGAACGGGCCGTCGCGCTCCACGCGCAGCCCGCTCATCGGCGACGCCCGCGACGGTGGAAGGGCTCGGCGACCGCGCGAACCTGCGCGAGCAGCGGGTCCTCCAGCCAGACGACGTCGGTCCCGTCAGGCACGTCGACCGTTGCCGATGCACCGGGCTCGCCGACGAGCCCGAGGAGGAGCCGAGGGCCGGGTCCGCCGTCGTCGGTCTCGACCAGGTAGGCCGCGTCGACGGCTGAGTCGCGCAGGGCCTGCGCCAGGCTGGCCTCCAGATCGCGCGTGTCCGATCCGGGCAGTCGGACTCGGATCGACGAGCGTGTCGTCGGTCCGAACAGCGCCTCACCGCTTCCCGGCAGCTCGCCCGCCGCGAGCGCGGCGAGCTCATCGGCCTCGAACCGATAGGGCACCGGACCCGCCGGATCCATGATGGCCGGCAGGCCGGCCGCCGCGAGGTTGGCGATCGCGATTCGTGCGGGGAGCGGCAGGTTGCCGGTCCCGGACGGCGCCCACGCCGCGAGCGCGCCGAACGACGCGAACACCACGCTCACCGTCTCGCCGCCACCCTCGCGCGCGAGCATGACGCTGATCTCGACCTGCTCATCGTCGTTGACGGCCGATGCGAGCGCCGCCTTCGCCTCCTCGCCATGCTCCGGCGGCACGGGGAGGAGCAGCGTGCCGCTCATCAGCGTCCGGTAGAAGGCGTCCAGCGGGCCGCGCTCCCCGCGCTCCTCGGCATCGCGCGCTGCGAGCATCGCGTCGAACAGGTTCGCGGCGCTCTCCTCGAGCGAGCCGGATGGCACGCCGCGGTCGTGCGATCCCGGAAGAGGTCGATCGGTGGCTGAATCCATCGGTCGGTGAGCCTACCGGATGCTGCTAGCATCGGCCCGTGATCCGCGGCATCGATCATCTCGTCATCGCCTGTGCCGATCCGGACGCCGCCGCTCGGGAGCTCGAGGAGGCCATCGGCATCGCCGCCACCGGAGGGGGCCGGCACGTGGGCCGCGGAACGTTCAACCGCATCGCCTGGCTGGCCGACGGCAGCTATCTCGAGCTCATCGGTGTCGACGACCGCGACGCAGCCATGCAGCAGCCTGTCGGTGCGGCGGCCGTCCGGGCCCTGGACGAGCACGGCGGTGGCCTCGCGACGTACGCCCTGCGCGAGGACGACGTGGGCGGGGCGGCGGCGGCGCTCAGCGCCCTCGGCTCGTTCGGGCCCTCGACTCGTGGGTCGCGGGCGACCGGCGATGAGACCGTCGAGTGGTGGACGGCGTTCCCGTCGAAGCCGCTCGGCCCGGACGTGACGCCGTTCCTCATCCAGCACGCCTACACCGGCTCGGAGTGGAGCCCGGCCGCGCTCGAGGCGCGCGCCATGTTCCGCCACCCCATTGGCTCGCCCGTCGGCCTCGCGCGGCTCGACATCGCCTGTGCCGATCCGCCATCGACAGCGTCCGCGATCCACGAGGATCTCGGGATCGACTTCTGGGCGGTGGCCGATCTCGCCGTCGCCGAGGTCGGGCCGCATGTCATTCGGCTCGTGCCGCGCCGCGAGATGCCGGTTCCGGCCGTCATCACCCTGGCGGCCGAGGTCGAGGCGCCGCGGACCGCCGACCTCCTCGGGCTCCGATTCGATGTCGAGCGGGCCGAGCTGCCCGTCGCTACATCCGGTAGAGGCTGAATCCCGGCTCCGCGATCGGCGCGTTGAGTGCTGCGTCAATGCCCATGGCGAGGACGCGTCGCGTCTCCATCGGGTCGATGACGCCGTCGTCCCACAGCCGCGCCGTGGAGTGGTACGGCGATCCCTCGCGCTCGTACTTCTCGATGATCGGGGCCTCGAAGGCGTCGCGCTCCGCATCGGTCTCGAAGCCGCCCCGCACGGTCGAGAGGACTCGGGCGGCCTGGGCGCCGCCCATGACGCTGATCCGCGCGTTCGGCCACATCCAGAGCTGGCGCGGCCCGGACGCGCGCCCCGCCATGCCGTAGTTTCCGGCGCCGAAGCTGCCGCCGATGATGACCGTGAACTTCGGCGCGTTCGTGGTGCTCACCGCCGTCACGAGCTTGGCGCCGTCGCGCGCGATGCCACCGGCCTCGTACTCGCGGCCGACCATGAAGCCGGTGATGTTCTGCAGGAAGACGAGCGGGATGCGGCGCTGCGAGCACAGCTCCACGAAGTGCGCGCCCTTGAGTGCCGACTGGCTGAACAGGATGCCGTTGTTGGCAACGATCCCGACCGGGTAGCCCGCCAGCCGCGCGAAGCCGCACACCAGCGTGTCGCCGTAGCGCGCCTTGAACTCGTGGAGCTCGCTGCCATCCACGATCCGGGCGATCACCTCGCGCACGTCGTAGGCCTGCCGCTCATCCGCCGGGATGACGCCGTAGAGAGTCTCAGCATCGACCGATGGCTCGCATGGCTCGCTCGTGGGCCACGGCGGTGTCGGCCTTCGCCAGCCGAGGTTGCGGACGATCTCGCGACCGATGGCCAGCGCGTGCTCGTCGTCGAGCGCGTAGTGATCGGCGACGCCCGACTGCACGGTGTGCACCTCGGCTCCACCGAGCTCCTCGGCCGTGACGACCTCGCCCGTGGCCGCCTGCACCAGCGGCGGGCCGCCCAGGAAGATCGTGCCGGTGCCCCTGACGATGACCGTCTCGTCCGACATCGCGGGGACGTAGGCGCCGCCCGCCGTGCAGGAGCCCATGACGAGGGCGACCTGCGGGATGCCGCGCGCCGAGAGCTGCGCCTGGTTGAAGAAGATGCGCCCGAAGTGGTCGCGGTCGGGAAAGACATCGTCCTGGAGGGGAAGGAACGCGCCGCCGCTGTCCACCAGGTACACGCAGGGCAGCCGGTTCTCGAGCGCGATCTCCTGGGCGCGAAGGTGCTTCTTCACAGTCATCGGGTAGTAGGTGCCGCCCTTGACGGTCGCGTCGTTGGCGACGAGGACGCACGTCACGCCCTCGACCTGCCCGATGCCGGTCACGATCCCGGCGCCGGGCGCATCGTCGTCGTAGAGGCCATTGGCCGCCAGGGCCGAGAGCTCCAGGAAGGCCGATCCCGGATCGATCAGGCGGTCGATACGCTCGCGGACGGGCAGCTTGCCGCGCTGCCTGTGACGAGCGATCGCCTGGTCATCGCCCCCCGCTCCACGCTCGGTCAGCGTCGATGTCCTCTCCCGGAGGTCGTCGACGAGGCGGGTCATGGCCTCGGAGTTCGTTCGGGCCTCCGGCGAGGCGGGATCGACGGACGATCGGAGGGGGGCCATCGGCGCCGATTATCGGCCATTGCCCGCGGGTGGCCACGCGCCGGACGGCGACGGGTTCAGGCGAGCGTGACCAGCGGGACGATCTGAGCGACGTGGAGGCTGTTGACGATGACCACGCTGACGACGTGCTCGAACGACGGCTGGGCGTTGTGGAGGAGGTAGGCGTCGGTCAGCGGGATGAACGCCTGGCCCCGCATCAGGTGCGGGCCCACCTCGACGCCGGGGTGGAGATGGATGTTCCCGGTCACGCTGAACGGGCCGGCGACCAGCGCCGCCCGCCGAAGCCGGCGATGGAGCCGCAGCTGGCGGCTGGCGCGCCACTCGGGCGGCATGGCGAGGATGACGCGCGCGGTCGGCAGGCTCTCCCACTCGCCGGACTCGGACTCGATGTCCCCGGGCGTCGGGGCTGGCAGCTCGATCGCCTCGATGGGACCCGGGCTCGGCCGCCACAGTCGAAGCTCGTCCTGCGACGTCAGGAGATCGGTCACGCGCTGCCCGTTGGGTGAGATCCATCCAACGATCCGCGAGTCCGCGGTGTAGATCTCGATTGGGGCGAGCTCGGGCGACGCGGCGATCGCCGCGGAACCCTGGGTCGCGGAAGGGCCCGGGCCGCGGCGCCAGTTCCAGAACGTCACGTTGCCTCCTGGTCGAATGGCCCGTGCCAGGGCATGCGGCGCGGACCTGGCCGAACCGTACGCGCTGCGATCGGGCCGACCAACGGGCCGAAAGTCCTACCGCACGACTACCCTGGGCCGATGATCGAGCTCGACGGCGGAAGGCTGCGCCTCGGTCGAGAGCGCATTTGCCGGCCGCCGGGGTGACGCGGATACTGCCCCCCGTGACGGAGTCGTCGACTCGGCCTCTCATCGGCCCACCCCCGGACGGCATGCCCGACCCGGGGCTCGTGCCGCCGCAGATCGCACGCAGCGGCGATCCCTTCGCCGCGCTGCGGGTCGTCCACTTCGTCTCGCGCCTGCGGCGCAATGAGACGCTCCAGGTCCGCGACGTCGTGACCGCACTGAATGCCGAGTTCCTCGACTGGTACTTCAGCGAGAAGGCCGTGCTCGCCGAGCTGGTCCAGCTCCAGGCGAACTGGGGCATCAGCTTCCACGGCGACGACCGCATCGTGCTCGACCGCAACCAGCGCGGTCACACGCTCCTCATCACGGATTCGACGAAGATGACGACCTTCCTCGTGAACGAGGCGCGGCGTCTCTCCGAGCAGTGCCACGAGGAGCTCCGACGCTTCACGCTCGGCGACGGCGTCTCCCCCGACAACTAGCGCCCGCTCAGACCCGGTCGGCGTCTCCGGCCGATTCGCTGGCGGCCGTCACTGGCCGTGGCGGCAGATCGGTCTCGCTCACGACCGGCACCGGGGTGCGGCGCGGGCGGGGACGGAACGGCGAGGTCTCGGGGACCACGGGTCCATCGGTCTCGGCGAGCGTCCCACCGCGGTACGCCTCCCACACGGCCATGACCGTGTCGCGATGGGGCTTGATGCGGCAGTGCTCGTCGCGGTTGCCCATCTCGTCGCAGTAGCCGAGCGGCACGCATTTCGGGACGAGGAAGCTGCCGAAGAAGGGCGAGACGCGGAAGATCTCGTGGCGGATCTGCTTGAAGAGCTGACGGATCTCCCACTGCGCCATGGTGCACAGCCGCAGCCCTGACATGTGGATGAGCTGGCGCAGGTTGACCGTCATGATCAGGTTGGTCTGCATCGCGTTGGGGAAGATGAACCGGGCATCCTCCGCTGGCACCTCGGCCTGGAGCAGCTGGCCGTACAGGTCGAGGTTGTCGTCGATCGCGCGCTGGAAGCGGCCGGCCAGGTCGTCGGGCAGGTCGCCCTCGGTGATCGACTCGGGGATCGTGTAGTTGTCGCGCTTCTTGAAGCTGACGTAGCGCTGCGACTGCTGGTCGAACGCCGTCCCGGCGCGATGCCGGACGAGCTGATGCGACAGCGTCCGCGTCACGCCGCTGATGGCGAACGTGAAGTTCACGTGCTCGATGGTCGACCCGTGGCCCGACTCCATGACCTTGCGGACGAGGCCCTGCTGCTTCTCGTCGGCGACCTGGCGGCTGACGGCCTTGTCCCAGATCTGGTCTGGCACCTGCTCCGAGTAGCAGGTCCGGCAGGCGGTGTAGATGATGGGGAGATAGAACTCCTCGACGATCTCCTTGGTCGGGAAGATGAGCTTGGCGGAGAGCGTTGAAGAGGTGGCCGGCATGTGAGCCTCACGGTGCCAGCCCCGGGCCGGCGTGCCTACGGAGTTATCCACGAATCCTGCCCACAGATTGTATGACAATTGTGGATAAGCCGATGCTCGTAAGGCGGCGGGCAACCGTCCGAAATGTCATACGCCGACGTGGCAGCCCCTCAGGCCTGCGGCCTAGCGGGTGTGTGTGTCGGCCAAGATAGTGCGTGGGCGGGCACCGCGGCTCGGTGAGCTAATCCGCTGCCGGCCGTATCGGCGAACCAGTCGTCGCTCTTCACAGGACCGAACAGCTGACTGGCTAGGCGGTTGAGTCCTCGGAAGCGTCAGCCTCGGGCGGCCGCGTGTGGGGGTCCTCCAGCCGGACGAGCCCGTGGAGCCGATCGAGGGCGATCCGGTCCCCGCCGGCGCTCCGCGCGCTGTCGAGCGCCTCGTTGACCCGGGCCAGAAGGCCATCGACGTCGAGATCCTCGCCGGGCCGCATGGTCGCGACGCCGATGCTGACGGTAACCGGCACCTCGACGTCGCCGACCGCGACCGGACGGAGCGCGAGCCGGTGACGCAGCGCATCGGCGAAGGTGGCTGCGCCGGCCTCGTCGGTGTGCGGGAGCGTGGCGATGAACCCGTCGCTGCCGAAGCGTCCCAGGGCATCCGCCTCGCGAACGCGCAGCCGGAAGCGAAGGGCCACCTCGCGCAGCACCGCGTCCCCCGCCCCGATCCCGTGCTCGGCGTTCACCGCCCCGAACCGGTCGACGTCCAGCAGCACGATGGCCAGCGGGTGTCGGTAGCGGCGCGCCATGGCGATCTCGGTGCGGAGGCGCTCGAGGGTGGCGGCGCGGCTCGCGACGCCCGTCATCGGATCGACGGTCGCCGAGCGCTCGAGCTCGCCGCGCTGCAGGTCGATCGTGCGCCGGGCGCGGAGGAGCTCCTCGATGGTGGACCGCAGCTCATCGGCCAGGCGCTCGGCCTCCGGGGTGGCGCCCGGGTCGCGGATGACCGCCGTCACCCCAGGCCCGGACCGATGCATCGCGATCTCGAGGCTTCCCACGCCGCGTCGGGTCACCACGATGGCGTCGTCGTGAGGGAGCTCGGCGATCGAGACGCCGAGCAGGTCGTCTGCCCGCTGCCCCGCGGATGCCGCATCGAGCCCCAGCAGCCTGGACGCCGCGGCGTTCCAGTCGCGCAGCCGGAGGCTGC
Source organism: Candidatus Limnocylindria bacterium (assembly GCA_036274575.1). GTDB lineage: Bacteria > Chloroflexota > Limnocylindria > QHBO01 > QHBO01 > JACDBZ01. Next base: position 34,244 of record DASUFJ010000087.1, read on the forward strand.
CGTCGAAGCGCAGGACCGCGTCGTCCAGCCGTTCCGCCAATGCGGGCAGGCCTTCGGCGTCGTTCAGCTCGCCGCGCACCGATGTCGCGCCCAGGCGCTGGCTGAGACCCACGAGCTGGCCGGCGACGAGGGCCCCGAGGCCGATCGCGCCCTCGAGCGACCCCGATCGGTCGGCCAGCAGGCCCACGGCGCCGATGGCCAGCAGCGCGGCGCTCCACGAGTCGCGACCTCCCGTGCGCCCGATTGCCGTCACTCCCGCGACGGCGGCAGCGAGCCCGACGATCGCCGTCTCAATGCCGGTCACGTCGACGAGCAGCCCGGCGACGGCGACGAGCTCGGCGACGACCATGACGCCGACAGCGGCCAGCCGGGCGGCGAGGGGACGTGTGAGACGGACGTTTCGCACCACGGTAGCTGCGCCTGCCATCGTCGCGGCGCCCAGCAGCGCCAAGGCGATCCCACCGCCGGCGACGATCACCACCGCCCCGCCGGCCAGCGTCCCGGATGCGCCAGCCTCGAGGATGGGGCCAAGCGCATGACGTCGCAGCCCGACGACGAGCGAGACCACCGCACCGAGGCCTGCCGTGACCACAAGCGCGACCGAGAGTGCGGGAACGGCCCATCCGAGCCCGAGATCGGCGAGGAGGATCGGCGGCGCCGCGTTCACGAGCGCGATGCCGGCCACGGCGAGGAGGCCGAGGAGCAACGTCACGGCGCCGTCGACGACGCGCACCGCGGCGGATCGGTCCATGCGTCGAGTCTCTCGTGCGCCGTGGCGGCGGGCAATGGTACGAACGCGCCGCGCCCTTCCCGGGCTGCCATACTCGGAGCTCCGTGACCGCCCGACCTCGCACCGTGATGTCGCGCTCCGCCTTCCTCTCGGCCACCGACGAGCTCATCGCCGATGGCGAGCGCCTCGTCGCCGAGCCCGACTGGGAGCCGTTCCGCGCCTGGCTCCTGGCGAGCGACCAGCTGCTCGAGCGCGTCTGGGGCCGCATGGACCGCTACCACCTCGCCTGGCTCAACGTCGGCCGCGATAGCGCGCCACCGGGCTCGCAGCTCGACGATGCGGGTACCCGTCGCTTCGTCACCGAGGTGGCGAGCGCGAAGCTGGCCGTCCTGCGTACGATGCGATCATCCGTGGCACGTCAGGGCTGGACGCTCCTCTCCGACGACTAGAACCATGCACGCAGGACGGACTTGGTGAGCTATCCCATTCCCGCCGGCGGCCTGGCGGCCGTGCTGGCCCATCCGGACGACGAGAGCGTCGGCTGTGCCGGCGCGCTGGCGCTCGCCCACGCGGCGGGCGAGACGACCCGGCTCCTGGTCGCGACGCGGGGTGAGGCGGGAACGCCGGACGGCGCGGCAGAGCCGGGCATCGGCGACACGCGCGAGGCGGAGCTCATCTGCGCCGCCCGCACGCTCGGCCTCGACGAGGTCAGCATCCTCGACGGCTATCCCGACGGCGGCATCGCGGATGAGCCGTTCTCGCGCCTCGTGGACGAGATCGCCGCCTGGCTGGCGGATCGGCGACCCATGGCGGTCATCACCTTCGGTCCGCACGGCGTGACCGGCCATCCGGACCATATCGCCGTGGGCAGCGCCACGCGCTGGGCGGTCGAGAAGCTCGCGGAGTCGGGCATCGCGCCGAATGCCGTGTACGTCATTTCACCGGTGTTCGATCCGAGCCCGAACCTCTACGACCTCTCGCCCGAGGAGCAGGCGGCGACGCATCGCATCGAGATCACCGGATTCGCCGACAAGAAGCTCACGGCTCTCGAGTGCCACGCCAGCCAGACCGACATCGCGCCCGAGATCGCGGCCCTCCGAGCGGCGATCGAGCGGGACGAGCCGATCTATGAGGGTTACCAGCGCGTCCGCCCGATCGTCCCGACCCCGCACCCTGCCTTCGACACCGCCCTCCTCTGAAGCCCGCCTCGCCTTCGCGCGCTACACTTGGTTGCGATGGCAATCGATTCGAACCTCGCCAAGGTGGACGAGGTCATGACGGCGCTCTACGACATCTACGATCCTGAGATCGGGATGAGCATCGTCGACCTGGACCTGATCAAGGCGGTGGACATCGGCGAAGGTGAGACGCCCACCGAGATCAAGATGGTCCTCACCACGCCCTTCTGCCCCTGGGCCGGCGAGCTGATCCAGACCGTGAAGACGAAGACCGAGGATGTCGTCGGGCCACCCGTGAAGGTCACCCTGCTCGCCGAGCGCTGGGAGCCGCCGCCCGGCCTCTTCTAGCCCGGCAAGCGGCGATTCGCGTCGGTCGGCGTTCGTCCGCCACTGGCCGATCAGCTACGGCGGGACTTTGCTGAACCGTCCGTCGACTTGACGACGTCGCGCGCCGTCCGCGGCATGTCGGTCGCCCGTCTCACCGCGTCCTCCAGCTGGTCGACGTTGAACGGCTTGAGCACGACGATCACGCCCTGCTCCGTCAGGTAGCCCTGCTGCTCCTCAACCGCCTTTACAGCCGCCGTGCAGACGACCACCGGGATCGATTCGAGGCGGCGGTCCATCTTCAGCTTTTGGAGTAGCTGCCAGCCCTGGAGCTCGCGATCGCCCATGAGGAAGTCGAGCACGACGATGTCCGGCGCGACCTCGCGCACGCGGTCCAGCTCCCTCGGCGCGTAGCTCATGAGGATCACCTCGAACCCCAAGCCCTGCAGGATCTCGTC
>DASUFJ010000088.1:0-29282 GCA_036274575.1 Candidatus Limnocylindria bacterium
ACGCGGAGGTCCCTTGCCAGTTCCTGCTCTCCTTCAACAACAAGGCCACCTGGCCGATCACGGACGGGTGGCCCTGCAGACGTACGCGAATTGCCGGCGGATGATACACCGATATCGAACAGATGGTCAACGAGCGGAGGGCCTCCGAAAGGGCATGATTCGGCCGTGACGGCAGCTGCGGCGCGGCTCGGCGAACGCACCCGAGGGCTTGCGCTGACGCCGGCGTCGGAGGCGATCCTGCTGGGCCTGGGGGCGCTCATCCTCTACTGGGTCACCGGGCCGCCGGCCGAGGGCGACATGTGGCCGCCACTGGCCGAATCGTTCCTCAGCGGCCGGCTGTACCTCCCGGTCGACCGGCCGTGGCTCGAGCTCGTCCCGCGCCCCGGCGGCGGTCAGTACGTGCCCCTGCCGCCGGTCCCGGCGCTCACCCTCATCCCTCTCGCTCTGGTGACCGGACCCGACACCCCCATTGGCGAGCTGGCCGGGAACACGTATGCCAGCGTCGTCGGCGGCATCAACGTCGCGCTCGTCTACTGGCTCCTCCTCGGCTGGGGCGTCGCCACCGGCCCGCGCCGCTGGCTGACGGTGGGGTTCGCCCTGACCACCCACTGGTGGGTGGCGGGCATGGCCGGCCCGCACCATTACGCCGAGATCTGCGCCGTCATGTTCGGGCTCCTCGGGCTCAACCTCGCCGTCCGCCGGCAGTCGGCGCTGGCCGCGGGGGTGCTCCTGGGACTCGCCGCCGGCTCGCGGCTGCCGACCGGCCTGGCGCTCCCCGCCTACGTGGCGCTGTACGCCTGGGGGCCCGACGATGGTTGGCGCCTGCGGCGCGAGCACGGCTGGCTCGTCCTCGGGGTCGGGCTCGTGTCCGTGGGCCTGGCCGCCTACAACGTCGCCCGCTTCGGCTCCCCCATCGACTTCGGCTACGCGCACATCCCGTCGGGCGAGACCGGCCTCATCACCGACGAGCCTTGGTTCACCGAAGGCCTGCTCTCGATCACGTACATCCCCCGCCACCTGAAGGTGATGTTCCTCGACACCTTCGGGGTGGTCGACCAGGCGCCGTTCCTCAAGCCCTCGCTGTCCGGCGCCTCGCTGGTGCTGACCGCGCCGTTCCTCTTCCTCGCCGTCCTGGCGCGTGGCCGCTACGTGCCGATCCTGTGGGTCAGCGTGGCCCTCGTCATGCTCCCGGACCTCATGTGGGGCAGCTGGGGCTTCGCCCAGTTCGGCTATCGCCGCATCCTCGACGCCATGCCGCTGCTCCTGTTGCTGCTCGGGCTCGCGTATCGCGAGCGGATCGACTGGCTGGCCCGCGTCCTCGTCGTCTGGGGCGCCGTGGTCCATGCATACGGGATCTGGGTCATCAACGTCCTCGGCTTCGTCAGCTAGAGCGGCCCACGCGTCATCTTGCGTAGTCCGAAGACAACGCTGCAAGGTCGTCGCGACTGACGAACTCCCTCGTCAACGATCGGTATGGAGCATCTCCGCCATAGCTACCTTGCGGCTCTTGAACGAGCCGGTCCTCGTAGGCATCCACGCCCGCCATTGCTTCTCGGAGAACGTGAAGGGCAGGTGCGCCTGCAGCCAGGGCATGATCCGGTGAAGGGCCGCCTCGTACGGGAACGGCAAGCACAATTCGATCGCGAGACGTTGGCGGTTCGCAAGCATGAGGCGCAGGCCGCTAATCCCGAGTCTCCGAAGTGTGACTTCAACGCCCGCTCGTACCGTGGATCCTCCGGCAGTTCGGGTACGTCGTGGACCCAGAACGAGTACGCCATCGAGCCAAGTGGTGTGTACAAGTCCGTAAGAAGGACGTCGCCTGATCGTGGGCGACCCTGCGTGACATGCGTCCAAGAGAATGGGCGCCGCCACTCGATATCGGAAGTCCGACGTATGTGACGGCAGCAAGCCGCACTTCAGCCATGGGTTCCGTGCGCCCTGTCACATGCCGCTCCGACGATGATTCTCCGATTTGGTCTGGTGTGGCACAGGTCATCGGATTGCTTACGCACGAAATTCATGCGCGATCACCGTGGGTAGTCGAAGAAGACGGCCACCTGGCGGCCATCCGGATCGGCAAGGCGGAAGCTTCGCGAGCCTTCCCAGCGGTCGCCCGACGGCGGTGCCGCCAGGGCGAACCCGCGCCGCGCGAGCTCCTGAGCCCAGGCGTCGACCTCGGAGGCCGTCTCGACCTTGAAGCCGATCTGGATGCCGTCCCTGGTGGCGCTCTCGCCGCGTCGGAAGCTGAGCTCGAAGCCCGCGAGCTCGAGATCCACGCCCGCCTCGTCCTCGGCCAGGCGCCGGAAGCCGAAGGCCGACTCGTAGAACTCGGCGACACGGGGCGGGTCCGTCGAGCGCAGGGCGAGCTGCCCGACGCCACGCATCTTCCTCATCGCGGGAACGTCAACCCGTAGCGGGCCGCGACCTCGTCCCGCGCGCCGCGGCCGAGCGCGTACCCACGCCGGCCGCCGGGCATCCTCGTCATTTCGCGGCTAGGCCGATCGAACGTGCATCAGGTTCACGCATCGGACACTCTGATGGACCGAGGCTGCTATCCGGCCACCCGGACGTGCGCCACGCGCACGGCGCAGCGAGGGAAGGGCCGCAATCCGCGTCCGTATCCGCCCTTCTTCGCCGTTGGATGAAGCACGTGCAAGTCCGCTGATACGGGCCGATCCGGCTCACGAGTCGCCCGACTCACGCCGCGTTGTGTGGCCACAGCTCGCGCGACGCGGCCCGTGCCACGAGATCCCGAACGAAATCGTCAAGCGGAACGCCCTGTGACGATTCGCCGGTCCGCAGTCGTGGCGAGACGGCGCCTGCCTCCGCGTCGCGATCTCCCACGACCACCATGACCGGGATCTTCTGCTCCTGCGCCTCGCGCAGCTTCGCCTGCATTCGTTCAGAGCGCGCGTCGACCTCGGCCCGGAGGCCGGCACTCGCCAGCGCAGCCCGGACCGACTCGGCGTAGTCGAGGTGGCGGTCGGCGATCGGCACGACCATGACCTGCACCGGCGCCAGCCACAGCGGGAACGCCCCGGCGTACTCCTCGGTGATGATGCCGATGAAGCGCTCGAACGAGCCGTAGATCGCGTAGTGGATGATCACCGGGCGCTCGAATCCGCCGTCGGCGGCACGGTACTCGAGGTCGAAGCGCTGCGGCAGCTGGTAGTCGGCCTGGATCGTCGCCATCTGCCACTCCCGGCCGAGCGCGTCCTCGATGAAGATGTCGATCTTGGGCCCGTAGAACGCTCCCCCGCCGGGATCGAGCTCGTAGGCCATCCCGTCCTCCTCGATCCGCTCGCGGAGCCGGTTCTCGGCCTCCTCCCAGAACTCGTCGGAGCCGATGCGCTTCTCGGGTCGCGTCGCCAGCTTGGCGCGCGGCTCGAATCCGAACGGCGCGTACTGCTTCCGCACGAGCGAGAGGGCGAGGCGCAGCTCGTCGTCGACCTGGTCCTCGCGGCAGAAGACGTGCGAGTCGTCCTGGGTCAGCTGCCGCACACGGAACATGCCGGCCAGCACCCCGGTGCGCTCCCTCCGGAAGAGGACCGAGTAGTCGGCGAAGCGCATCGGCAGATCGCGATACGACCGAGCCCGGGTGCGGTAGATGAGGATCTCCTCCGGGCAGTTCATCGGCTTGAGGCCGGAGACGTGGTCGTAGTCGTCCAGGACGAACATGTTGTCCTGGTAGTTCGCCCAGTGGCCGGACGTCTCCCACAGCTCCTTGCGCACCAGGCTCGGGGTTCGGACCTCACTGAAGCCGCCCTCGCGGCGCACCTCGAGCGACCAGTCCTCCAGCGCGCGCCAGATGGCCATGCCGCGCGGATGGAGGAACGGCGCCGCCGGCGACTCCGGATGGAAGGTGAACAGGTCGAGCTCGCGCCCGAGCTTGCGGTGGTCGCGCTTTTTGGCCTCCTCCAGGCGCCAGAGGTGGCGGTCGAGCTCCTCCTGGGTATCCCAGGCGGTGCCGTAGATGCGCTGCAGCATCGGGCGGGTCTCGTCGCCGCGCCAGTACGCGCCGGCGGTGTGGAGCAGCTTGAAGGCCTTCACGTCGGCCGTCGTCGCGGCGTGACCGCCGCGGCAGAGATCCTCGAACGTTCCGTGGCGGTAGAAGCTGACGGTGGGGCCCTCGGACTCGTCGAGGTCCTCGACGATCTCGACCTTGAACGGCTGGTTCCGCTCGCGGAGCAGGTCGATGGCCTCGGCGCGCGGGAGGTCGCGTGAGCGCTCGAATGGGAGCGCGGCCGCCTGCTGCTCCCGCATCTTGGCCTCGATCTGCTCGAGGTCGGCCGGCGTCAGTGGCCGCGGCAGCTCGTAGTCGTAGTAGAAGCCGTCCTTGATGGCGGGACCGACGCCCAGCCTGGCGTCGGGAAAGAGCTCCATGACGGCCGCAGCCATCATGTGCGCGGCGCTGTGGCGCATCGCCGCCAGCGGGTCGCCCGTGCCCGAGTCTAGGCCGGTGCCGGCGTCCTGCGCGATCTCGTCTGCGTCGATGGCCATGCGCCGAAGCGTAGCGCATCGGTGCTCTGCGCTGGGGCCGGCGGTCAGGCCTCCCGCGCGTCGACGTAGCCGCCGCCGGCGACGTCGCTGGCGTACTGGTGGCGGCTCACGAACGTGCCGTAGCAGAGGCGCCCGTCCTCCTCCGCGCCGGACGACCAGCCGTCGACGGCGCGGCTCATCAGCGTCTTCCGCAGGCCCTCGGGGACGAGCGAGCGGCGCCCGGGGAACGCGTAGTCGAAGAGGACGATGTGGGCGAGGAGGACGCGCCAATGGACGCCGAAACGAGCCAGGAGCCGATCGCCGTCGAGCCGGCCGTTTGCCGCCAGGATGAGGTGCTGCACGTCGGCGCCGTCGAAGCGGTCGCGCTCCATGAGGAACGCCTTCGACCAGATCATCTCCTCGATGGGGATGAGCCGAACGCGCATGCCCAGCACCGATGCCTGCCGGGCGTGCCGGAACCAGTCGTCGTCGACGGTGCACAGGCCGTTGCCGGAGCTGAAGATCAGGTCGACCAGGTCGTCGCCGTCGGCGGCCTTCGCGATCCAAAGCGGGCTGGTCAGCTCGGTCCGGTAGCCCTCCGCCTCGACGGCCGCGAGCGCCGGCTCCACGTCACGCGGCCGAATGAAGAGGTCGAGGTCCTTCGTGCGGCCCGAGATGCCGGTGTGCACCTCGAACGCCCACGCGCCGCCGACGAGCACGCCGATGCGACGCGCCCGCAGCGCCTCCAGCACGTGGCGGTAGAACGCGACGGCGCGTGGATCGAGGTTCGCGGCGAGCGGCTCGCCCACGTCAGCCGACCTCCACGACTCGGAATCCCCGCTCGTGGCCGTTCGCGCGCAGCAGCGGATGGGACACGTTGTAGACCGGCACGCCGCCGCGCGTCCGTCCCTCCAGGCTTCCGAAATGCGCGTGGCCGTGGAAGGCGGCCGTCACCTCGTAACGGTCGATCGGCTCCTCCAGACGCGTCGAGCCCAGCCAGGCGTAGATCTCCTTCGGCTCCCCGACGACGGTCTGCAGGATGGGCGAGTAGTGGAGCAGCGCGACCCGGTGCCGCGTCCGGAGCCGCCCCAGGCTCGTCTCCAGCTTGAGCTCCTCTTCGATGGCCGCCTGGACGAAGGCCTTGATCGCCGACTCGCCCCAGGCGCCCAGGCCATGCGTTCCGAAGCCGCCCGCGAAGCCCTTCGTTCCCGCGAAGCCGACCCCGTCGATCTCGACGCCCTCGCCATCCAGGACGTGCGCTCCGACGGCCGTGAGCCGCGCGCGCACCGCGTCGGGCTGGTCGGATTCGTGATCGTGGTTGCCCAGCACCGCGATGACGGGCACGGTTGCGCCGGCGGACAGCTCATCCGCGAGCACGTCCGCCTCCTCCGGCAGTCCGTAGTCGGTCAGGTCGCCGCACAGCACGACGGCGTCCGCGGCCGTGCTCGCCTCCGCGAAGAGGCCGCGAAACGTGCCATGCGCCTGCCGCGTGCAGTGGAGGTCGCCCACCGCGGCGATGCGCATCAGGGCCTTTGATCCGGCTCCGGACCGATGTCCGCGGGCTCGCCTGGCATCCCCGATTCGGGAACCGGGTCGTCCATGTCGGCCGTCGGCGGCTGCAGCTGGCCGCCGGGATAGGCGTCGTCACCGATGGGATCGGAGGCGTCGTGGTCCGGCGTGTCCTGCGGCCCGTCGCCGGGACCCTGCGGCCTGTCGCGATTGATCATGGCTTCGCGCGGATGCAATCCGCGAGCCAAACGCTCGCTCAGTCGGCGCGCGACGCCGCCGTGCTCAGACGCGCTTGAACTGCTCGAACGGCTGCCGGCAATCCGCGCAGTGGTAGATGGCGCGGCACAGGGTCGGGCCGAACGGGTTCTCCATCGTCGTGTTCGTCGAGCCGCAGTACGGGCACTCCGCAACGCTGAGCACGGTGAGCTCGTCCAATTCGCTCGCGACGGCCATGGGTGCGAGATGAGGCGGGGCGAATCCGCTCCTCCGCAGGCGCTCGCGCCCCGCCGGCGTGATGCGATCGCTCGTCCAGGGCGGGTCGAACGAGATCTCGACATCGACCCGTTCGGCCACTTCCAGCCGCTCGAGCCGCTCGTGGATTCGCTCCTGCATGACGGCGATGGCCGGGCAGCCGACGAAGGTCGGCAGCAGCTCGACCCGGACGGCGGCCTCGTCGACGCTCACCGAGCCGATGACCCCCAGGTCGACGAGGCTGATGGCGGGGATCTCGGGGTCCGCGATCGTCGACAGCTCGGCCCAGACACGTGCCTCCGCGGTCGGGAGTGTCGCTCGGGTCACCACATCGCACCCGCTTCCGAGAGGGCGACCTTCGTGAACTCGCCGTGCAGCCATGCGAAGTCCGCGGTTCTCCGCTCGCGACCGTCGGCGCTCGGCTCGGCCTCGGGGAGCGCGCCGGTCATCGGCTCCAGAACTGTCCGCACCTCGGCCCGCCATGCCCGGTGGAGCGCGTGCATCGGCTCCGCGAGGATCGCGTCCCGGACCAACGCCTCCTCGTCGGCCAGGGGCGCGAAGACCTGCTGCGCGTCGGGCCAAAGCCGGCGCAGAGCATCGGCGAAGCGGGCGCGGACGTCGTCGGGCCCTTCCGCCAGCCGACGGCGCCACGCGTCGGCGTGAAGCAGGTGGTAGGTCTCCTCGCGCCGCATCTTTCCGGCCAGGAGCGCCAGCGGCTCGTGGCTCGACCGAGCCAGCGCGGCGAGACGCGTGCGATCGGCCGTCTCGTACAGGTAGCGGCGAGCGACGCTGAAGGCCCAGTCGCCGCGGGCGTGGTTGAGCAGCGCCGCGTGCCGGAACGAAGCCGCGTCACGCCCGTAGGCGATGCGGTCCGGGTCGTCGTCGGTGAGCTCGGCAAGGAGCTCGTAGAGGGCCTTCGCGTGGCCGATTTCGTCCTGGGCGATCGAGCTCGTGGCGACGTCCTCCTCCAGCATCGGGGCGATGCCGGTCCACTCGGAGTCCCAGAAGCCGATGACGAACTCGTCGTCGGCAACGCTGAGCAGCAGCTCGGCCAGCGCCTGGCGCGCCGCCAGGTCGAGCTCCGGTGCGGCCGTCACTCGGTCGCCTCCGCGACGGCGCGCGCCTTCGCGGCCTCGAGCTTGTGCTTGATGATGTAGCCGCCGGGCTTCTTGTGGCTGCGGTCGAAGGGCGGCTTCAGCAGATCCGGGTCGTCCAGCTCGGTGATCGCCTCGCGCGCAACGATCCAGAGGCGGTGGCTCTCGCCGCGCCGGCCGTAGAACTCGCGCGCGTAGTGCACGGCGAGCTCCTCATCGGCCGCGTTGACGTTGCCGGCGTGAACCATGGGATCGCCCTCGTCCTCCTGGCGGAAGACCTCCCAGACGCGCTCGTGGCCGCCCTGTCCATCAGTCATTCACAGCAAGCGTACCGCGCGGCTGCATGGCACGCGCAGGCGAAGGCTGGGCGCGCAGGCCGCCGTGTGCGAACCGTCCGAATTCGCGCCAAGTGTGCGTTATGCCGTGCGTGTGGCTCCTGCACGTGCTGGATTCACGCTGGGCTTGAATTGCAGCCCTTGGATGGCCCATCTCGGCGCCCAACGGTCACCTGGCATGAATTGCAGCGGTTCGACGCTTTTCGGCAGGCTCAGGCGGCCGCCGTGGCTGCACCGAGCAGCGCGTCACGCACCCACTGGGTCGCGACGTAGCTCTCGCGGCGGAACCCCAGGCGCGCCTCGGACGCCGGCCCGTGCCCGGTGACGACGGACTTCAGCTCCGCCCAGTCAGGCTCGCTGTACACCCAGCGTCCCGTCGCCCCGTCGTGGCGGAGTCCCGGATCCGGAATGCGGAGGCCGAGCTCCCGGATGCGCGGCACGTAGATCGAGAGGAACTCCTGGCGCAGCTGCTCGTTGTTCTTGGCCTTGATGCGCCAGTGGAGGTCCTTGTCCTTGGCCGGGTCGGTCGGGGGGCCGTGCATCTGCATGAGCGGGCCCCACCATCGGTCCAGCGCCTCCTGCACCATGGCGCGCTGGGCACCGGTGCCGTTCATGAGGGTCAGCACCACGTCTCGGCCGTGCATGATGTGCACCGATTCCTCCCAGCAGATCTTCCGCATCGTGCGGGCGTACGGCGCGTACGAGGAGTCGCGCAGCGCCTGCTGGCTGACGATCGCGGCGGCGTCCACGAGCCAGGCGATGATCCCGACATCGGCCCACGAGCGCGTCGGGTAGTGGAAGACGTTGTGAAACTTCGTCTTTCCGTCGAGGAGGTCCTGGAGCATGGCGCTTCGTGGCTTGCCGAGGTCCTCGGCCACGCGGTAGAGGAGCTGAGCGTGACCGACCTCGTCCTGGATCTTGCTGGTGAGGGCGAGCTTCCGGCGCAGGGTCGGGGCGCGCATGATCCAGTCGCGCTCTGGGAGGACCCCCATGAGCTCGGAGTTCGCGTGCATCTCGACGAACTTCAGGACCGCGGCGCGGTATTCATCGGGCATCCAGTCGTCGGCCTCGACCTTTCCGCCCGAACCGACGTGCGCGAAGAAGGCCTCCGAGTCGCCCTCCGCGTACGGCGGGCGGCCATTCAGGGGCTGGATCGTGTCGGCGTCCATGGCCGGGAAGGGTACCGCATCGGCCGTGCCTCCGGCCGGTATATACGTATATACCCGGAGTCAGTCCGCGTGCGGCGCCTTCTTGAGCGGCCGATGCCAGCGCGCGTACGCCTCCTCACGGCTCACGCTCACGCCAAGCCGGCCGTCCGCCGCGGCAACCGCGTCCCGCGGCACGTAAAGGTCGACGGGCAGGAGACCGGCCGTCCGGACGAGAAGGTAGTCGGCGAACACCGCGTCGACGCGGCCGATGCGCCGGCCGGATGCACTGCGCAGCTGGGCTCCCACTCGCACCTCGTCGCTCACCACCGCAGCCTAGCGCCTGGCCGGCTCGGCCGGCAGCGAGGCGACCCGAAGGGCCCCCGGATGAACCTCCACGGTCAGCGGAAGCCCTCCGAACGGCTCACCGTCGAGGTGGATCCGCGTCTCGGGCGCCCCGTCGATCCGGAGGCGAGCCGCGGCGTGCATCGAGACCGCCGGATGGCCTACGTGCGTTCCGCGATAGAGGTTCGGCAGCTGTCGCAGTGCCGTACGGCGCGAGATGTCGCCGACGACGCAGATGTCGAGGCGGCCGTCGTCGACCTTGGCCCCGGGCGCGATGCACATCCCGCCACCGTAGTAGGCGCCGTTCGCCGCCGCGACGAAGAGGGCGGCGCATTCGAAGGTCTCGTCGTCGACCGTGACCCGCAGCTGGCAGTTCGCGAAGCGCCTCAGCTCCAACAGGGTGGTCATCAGATACCCGGCCCGGCTCGCCTGCCATCCGCGCCGCTGCGCCATCGCCGCCGCCACCTGCGCGTCGAAGCCGATGCCGCCCGCCGACGCGAACCAGCGTCCCACGCCGTCGCCGTTGACGGCTCGGCCGACGTCGATGGCTCGCAGATCGCCGTCGGCGGCGACGTCCCATGCCGCCCTCGGCTCGCGGGGAAGTCCCAGGCTGCGGGCGAGATCGTTTCCCGTGCCGAGTGGGACCAGCCCGAGCGCCGGCGGCGACGGCTGCGCGAGGAGGCCGTTGACGACCTCCTGGACCGTGCCGTCGCCGCCCACCGCAATCACCCGGTCGTGGCCGTGCGCCGCCGCCGCAAGCTCCTCCGCCTCGCCAGGGCGGGTGGTGATCCGCACGACCGCTTCCGGCGGGGCCAGCGACTCGATGGCGCGCGCGGCCCGACCCCCACCCGCGACGGGGTTCACGATGACCAGCGGGGCGCGCGCCACGCGGCGATTGTGCGGTTGGCGTCAAGCCCGACCAGCGGCTAGGGTGAGCCCATGGGGAGATGGATGGCGCGCGTTGCGACGATCATCGGCACGGCCCTCGGCGCGTTCGCCGGGATCGTGGCCGTGCAGCTGCTCCGGTTGCGGCGGATGGAGTTCCTGCCGGGGCACCCCGGGTTCTACATCAACCACATCGTCGCCCCGTCACGACCCGCGGACGATGGCCGGCGCCTCCGTCTCGTCGTCCTGGGCGACTCGACGACGGCGGGCGTCGGCGTCGAACGCCCGGAGGAGTCGCTCCCCTATCTGCTGGCACGCCATCTCGCCGATGCGGAGGCCCGGCGGGTCCACGTCGTCAGCTACGGCTGGGCCGGCGCGCGCATCGTCGACCTGCCCCGCTCGCAGCTGCCTCGTGCCCTCGAACCGCTGCGAAGCCGCGATGTCGAGCCCTTCCTTCCTGGCGCCGACGCCATCGCCATCGTCATCGGCGCGAACGACGCGACCCACAAGACGCCGCCGGGTCGCTTCCGCGCCGACCTGCGGACCACGCTCGAGACCGTCCGGGGAGCCGCGCCGCGGGCTCGCGTCGTCCTGGCGGGCATCCCCGGCTTCCGCGGCGCACTGCGCGGCATCGAGCCGCTCATCTTCCTGGCCGACCAGTACGCGCGGCTCCTGCGGCCGATCAGTCGCGACGAGGCTCGACGGGCAGGCGCGGCGTACGCGGACCTCGCGGCCGAGGTGCCGGACCGGATCCGCGGGCGCTCGGACGTACTGTCCAAGGACCAGTTCCATCCGTCGGCGGCCGGGTATGCCGCCTGGGCCGATGTCATCGCCGCTGCCCTCCTGGCCGGTCCCACCACGGACGCGGGCGGCGGCGAGCTGGAGATCGCCGGGGCCTGAGACGGTGCGTCCCCGCACCGCCCGCTTGTCAGCGGACGGTTCGTGGTGCCATCCTGTCGGTCCAGTCCAGTTCCGACCCAAGTGCCCGACGGAGACGCGTGCGCCCGCTTCTCGTTCTGGTCGCCATCGTGGCGATGCTCATCGGCAGCCTCGGACACGCCCCCGCGGCGCGGGCGGCCACGCCCGTCAAGGTCGCGATCATCGTCGGCCCGGTCGGTGACGAGCTGACGCCTGTCTACATCTCGCTGGCCGAGGCGGCAGCCACCGCGGCCCAGACCCGCGGCGCGACGGTGGCCACCGCGTTCAGCCCGGATGCCACCGCCGAGAACGTGCTCAAGGCGGTCGAGGGTGCCAACGTGGTGATCTACTTCGGCCACGGCATCGGCTCGCCCAACCCCTACAGCGCGACCCCCAACCCGGCGGTCATCAACGGCTGGGGCCTCAACGGGCCGAGGGCCAACGGCCACTCCGACTCAGCCACCGACGGCGCGCTGACGTACTACGGCGAGGCCTGGATCGCACAGCACGCCAGGCCGGCGCCGGGCTGGGTGATGATCTACTCCAACGCGTGCTACGCCCCCGGCGCCGGCGAGGGCTTCGACGACCCGGCCACCGAGGAGGTCGCCGCGGCGCGCGTGGCCGCCTACTCGCGCGCTCCGCTGGCGGACCTCGGGGCATCGGCCTACTTCGCCACCGACTTCTTCGAGGGCGCCGCCGATCTCGTCGGCATCCTGCTCGACCAGCCCGACCTGCCGTACGGCGACGTCTTCGCCGCCGAGTCGCGCTACGACGCGGCCGGCGTGGTGACCCTTCCCAACCCGCTGGTCGACGGCACAGAGACCTGGCTCCAGAAGAGCACCTACTTCGAGGGCAAGTCCGACTACTGGTACGCCTTCGCCGGGAATCCGTCGGCCAGCCTCTCCGGCGCAGCCGTCGATCAGGTGGAGATCGCAGCGGCGGTCGCGATGCCGCCGCTGGCGGCGGTCAACGGGCTCGTCACGGGCAAGGCGTCGAGCTACGCGGCGACCGGCGACTGGGAAGGCGAGGCGACGGTCGCGCTCCCGGTCGAGATCGGCGGCGGCATCCCCGACGACCAGCCGGCGTACGTCCTGGTCTGTGCCGACCGATGCGTCACGCTTCCCGTCGTCGATTCCTGCCCGTGCTACGTCGGGACGCCGGACCAGCGTGTCGCGAACCTGTCGCACGAGGCGTGGAGCCAGGTCACCAACCTGCCGCTGGAAGAGGGCCTGGTGCAGGTCCAGGTCTACCTCGAGCCTGTCCAGGGGCCGCCCGCGGACAGACCCTCCGCCTAGCCGACGCTCACCTGGATCGTGTGGTGGCCCCGCGCCCCGTCGGGCGCCGGGCGCGTCCGCTCCGTGGTCTGGACCTCGCCGGTGCCGTCGGTGGCGCGGACCTCGATCGTGTGGTCGCCGGGTCGTGCCTCCCACGGATAGACGAACTGGACCCAGGTCGCGTCCGAGATCGGCGAGCTCGTCTCAGCCGGCTGCCAGGAGCCGCCATCTACACGGATCTCGACCGCTTCGATCCCCCGGTCGGGCGCCCAGGCGACGCCCGCGACCGGCACCGTTCCGGCACCGAGGCTCGAGCCGTTGCGCGGCGTGTCGATCCGTGACTGCGTCAGGATCGGTCCAGTCTTCGACCAGCCGAGCGGGACCCAGTAGGCGTCGAAGGCCTCCCAGGTCGTGAGCTCGATCTCGGTCAGCCACTTCGTGGCGCTCACATAGCCGTAGAGGCCGGGCACGATCAGGCGCGCCGGAAAGCCATGGTTGGCGGGCAGTGGCTCGCCGTTCATCGCCACCGCCACCATCGGCTCGCGGTCCTCGGCGATGGCGTGGGCCGTTGGGAAGCCGACGGTGAAGCCGTCGACTGAGCGGCCGACGATCTGGGTCGCCTCGGGACGAATCTGAGCCCGGTCCAGGAGCTCCTTGAGGCGGACTCCGCGCCACAGCGCGTTGCCGACGAGGTCGCCGCCAACCTCGTTGCTGACGCAGGCGATGGTCACGTACTGCTCGATGAGCGGCGTCGCCAGGAGCTCGTCGTACGTGAGCTCGAACGGCGCGTCGGCGAGACCGGTGAGGCGCAGCCGCCAGCTCTCGACATCGGGCCTCGGGACCAGGAGCGCGGTGTCGATCCGGTAGAAGTCGGTGTTCGGGACGACCAGCGGGGTGATTCCCTCAACGTCGAGCGAGGAGCCGCTCGGGAGCGGCGCGGCGGTCGCGCCGGCGGCCGGGATCTCCGCGCCCACGGTTGACGCCGTCAGGCGGCCGCGATCGAGGAGGACGCGTCCGACGAGGCCGCTGGCCGCGGCGACGCCGATGACGGCGATGGAGCCGCCGAGGAAGCGGCGGCGGCTCCAATCGGGCATCTCCGCCTCCGCCGGCGGTGGGGTCGCCAGCCGCAGGAGCCAGCGGAGGACGACGACGGCAGTCACGACCGCGGCGACGGCGACGAGGAACGTGGTGATCGGCTCGCTCAGCGGATCGCGCAGGCCGGCACCGAGGGCCAGGAGGCCGGCGGCGCCGAAGGCGTAGGTGGCCCAGCCCGGGCGGCTGCGCTCCAGGACGCCGATCCCCGCCGCGCCGGCGATGGCCACGGCGGCGATGAGGAGGTTGAGGACGAGCTTGTCGGCCGTCCCGAACAGGTCGACGACGAACTGCTTCGCGCCCGGCGGCTGAAGCGAGATGACGAGGTCGCCGATGGCGATGATGGGGCTGGCGGCGCCGGGAAGGATGCCGGCCAGCAGCTCGGCCACGCCAAGGGCCGCCGCGCCGGCCGCGATGCCGGCCAGCGCTGCCGCTCCGAGACTGGCCCGGCCCACGGCCGGTGGCTGCGCGCTCATGACTTCCGATACGTGAACGGTTGCGTGACCCTGATCGTACGTATCATCGGGACGTGGCGACTGCACCCATCGACCTGCGCTCTGACACCGTGACGCTCCCGACGGCGGAGATGCGGCGCGCGATCGCCGAGGCCGAGGTCGGCGATGACCAGTACGGAGAGGACCCATCGGTCAACCGCCTGCAGGAGGAGGTTGCCGGCCTCCTGGGCACCGAGGCGTCCCTGTTCCTGCCAACCGGAACGATGGCGAACCAGGTTGCCCTCCGCACGCTGACCCGGCCCGGCGACGACGTCCTCGTGCCGACCGAAGCGCATATCGTGCTCCACGAGACCGGCGCCGGCGCCGCCAACTCGGGCGTGCAGTTCACGACCATCGGCGCGGCGGGCACCTATGGCGCCGACGACGTGCGGGCCGCGTTCAAGCCGGCCGGCCACATCGTCTACCCGCCCTCGACGCTCCTCGTCGCGGAGAACACGCACAACCGCGCCGGCGGAATCGTCTTCCCGGAGGATCGCCTGCGACCGGCGCTCGCCGCTGCCCGCGACCTCGGCCTCGGCACGTACCTCGACGGCGCCCGCATCCTCAACGCCGCGGTCGCCGGCGGCGTCCCGCCCGCGACCCTGGCGGCCGGCTTCGACCTCGTCGGCCTGTCGCTCAGCAAGGGCCTCGGCGCGCCCGCGGGTTCGATGCTCGCCGGCCCCCGCGTGCTCATCGAGCGGGCGCATCGCTACCGGCGCATGGCGGGCGGCGCGATGCGCCAGGCCGGCGTCCTGGCCGCGGCCGGATCGTACGCGCTCGCTCACCACGTCGAGCGCCTGGCCGACGACCATGCCAACGCCCGCCTCCTGGCCGAGCAGCTCATCCGCGGCGACGACATCGAGGTCGACCTGGCCACGGTCCAGACGAACATCGTCGTGTTCTCCCTCGTCGAGCGGCGCGGGGTGCCGGATGCCGCCGCGTTCGTGGCGACCTGTCGCGAGCGTGGCGTCCTGCTCAACGCGTTCGGGCCGCGAGTCGTCCGCGCGGTGACCCATCTGGGCGTGACCACTGAAGAATGCCGCGACGCCGCCAGGGTGATGCGTGCCGTGGCCGACGGAAGCTAGACCTGCTCCATCGACTCGATCTCGGATGGGTCGAGCTTGAGTGACGCGGAGTTGATGCAGTAGCGCAGGCCGGTCGGCTGGTCGCGCGCGTCGTCGAAGATGTGGCCGAGGTGGCTGCCGCACCGCGCGCAGTGGACCTCGGTGCGGGTCATGAAGAAGGACCGATCGCTCTCCGTATCGACGGCCGCCGATTCGATGGGCTGGTAGAACGATGGCCAGCCGCTCCCCGACTCGAACTTCGTGCCGGCGTCGAACAGCTCGTTGCCGCAGGCGGCACATCGGTAGATGCCCGGGCGATGCTCGTCCCAGTAGGCGCCGGAGAACGCGCGCTCGGTGCCCTTCTCGCGGAGGATGTGGTACTGCTCGGGCGTCAGCTCGGCGCGCCATTCGGCGTCGGACTTCGCGATCTTCTCGGTCGTCATGCGCACAGCGTACGCCTATCCTGCGCCGATGAGTGCGACGCGCATCATCCTCGCGCCCGGCGCCTCCGGCTCCCTCGACGGCCTGCGCCGCCACGAGGCCGGCCTCCGCCAGCGCGGCTACGACGTGAGCCTCATCGAGCTTCCCCGCGGCAACGCCGAGCGGGCGATGCCGATCTATCGGGCGGCCGTCGACGACCCGGCGGCAACGGCCATCGGCGGCCAGTCGTTCGGCGGCCGCGTGGCGACGCTCGTCGCGCCCGAGGTGAAGCCCGCGGCCGTCGTGTGCCTCTCCTATCCACTCCACGCGCCGGGCCGTCAGGACGCCTGGGACGAGCGAACGGAGCACTGGGCGGCGATCGACTGTCCGGTCCTCCTCCTCTCCGGCGAGTCGGATCCGTTCGCGCGGCTCGGCCTCCTGCGCCGCGCCGCCCCGCGGCTGCGCCACGGCCGGCTCGTGACCTACCCCGGTCTCGGGCACTCGCTGCTGCGCGTCCTCGACCGGGCGCTCGACGAAGTCGCCGCGTTCCTCGCCGCAGAAACCTGACACTCGGCGTCTTGAATATCGGTCTATCCTCGGGAACGTGCGCGCCTCACGCCTGGTTCAGCTCCTCCTGCTCCTGCAGTCGCGGGGCCGGGTCACTGCCCGCGTCCTCGCCGAGGAGCTCGAGGTCAGCGAGCGCACCATCCATCGCGATGTCGACGCGCTGAGCGCCGCCGGCGTCCCGATCTATGCCGAACGTGGCCCGCACGGCGGCATCCAGCTGGTCGACGGCTACCGCACTCGCCTCACCGGGCTGACCGGCGACGAGGCCGAGGCGCTCTTCCTCTCCGGGCTGCCCGGCCCGGCCGCCGAGCTGGGGCTCGGGACGGTCGTCGCCGCCGCGCGCCTCAAGGTCCTCGCGTCGCTGCCGGCCGAGCTCCGAGCCCGAGCCTCGCGCCTCGTCGAGCGTTTCCACCTCGACGCCGCGGGCTGGTTCCAGGCCAGCGAATCGGTCCCCCACCTCGCGGTCCTCGCGGACGCGGTGTGGGAGGCCCGGCGCCTTCGGATCACCTACCGCCGCGGCGAATCGGCCGTCGACCGCATCATCGACCCGCTCGGGCTCGTCCTCAAGGCCGGCGTCTGGTACGTCGTCGCGGTCGCCGACGACGAGATCCGCACCTATCGGGCTCGCCGCATCCGAGCGGTGCAGGCCACCGGGGACACGTTTGAGCGACCCGGCGACTTCGAGCTCGCGCGCCATTGGACCGACTCGACGGCGGCCTATGAGCGGACGATGCCGCGCGTGGCGGTGACGCTGCGGCTCGAGAGTGGGGCGCTCGGACGGCTCATGGACGTCGTCGGGGAGCGGGTCGTCCGCGAGGCGGAGCGCCTCGACGATCCCGAGACGCCGGCGGGCTGGGCGACGCTCCGCATCACTGCCGATTGGCCGGAGGAGGTTGCCGGCCGCCTCATCGGCCTGGGTGGATCGGTCGAGATCCTCGATCCCGTCGAGATCCGAGACGAGGCGATGGCCCTGGCCCGGGCGATGCTCGCCCGCCACGCCGACACGGAGGCCGCCCTCGCCAGCGCTCCGATGCGATAGGCTCCGCGGCGATGAGTGCCATTCCCACCGCGCCGGCCTCCGGCACCACCGCCCGAACCCCGATGATCGGCCTCCTTCGCCTCCTCCTCCTGCTCGAGGCCGCGGCCGGCCTGGCCGTGACGATCCTGCTGAGCATGGTCGCGGCCGACCTCGAGGCCGGCGGCGCCGACGCCGATCTCGATCGCGCGATCTCGATCCGCTTCGCCGCGGCCGCCGCGTTCGTGTTCGCCATCTTCGCCGCCATCGCCTCCCGCGGCGCCCGCCGCCACCGCGGCTGGGCGTGGACCATGGCCGCCATCCTCCAGGTCATCCTGGCCGTCGGCGTCGGCATCGCGATCGTGGCGACGGAGTGGCAGCCGTACTTCCTGGGCGGTTTCGGGGCGGCCGTGGCCGTCATGCTCGTCCTCTCCAGCGCATCGGTGCGTCGCGCGCTCGGGCAGCACTGAGCTATCGGGCCCGCGCGTGGGATGCCCGTGGGCCAACGGGCGCGGGAGTGATCAGAACAGACCCATCACCCCCGAGATCAGCGCGCCGATCGCCCACAGCACGAAGGCGACCATCCCCACCAGCATCGCGACGATCAGCAGGATCGCCAGCCACTCGCCGCGTGTCGAGCGGTCGGGCCGCTCGAGCCATTGCCGCGCCAGGCCGATATTGCGCGAGTTCGACTTGAACCAGAGGTCGAATGCATCCCCCAGGAACGGGATCGCGCCGACGACAAGATCGATCGTGGTGTTCATGAGCATGCGCGCCACGACGATCTTCGGGAACCCCATGCGTGACGCTCGCCACACGACGAAGAGTCCCACGCCGGCACTGGCGAGATCGCCGAATCCCGGGATGAGGCCGATGATCGCGTCCGCACCCAGGCGTCGGCCTCCGAAGAACGGCACCGGGATGCTGTTGTCGAGGAGCCAGGCGAGCATCTCGATCTCGGACATCGAGCTCGACCGCTCCCGGCTACGACCGGGAAGTCGCGTCACGCGGGTCATACCCGCGGCCACGCACGATCGGTGCCGATGGCGGCGGGCTGCCGAAGCGGCGAGATCGACGCCGATGTATTCGTCGGTCGTGGGCGGCCGCGTTCCTGACGGTCATTGGCAGGATTCCGGCATAGCATGAGCCGATGAGCGTCACGAGTGCTCACGACCCCGGACCCGAGGCAGCCGGCACGCGCGGCGAGGCGCACGCTGAGGCGGCCCGCGAGCCCATCACGCTCGGCGGCGCGACGATCAGGATCGGGACCGCCTCATGGACCGACCCGACGATGACCGCGCCCGGCGTCTTCTATCCGCCGGACGCGACGACCGCGGAGGACCGGCTCGTGTACTACGCGGACCAGTTCCCCATCGTCGAGGTCGATGCGACGTACTACGCGCTGCCCTCGCGGCGACAGGGCGAGCTGTGGCTCGAGCGAACGCCGCCTGGATTCACGTTCGACATCAAGGCGCACGCGCTCATGACCGGCCAGCCGTCGGAGGTGAAGCGGCTTCCCAAGGACATCCGCGAGTCGCTGCCGGCAGAGATCCTCGACCAGAAGCGCGTCTACGCCCGCGACCTCCCGGACGAGATCGAGGACGAGATCTGGGCGCGCTTCCTCGACGGCATCGAGCCACTGCGCAGCTCCGGAAAGCTCGGCGCGGTCTTCCTCCAGTATCCGCGCTGGTTCTTCCCGACCAGCGAGTCGCGCGACGAGATCGTGAGGGCGCGAGATCGGCTGGGCGACACGCCCTTCGCGGTCGAGCTGCGGCACGCGTCGTGGTTCAACGAGAAGAACCGGGAACGGACGATCGGCTTCCTCGACAAGTACCAGATCCCGTTCGTCATGGTCGACGCGCCACCCGGCACGAAGTCATCGGTCCCGCCGGTGACGGTCGTGAGCTCGCCGCGCCTGGCGGTCGTCCGATTCCACGGGCGCCGGACCGAGACGTGGGAGAAGTCGGGCATCCCCGTCGTCGAGCGCTTCCGCTACCTGTACGACGAGGGGGAGCTCGGCGAATGGGTGCCGAGGATCCGTGAGGCCGCGGACCAGGTGCCGGAGATCCACGTCCTCATGAACAACTGCTACGCGAACTACGGGACGACGAACGCCCGCGAGATCGCGGAGCTGCTGGCGTCCCAGGTCCCGCGCCTCGACCGCTGACTCGCTACCCTTCTACGGGTGGGGAGGAGCCATCGCCGAGCGCTGCCGATCATCGGCGCCACCCTCGTCCTGGCGGGGTGCGTGCTCCCGCCATTGCGCACCCCCGGGCTCACGCTCCGACCGTCGCCGACTCCCTCCCCCACGCTCACGGCCACCCCGTCGGCAACCCACACGACGACGCCGGCCCCGACGATCGCCGCCGTCCCCACGTTCACGTCCGGCGACCTCGTGGCGACGGCAATCGACGGGCTGCGCGTGCGGCAGCGCCCCAGCCTCAGCAGCATCGTCCTCACCGGGCTCCTGCCGCTCGGTGCGGTGACGGAGGCGATCATGGGACCCATCACCGTCGGCGGCACGGCCTGGTACCTGGTCGCCGACGCCGATGAGCGCGATCCCCAGTTCGACGAGGGCTGGGTCGCCGCCGGCTTCGAGCCGGAGCCATTCCTCGTCGCCACCGGCGAGGCGAATCCGTCGTCGAGGTTCGTCGCCTCGTTCGCCCAGACCGGGAACGCGGACTACGGTCCGGTCTCCATCGCGGATGACGGCGAGTACGCGATCCGCTGGATTGCCACCGATCCCGAGTCGCTGCGCTGCGACTTCGGCGTGCTGATCGCCAGGGGGGATGCGGCGCCGGTGCCCGCGATCCGCGCCACGATCGGCAATGACGTCGTGCCGGGAACGCTCCAGCCGACCAGCTTCGACGCCCTCGGCGTGCGCGGCGAGGTCTTCGTGACGGTCACCTCCGACTGCGCCTGGGCCCTCGTCATCGAGCGCGTGCCTGAGGCGACCCCGCCGCCCTCGGCGTGACCGTTTCGACCGTCGAGCTGTCACGAGCGACGTTCATGATGGCCTGACCGATGCAGCTCGTGGACGGCACGCCCGTCTTCTCCGCCACGGATCTCGTGGGCTATCTCGCCTGCGAGCACCTCACCGCGCTCGAGCGCGCTGCCCTCGCCGGTCTCGTGCAGCGCCCGGTCCGCAACGACCCTGAGCTCGACGTCATTCGCGAGCGCGGCTTCCAGCACGAGGCGCGCTACCTGGACGATCTGCGCGGCGCGCACCGTTCCGTCGTGGAAGTCGAGCGCGACGACGAGGCCGATCGAGGCGACCAGATTCGGCGGCAGGCCACGCAGACGATCGCGGCGATGGCCTCCGGCGCCGATGTCGTCTACCAGGCCACCTTCTTCGACGGTCGCTGGCTCGGCTACGCCGACTTCCTGCTGCGCGTCGAGTCGCCCGACCGCCCATCCGTCTGGGGGCCGTACCACTACGAGGTCGCCGACACGAAGCTTGCCCGGCACGTCAAGGCCGGCGCCGTCCTCCAGATCTGCTCCTATGTCGAGCAGCTCGAACGGCTCCAGGGCGTCCGTCCGGAGCTCATGAAAGTCGTGCTCGGCGGCAGCGCGCATGAGACCGCCGTCCTGCGCGTGGACGACTACATGTCCTACTACCGCGCCGCCAAGGATCGCTTCGAGGCGACGATGCTCGCGGACGTTCCCCCCGAGTATCCGCCCGCGGCCACGTATCCCGAACCGGTCGAGCACTGCGACGTCTGCCGCTGGGCGGAGCTGTGTGCGGTTCGGCGCCGGCAGGACGACCACCTCTCCCTGGTCGCCGGCATCACCTCTCGTCAACGGAAGGCCCTGGTCGCGCGCGAGCTCGACACCGTGACCCGCCTGGCCTCGGCGCCGATTCCGTTCGATCCCCCGCTCGACGGCTCGAGCGCGGCGAGCGTCGAACGCGTGCGGGAGCAGGCCCGCCTCCAGGTCGCCGGTCGCGGCCTGGCCAAGCCGATCCACGAGCTCCTGCTCCCCGCACCGGGCTCACCCATCGACGCTGAGCGCGGGCTGGCCATCCTGCCCGAGCCGGATCCCGGAGACCTGTTCCTTGACCTCGAGGGTGACCCGTACGCGCTCGAGGATGGGGTCGACTACCTGTTCGGCGTGATGGACACCAGCGGAGAGTTCACGGCCATCTGGTCCTTCGACCCCCAACGGCCGCAGGAGGTGACACTAGCCGGGGAGAAGCGCGCCTTCGAGGAGCTCATCGACCTGATCTCCGCGCGGCTCCAGGCGTATCCCGACATGCACGTGTACCACTACGCGGCCTACGAGCCGACCGCATTGAAGCGGCTGATGGGACGCCACGCGACGCGCGAGGACGCCGTCGACCGCCTGCTGCGCGGAGGCGTGCTGATCGACCTCTATCGGGCAGTTCGGCAGGGCCTGCGAGCCTCGGTCGAGAGCTACTCGATCAAGAAGATCGAGGCGCTCTATGACTTCAACCGCGCCGAAGGGTTGCGCGACGCTGGCTCGAGCATCGTCGAGTTCGAGGCCTGGCTCCAGCTCGGCGAGGGGGATCGCCCGGCATCCGGGATCCTCGCCTCGATCGAGACCTACAACCGAGACGACGTCCTCAGCACGCTCCGCCTGCGCGATTGGCTGGAGGTCGAGCGTGGGCGGCTGGCGGCGGCGGCCGGACTGCCGGTCCCGCGTCCGGCGTCACGCTCCGGCGATGCGCCGGAGCAGCTGCGTGAGGCGGATGAGCATGTCCAGGACGTGGCCGCGCGCCTGACCGCCGGGGTGCCGGACGAGGCGGCCGAGCGCCAGCCGGACCAGCACGCGGCCTGGCTGCTGGCCCAGCTGCTGTCGTGGCATCGCCGCGAGGCGAAGGTCGCCTTCTGGGAGTTCTTCAACCGGATGGGCATGGACCTGCCGGAGCTGATGACCGACAAGGCAGCCATCGGCCCGCTCGAGGTCGTGGGCCCGGTGGGCGAGCCGTATATGCCCACGCCGAGGGCGCGCTACGCCAGGCAGCGCTGGCGCTACCGCTTCGCGCCGCAGGACTACGACATCGGTCCCCTCTCCGACCTGTATGACCCGGCCCTGTATCGCGCGCAGCCGGCGGCACAGTGGGGGGAGTGGAGGGTTCGCGGCGAGCTCATCGGCATCGACGACGCGGCGGCCACGCTTGACATCGCCTGGCCGGCTGAACGCGATCCCCCGCACCCGGAGGCCCTCATCCCGCTCAACATGATTCGCGACTCGGACCAGCGCGCCGCCCTGCTGCGCCTGGGCGAATGGGTCGCCGAGCATGGGATCGACGCGCCCGGGCCGTGGCGGGCGGCGCGCGACCTGCTCCTGCGGCGGCCACCATCCATCGGTCAGTCGCCGAACGATGCGCTGCGCCGATCGGGCGAGACGGAGCTCGACGCCGCCTGCCGCCTGGTCGAGCTGCTCGACGAGGATGCGCTTGCCATCCAGGGACCGCCCGGCTCGGGGAAGACGTATGCCGGCGCGCACATGATCGCCAGGCTCCTGGCCTCCGGGAAGCGGGTCGGCATTGCGGCCAACAGCCACAAGGTCATCTCGAACCTGCTCGCCACGGTGCTCAGGTATGCCGGCGACACCGATGTCCGCGCGGTCCAGCGCGCGAACGATGGAGGGTCCGCCGTCGACGATCCCCGCGTCACCGTGGCGAGGACCAACGCCCAGGTCCAGTCAGGACTGGCCGACGGCACGTTCAATCTCGCCGCCGGTACCGCCTGGCTGTGGTCGCCGGAGGCCAGCCAGGGTGCCGTCGACGTGCTGTTCGTCGACGAGGCGGGCCAGGTCGCCCTGGCCAACGTGCTCGCCATGTCCGGCGCCACCAGCTCGATCGTCCTCCTCGGCGACCCACAGCAGCTCGATCAGCCGCTCCAGGGCACTCACCCGCCCGGAGCCGATAAGTCGGCGCTCGCCCACCTGCTCGGCCCGCACGACGCCATGCCCGACGACCTCGGCCTCTTCCTGGCGCATACCTGGCGCCTGCATCCGGCGATCACCGCCTTTACCTCGCCGGCCTTCTACGAGGACAGGCTCGCGTCGCGCGACGGTCTCGAGCGGCAGCAGCTCATCGGCCCGGACCCGCTGCACGGCGCCGGCGTTCGCCTGATGCCCGTCGACCACGTGGGCAACGAGTCCGAATCGCCGGAGGAGGCGCGCGTGGTCGCGGCCATGGTGCGAACCCTCGTCGAGAGCGGGTCGACCTGGATCGATCGCGACGGGAAGGAGTGCGCGCTGCGCTATGAGGACGTGCTGATCGTCGCGCCCTTCAACGCGCAGGTGGGCGCCATCGCGCGCGAGCTGCCCGAGGCGCGCGTCGGGACGGTTGACAAGTTCCAGGGGCAGGAGGCGCCGATCAGCATCTACTCGATGACGAGCAGCTCGGCCGAGGACGCGCCGCGCGGGATGAGCTTCCTCTACTCACGGCACCGGCTCAACGTCGCGACCTCGCGCGCGCGATGCGTCGCCGTCGTCGTGGCCGAGCCGGCGCTGTTCAGGGTCCGGGCGCGAACGCCGGAGCAGATGCGGCTGGCGAACGCGCTGTGCCAGTTCGTGGAGCTGGCGAGCGGCGCCGGTCAGCGCCCGGCGCCCTCCAGCGACGCGGTCAGCTCGACCGTCTCCCCCAGCGGTTCGTCGGGGTCGACCGGCTCGTACAGGTAGCAGACGTACTCCCGGTCGCCATCGGACCACGAGTCCTCAGACGGCGTGATGAAGCTGGCCCATATCTCGGACGAGTCGTACGAGGCGCCGACGTACGACTCGAACGCGGGCACGCACAGCTCTCCGAAGATGGCCTCGAACTCGTCGTCGCTCGGGTACGAAGCTGCCTCACGGTCGGCCACCACGTAGACCTCGTACGCGTGCGCCTCGTCGCACGGGACGCCGGCCACGTCGCTGATGAGGTCCTCGTCGGCCGGTGCGTCGAAGCAGTCGCCGACCTGGAGCTCGGTGACATCGACGGTGCCGCCGCTGTCGATCTCGCCGGCGTCGTTGCGACGGGCCTGGGTGAGGAATCCCACCACCAGCACGATGACGACGGCGGGGATCCACCAGAAGCGGATCCAGCGCGTCCACCCGCCGGCCTGCTGCTGCGCGACGGGCGCACCGGCCTGCCCCCCACCCTGAGCCGCCCATCCGGCCTGGTCCGATTGGGACGCCTCCGCACCGCGCGTCAGGCCGCAGCGCTGGCAGGCGGCGCTCGACTCCTCGTTGTCTGCGAAGCAGCGCTTGCAGACCCATCGCTCGTTCACGGCGCCACCGTACCGGAATCCCTCCCGGTCGCCATGTGACATTCGTACGCCACCACGAATGCCTCCTGGGCCCGAGTCTCGACTGACTCGGGGTGGCGTACGGCTCGCACGCGGGCGATCGCATCGCCCGCGCTCCACCCCGCCGCCACGAGAGCGCAGGCCGCGACGACGCCGGTCCGGCCGATGCCGCCCATGCATGCCACCGCGACGTTTCCCGCATCGCGTGCGGTCCTGATCGAGTCGAGGATGGCGTCCATGTGTCTGACGGACGCGGGCGGTGAGCCGTCGGGCATCGGGCGACGGTCGACGGCGATGCCGGCGCCCGCCGCGGCCTCGACAATGCCGGGATCGCCCCAGCGCCGCAGCTCGCCGTCCTCCACGAGGAGGACGAGATGCCGCACGCCGAGCGCGGCGAGGTCAGCCAGGTCGCGCTCGAGCTCGCGCCGGTAGACGAGGCCGGGATAGCGGAGCGAGGCGCCGTGCTTGCCAGGGAGAGACGTGAGGCCCATCCGCCCGGGCCGATCGTCGTGGAGGTCCTCGGCCTCGAGCCAGTCGACGCGCAGCGGCGGGTCGAGGGCCACCTAGTTGAGCTGGCCGTTCCCGCGCGGGCAGAAATGGCCCTGGGGGTCGAGCGGCTGTCCACAGTACGGGCAGGCGGGCCGGCCGGCGCCCAGCAGCGCCTCGGTACGGCGGACGAAGCCCCGGGCGCTGGCAGCGTCGATCCGGACCCGGAGCAGGTCGGGACCCTCCTCGGCGTCGTCGGGCAGCTCGGCGTACTCGCCGTCGTCGGTCGGGGTCTGCGCCTCGATGACGACGGCCTCCGTCCCGGCGTCCCAGGCGAGGGCCATGGCGCCGACCCGGAAGAGCTCGACGACCGGTTCCTCGAGGCCCCGATCATCGGCCCTCGATGGGCGATCCGGCGCCGCGACCGCGTCGAGGAGATCGTCGAGCCGCTCCGCGAGGGCGGCGACCTGGGTCTTCTCGAGGCCGACGCTGACGAGCGCGCCGCCCTTCCGCGCCTGGAGGAAGAACTCGCGCTCGCCGGGCTGGCCCACCGTTCCCGCCAGGAAGCGCTCGGGGTCGTCGAAGATGAAGAGTCGCCGTGCCATCGCAGCAATCGTACCCGCTCCCCCGCGGGTAGAGTGGATGGTGCAGATGGGCACCGCGGTCAGCGAGGGGACGTAACCGATGCGTCGGCGCCTCCGTCCGCCGCGTCCCCGGCCGATGGCGCGCCGGCCGGGTGAGCCTCTCCGGCTGAACCTCTCGCCGCGTTCCCTGCGCCTCGCGGGTTGGCTCGTGGCGCTCGTTCTCGTGCTCGGCATCGCGGCGGCGGTCCGCCTGCTCGGTGGCAACGGCGGAGATGTGGTCGCCACCAGCCCCAGCCCGAGCGCCGGCTCGCTCCCGCCAATCGCCTTCGGCACCGCGCTCGACGATCTGCGCGGCGTCGTAGCCGGGTCCGAGACGACGACGTTCATGCGCGGCCAGACGTTCGCCTACTCCGTCCCCGACGCGGCGCCCGCCTCCGCCGTCTACGTCGAGGTCGTTCGCGTCGGCGGCGGCCCGCAGGAGACCGTCCAGGAGCCGGTCGAGGCCCAGGCGATCGCGAACGGACCCGGACCCATCGGCTTCACGGTGCCGGCGAACATCCTCCTCGACGTGTTCGGCCCCGGACGGTACGTGATGACGATCTACCTCGATCCGGCGGGGCGACCGATCGCGTCGGGCGCATTCGAGCTCGTCGAGGCGGCGTCGTCGGCCAGCCCCAGTCCGTGAGCCTCACGAGAAAGGGATCGGAGACGTGCCCCATCTCCGATCCCTGCAGGCAAGTCGGCGTGCCCATCCGACTCGTCGGCCTGAAGCCTACGGTGCGATGACCGCACCTGTCAACACTTAATTGACCGCGAGCGCCTCGCTGCTGAGCTCGTAGGCGCCCCTGTGATCGCCGGCCTCGGCGCGAAGGTCGGCCCACTCGCGCAGCACCTCCCGCAGTCGCGCATTGATCCGGCTGGCGCGCGCCGCGGCGGCCGCCTCCGCGAACCGCGTTTCCGCCTCCTCCCCTCGCCCGGCGCGGCGGAGAGCGCGGGCCTCGGTGAGCATCGCCATCAAGCCGCCGAACTCGTTCCCGCTGCGGCTTGCGTAGATGCGTGCGGTGCCCGCGAGCTCGAGCGCCGCATCGACGTCGCCTCTGGCGAGCGCAACCTGAGCCTCTGTGTCGATGACGGCCGCCATCCAGCGCTCGTCGCCGGTCTCCTCGATCTGCCGACGAGCGTCGCTCGCGAGCTCGCGGGCCCGGTCGACCTGGCCGACCGCGAGATATGCGAGGGCGAGGTCGTTCTCGATCCGGGCGGACTCGAAGATCGCACCGGCGGCGCGGTAGAGCGCCATGCCCTGGGTCCCGGCACGAATCGCCGCCTCGAAGTCGCCGACCTCGCGGTAGTTGATGGCGAGGTTGAACAGGAACGCCGCCCGGCGCCGATCGTCCAGATCGGCTGACAGACCGCGCGCCTCCTCGAGATAGCTGAGCGCCCGTGCCGCCTGTCCGGCGCGCGACTCGACCGCCGCGAGCGAGGTGAGCAGGCGCATCTCGAAATCGGGCTCGACGTGCAGCCCGGCGCGGACCTGCTCCAGCAGCGCGGTCAGCACGCTGCGGGCATCGAGCTCGTTGTCCGACTGGTACAGGCCGTACGCGAGCCAGTAGCGCGCGAGCGCCGCATCGGTCTCGCGCCCGGCGGCGGCGTAGATCCGGACGGCCTCCGACGCCGCGGCGATCGCATCCTTGCCCAGGTCCATCCGCGCGGAGGCCTCGGCGAGGCCGCGAAGCAGATCGGCGCGGATCGCGTCATCGGTGGTATCGGCGAGCAGGCTGCGGTACCCGTCGGCCGCCTCCTGCCAGTCGCCCGCGGCGAGCCGCATGTCGACCTCGAGCCGCGTCCACGCCGGATGCGCCTCGTCGATGAAGTGGCTGGCGGGAAGGCCGAGGCGCTCGGAGAGGAAGGACAGGGCGACCATGGAGGGTCGGGCGATGCCGGTCTCCAGGGCGCTGACGTAGGCCTTGGTGTAGCGCTCACCGGCGAGCTGCTGCTGCGTCAGCCCCGCGCGCAGCCGCGCCTCGCGCAGGCGCTGGCCGATCCGGCGGGCGAGATCGCGGTCCTTTTCCGAGGCACGGGCAGCCGCTCTGGTCCGTGGCATGGCCGCAGTCTACACCGGTTGGCAAGCGTCACTTGACCGGCGTGCCGCCGGAAGTACCAGGCCCGGGCGAGTCACCCGGGACTCATGGGTCATTGCTCGGTGGTCCCTTTGGGCCGAGGGTGACGGCAGCGGCCATTCGACCTCGAAATTCCATCGGCCGCACCCGTGAAGGAGCTCCAGGACCGATGCGCAACCGCCGAATCGTCCGAACGCTCGTGCTCGCCGGTACGGCCGCGATGCTGAGCGCGCTCAGCCTCGTCACGACCGTGATGGCCGCGACTGGCGGCGGCGACTTCCCGCTCCGCCGCTAGCCGAGCGTCCGGGGCCGAGGGGGCCGGCCCATGAGCAGCGTCAGCCCCTAGTGCCCGTGCTGGTAGTAGGGGTTGACCCCTGCCTCGTGATCCGTGACGTCCTCGATCGCCGAGACCGCCGGGACGGCCGATAGCACCGCGCGCTCGACGCCCTGCTTGAGGGTCACGTCGACCGCGGCACAGCCCTGGCACCCACCGCCGAAGCGCATGTAGGCCGTTCCGTCCTTCACCTCGACAAGGCTCACCACGCCGCCGTGCGTCCCGACGCCGGGGTTGATCTGGCGGTCGAGCACCTCCTGGATGGCCCGAGCCACCGGGTCCTGCCAGCCCTCGTTCGGATTGTCGACTCTCAGGCCGCCGCCGGTGATCGCGGGATCGAGGTCGATGGTGGCGCCCGCGAGGTCGACGGCGCTGGCGGGATCGATCGTCACGTCGAGGCCATCGAGCGCGACGACGAGGTCGTCGTCCGTCCGCTCGCGCGGGTCCTCCAGGGCGATCTCGTAGCGGAAGCGCGGCCCCTCCCTGGCGAGGACACGGACGCGGAGCACCGCCTCAGGGAAGTCGTTGAAGGTCCGGACGCCGTCGATCTTCTCGCGGGCCTCGGGGGTTACCCGGATCAGCTGATCGATCATCGGCGCCATGGTAGCCCAGCCGTCCCGACGGCGCCGGCGAGATGAAGGGCCGATGAAGAATCGTTCGCGTTCGGCGCTCGGATGGCGCGACGGCACATCCCGTGCGGCGATCCACCGCAGCGATATCCAGTCCCAGCGAAAGGTGGATCCACGATGCAACGGACGGCTCGAGCCATCACCACCCTCACAGTGAGCGCATTCCTCCTCGCCGCCTGCGCGGCGACCGGCACGGGTGGAGGCGACACGTCAACCTCCGCCAGTCCGGCGTCGAGCGGCGGCGCGACGGCCAGCATGCCTGCCGCCAGCGGCGACGCGACCGGGGTCCAGCGCGTCGACATCGGCGCCCTCGCGGCCGACCCGGAGGGCTTCGCGAACCAGCGCGTGACGGTGCTCGCGCGCGTCGACCAGCTCCTGGTGGACGGCGCGGCGTTCCTTACATCGCCCTCGGCGTCGGAGGAGGGCCAGTTCGCGGTCGTCATCAAGCCCGACGCGACGGTCGACAAGGACCTCCGCGAAGGAGCGGTCGTCTGGGTCGATGGCACCCTCGTCGGCTTCACCGCAGACCAGCTGTCGCAGGCCGGCCTCGACGTGACGCCTGATCAGCTCTCCGGATTCGACGGTGAGTGGGTCCTGGTCGCCGATGCGATCCGCGACCCGCTGGCCACCGACGGCTGACGTTCGCGGAAGCCAGGGCGAGGTCGCCGTCCCGCGTGGCGGCGCCTTCGCTATCCCAGAGGCGGGAGGACCTGGCGATCCTCGAGCACGCCGGCGAACGGGTCGCCGGCGGTGGCCAGCCGTTCGG
>DASUFJ010000089.1:0-4941 GCA_036274575.1 Candidatus Limnocylindria bacterium
TAGCCTCGGTGTCGGTCGGCATCGGTCAGCTCCCGCACCAGAGACCTGTCGATGGGCCTGCCCGTCGGTGGAATGAGGAGGAGGTCGCCTTCCTCTCGCAGCTCCGTGCCGGACACCGGCTCCACGCGGATCCCGGCCCCATCAAGCTGGACCTCGACCTCGCCGCCAGCACCCAGACCAATGCGGTCGCGCAGCGGGCGAGGAATGACCAAGCGTCCTGCCTTATCGATGGTAGTCCTCATGGCAGAGACAATACCATCTCTTTGCCACGACCGTCCCGATGTCCGGCCGCGGAATATGGCCCATTCCACGCTCGTGCGATTGGCACGTTGGACAACCGCCGGCAAGGGGCGGAACATGAAAGGGCATCGGACGGGCCTCGGGCGCGACCTACATGGGTCGCCACGATAAGTTTCCGAGCCACTTTCGAGCAGATCCGTCCGCAACAGCTCCTCCTGATCTGGGGGCAAGGCAGGAGATCCCGCCACCGGGATGGGCTGTGGAAGGAGACCTTTCCCATGCAGGCATTCATCGTTGAAGCACGCAACCGTCCGGGTGAGCTTGCCCGGGTGACCGAGACGATCGCGAAGCAGGGGGTCAACATCGAAGCCTTCTGCATCGGCTACGAGAACAACGGTCTGTGCACGTTGCTGTCGCATGACGAAAGCAGTCTGCGCAACGCGCTGAAGTCCGACGGGTTCAAGCACAAGGAAATCCCGTTCCTGACCGTCGGGCTCGAGAATCGGCCGGGCGCGATCGCGAACACCGCACGCCGCCTCGCCGATGCCGGAGTGAACATCGAGTTCCTGGCGCCGGTCGACTACACGCCGGATCACAGCGCCACGGTGGCGATCGGTGTGGACAAGATCGACGTCGCGCGGAGCACCTTGAGCGATCAGCTGACGGAGTGGATGGTCCCGGAGCCGTCGCTGGCCGGGTCGCGCCGCTAGACCATCTCCGGTC
Organism: Candidatus Limnocylindria bacterium; assembly: GCA_036274575.1. Classification (GTDB taxonomy): domain Bacteria; phylum Chloroflexota; class Limnocylindria; order QHBO01; family QHBO01; genus JACDBZ01. The sequence continues at coordinate 964 of DASUFJ010000089.1, forward strand.
CTGACCAATACGACGCCGTGCCGTCCTGCCCGGCACGGCGTCGTCGCGCGTCCGTGCGCCGCCGGTTGCCTGCGCGTTTAGCCCAGATGCTGGCCACGGAGCTCGGCGGGCCGCCCCCAACGCGGCTTGTGGTCGCCCACCTGGGCGTGGCGAGTATGTGGCGAGGACCGCCTGGCCTGAATGGCGAGGATCGACTGCTCGGCGTGCGGACAGGAGCAGGTTGGTGATGGGCACCGCATGATTACCCGGAGATCCTCGGCCATTCAGGAAGCCAGACGGTCTCCCTGGCAGGATCGCCCATCGAGATCGGCCGTCCAATGGAGAAGTCGTACTCCCACTCCAACCGGGCCTCCAGGGCTGCGCGCACCTAACTGCCCAGATGCGGTGCGGTGCAGTACGAGGGGCGTACGTCAGTCGACACCTGCCGGATACCATGTGGGCCGTCGGTTGCGCAGCGGAGGGCGACACCCGTGGATTGGATCGTGTTCGGCGTCCAGTGGCTGCACGTGCTGCTTGGCATCATCTGGTTCGGCAATTCGCTGATCCTGGCCCTGATCCTGATTCCGACCCTCAACGCCTTCCCGATCCCGATCCAACGCGATGTAGGCGGGCGGTACGGCGATCGCTCCACACGCCTGTTCGACATCGTCGTGCCGCTGATCATCGTGCTGGGATTCATCCGCGGCACGCTGCTGGGGCCGATCGATTCGGTCGATGACGTCCTGGGGTCCGCCTACGGGATCACCTGGCTGGTCGCCCTCATCGCGGCGACAGCGACATTCCTGTGGGGTCGGCTGGTCATCGTTCCGGCGGTGCGGCGCATGAACGCCCTGCCACTGCACCCAGACGGTGGACCGACGCCCGAGCTCGAGGGTGCGACCGATCAGGTGAAGCGCGTCGTGGTCCTGGAGCTGATCGGCTTCTTCGTGATCTTCACCTGCATGATCCTGATGCGCTTCGGCCTCTAGCTGGCGCTACAGCCACCTGGAGGGATCCGGAGCCGATGGTGCTACGACCCCACGGTCGACAGCCCACCTTGCGGGGCAGGCTTCGCCGCCCAGGACCATCGTCGCCTTGGCACAGGAAGCCTGTGCGGCACAGTGCTCGCCGTGCATCCGCACTCGGTGCCTTGACAGGCTGACGCGATGGAACCCAGCGGTAGGGTCGACGCAACCCTTCGGTCGATCCGGTCTGCACTGCCTGCCGGACGCGTAACGGTATCCGCCCGTCAGGACCGGCATCGAGGCGAGCTCCTGCCATCCTGGACTCTGCGCATCAGTGGACCGCTGTCCGGAGGCGAGTTCTCGATCGAGCTCGAGGGGCCGATCTTCGGCCAGCTCCTCGAGGACGCGATCGAAGCGCTCGTCACGCTCGGCATCGACGTACCCGACCCCGAGGAGCGCGACGAGAAGTACACCCCGGTCGACGCCTCAGACCCAGACGCGTATCCAGCCTAAGCGCGACGCCCAAAGCGCCGAGAGCTGGCACATCGAATGCGGCCTTGGGGCTTGAGGGCCGAACCCCATCCGGTTCGACCCTCTCCCTCTGTGACTCGGCTGGCGATGCTACTCAGAGGACGTATGAGTGCGAGGCGGATCGCGTCACAGGGGTTACGGGCCATAGGGGCCGATGGCCCATGTCACTGCCGCCAGCTTGGCCTGACCTGCGATCGATGGGTGGAAGTAGTCCCTCGTCGTCACGTCGCTCCGCGTGAAGTCGGCGTTGAAGACGCTGTACCCGTCCCAGACGCACTGTCGATAGGCGGCGCACACCGATTCGAGGGCCTGATTGAGGGCGGCGTTGCGCGCACTCACACGGCCGCGACGGTCGACGTCTGCCTGGGCCGTGGAGCCCGGATTCGCGAGCATCGACTGACAGACGTCGAACGTGTTCCAGACGGTCCGCGCCACGAAGCTGTCGTGGTAGATCTCCCACAGGTGATAGATATCCGGGATGCTCACCACGTAGACGACGGCATTCGGCGCGCCGGTGGTGATCGTGTCCATGGCGGTCACGAACTGGGCCGTGAAGTTGGCGACGGTCGTCATGGTCGCCTCACTCGACGTGCAGACGTCATTGGCTCCCATCAGTACGGTCACGTACTGGGGCTTCTGCGAAACGGCCGTGATCATCTGTGCCTTGAGCTGAGCCATCTTCGCCCCGCTGCGTGCGTCGTTGAAGGCGGTGAGCTTCCCCGACGGCGAGAGCGCCTGGAGCCGCAGGCGATGGCTCTGCACGCGGGTATCGCTTCCGGTCGACCATGAGGCGGCGGGGTAGTCGGTGTATGGAAGCCAGCCATCGTTGTAGGCACGTGTGATCGAGTCGCCGGTCGCGACCATGACCTGCGGGATGCTGATGCCTTCCGCATGAGCCGGGACCAGCAGCGCAACTGCCAGCGCGAGCGCAAGCGTTAGGGAATGTCGGCCAATGCGATTCATATCCCCTCCTCACACATGGCGATGTCCAGACGACACCGAGCAGAGCACGTCGCGTACCGCCGGGGCACGCGTTGTGGCCGGGGAGGATCCCCTGCGCCTGGGCAATAGGGCCCCCTATTCAACCTCGCGGCACCGTCGTCGAGACGCAGGGCGATGGGTTGATGCTCGCGTTCGGCAGCGCACGCCGTGCCGTCGCCGGCGCCATTGCCATCCAGCACGAGATCGAGCGGGCGTTCGCCGACCTGACGCCGCCGATCCGGGTCCGGATCGGGATCCACACCGGTGACGCCCTCAGGGACGCAAATCAGTTCTTCGGAACGACCGTGCACTGCGCCGCGCGCGTCGCGAGCCACGCGGTCGGCGGTGAGATCCTCGTGTCGAGCACCGTCCACGATCTCGTGAACGGTTCGACGACGGCGATCGTGTTGCTGGACGGCCGCGACGTCGAGCTGAAGGGGATTGCCGGCCGCCACCGGCTGTACGCCCTGGCTCCCCCTGGATGAATCGGACAGACTATGTGGTCTGCAAGTTCGCAGAATGCACCAACGGACCCTTGCTACGCCGCTAGGCCACCTTGACCCACACTGAAATATGACTCCGGCTGTCGCTGGTGAACGGCGCGCGATGCCAGTCGCTCCACCGCTCGACCAGCCTCATCCCCGCCAAGCGCGCCATGAGGTCGAGCTCGGATGGCCAGACATATCGGAACGGCGCGGCGAAGTATTCGACGTCCTCGCCCCCGAGCCAATAGTGGTGGGAGATCAATCCTTGCGCAGAGACGTCGTATTCGTCGAAGCCTAGATGAGACTCGCTTGCGTCGAAGGGGCGCACCGTTTCCCCGGGAGGAAGCCGTTGGAGGTCAGGAACGACGACCTCGATGACAAAGCTCCCGCCCGGCTTAAGGTGCCGCGCGGCGTTCGCGAAGCACGCCACCTGCGCGTCCTGCGTGGTCAGGTTCATGATCGTGTTCCGGACCAGGTAGGCAACGCGGAAGGTCGACCCGAGCTCGGTCGTGGCCATGTCGCCGATCGTCACGGCGATCGCATCCGCGCCGGGCTTCTTCCTCATCTCCGCCACCATCGCGGGCGAAAGCTCGATGCCGTGTACTTCGAGCCCGCGCGCGCTCAATGGCAAGGCGAGGCGGCCTGTCCCGACGCCGAGCTCGAGGACCGGTCCTCCGTCCGCGTGGTCCGCGATGAACTTCACCGCCGGCTCGATCATCGATGGCTCGAACAGGTGCGGCCAGCGCGCCTCGTAGTCCTTCGCCACGCGCTTGTCGAAGTAGTTCTTCGGCATTTGCCAACTATGGCATCAGGCGTGTGGGTACTCGAGGGACGAACTCGGAGGGGGCAATCGCCACTGGAAAGCCGGAGATGGTCGGCTCAGGCTTCCCCGACGAGCCTTCGCGTCACGGCCCGGGCCCTCTTCCGGGTGGGGATCGGCGGCCTGGCAGTACCCTTAGGCCTGATGAACTGGAACGCTCCAGTCGTCCGGGGAGCGCTGATCGCACTGGGTGGCGTTGTCGTCGGGACCGTGCGCG
>DASUFJ010000090.1:0-52895 GCA_036274575.1 Candidatus Limnocylindria bacterium
GCCGAAGCCGCGCGCCTCGGGTCATTCCACGCACCCGAGGCGTAGCATCGGCTCATGAATCGATCCGACGTGCAGGCCTGGCTCGACCGATACATCGAAGCGTGGCGCGCGAACGACGCGGCCCCCATCAAGGCGCTCTTCGCCGATGACGCCGAGTACCGCTACCGCCCCTACGGCGACGACGACGTGTGTCGTGGCCCCGAGGCCATCGCGGCCTCGTGGCTCAAGAACCCCGACGACCCCGTTTCGTGGGAGGCCGAGTACGAGCCCTTCGCCGTGGATGGCGACCGCGCCGTGGCGATCGGATGGAGCCGATACGCGGCGAGTGATACCGAGCCGGAGCGCACCTACCGCAACGCGTACCTGCTTGTGTTCGGGCCCGACGGTCGATGCCGCAGGTTCACCGAGTACTTCATGCTGGAGCAGTGACGAGCCCCTGGGCCGAGGTCGCCGATCGCGTCTGGATCCGTCGCTACGAGCCTCTCGACCAGACGATCGGCGTGATCGGGGGCGAGATGGGGCTCGTCGTCATCGACACGCGAGCCACCCACCGCCTGGCCGATGAGCTGTGCGACGAGCTGCGCCAGCTTCCCGGCAGGCTTGTGGCTGTCGTCAACACCCACGGCCACTGGGACCACGCCTTCGGCAACGCGCGCTTCTCGCCGACACCGATCTGGGGGCACGTGCGCTGCCGAGCGATGGTCCTCGAGCGGGGCGAGGAGGTGCGCGCACGCCTCATCGAGGAGTTCAGCGCGGAGGCCGATGATTTCCGCGAGGTCGTCCTCACCCCGCCGACCGACCTGTTCGAGGAGGAGGCGACCCTCGAGCTCGGCGACCGCCAGGTCGAGCTCCGCTACCTGGGACGCGGCCACACCGACAACGACATCGTCATCACGCTGCCCGACGCGTCCGTCCTCTTTGCCGGCGACCTCCTGGAAAACGCGCCCGCGCCGGCCTTCGGCGACAGCTACCCCATCGCCTGGGCCGAGACCGGGCGGACGCTGCTGACGATGATCGAGGGGACCGTGGTGCCCGGCCACGGCGATCCGTTCGACGTCGCCTTCGCCGAGCGGCAGGTCGGCGAGCTGGCCTCATTGGCGGCGCTGGGAGGCGACGTCGTGAAGGGTGGCATCGGTCTGGACGAGGCGGTCGGACGTTCGCCGTTCTCGGATGCCGTGACGCGGCAGGCTTTTGCGCGAATCCGACTCGAGATGGACGAGCACTGAGTAAACTTGCTCAGCGTGCTGAGTAAAACAGCCTCGAGTGCTGCGTAATTGCCGGTGAGCCGGAAGCCGCGCGGGTACCGCCGCCCCGTCTACGACGAGATCCTCGGTCGTGCCCACGAGCCTCGCAAGTTCATCCAGGTCCTCTCCGGCCCGCGGCAGGTCGGCAAGACGACCGTCGCGCGGCAGGTGATGGACGCCATCGGCATCCCCGGCCACCTCGCCTCAGCGGACGCGCCCGACCCGGAGGAGGCGGGGTGGATCTACACCCAGTGGGCGATCGGCCGGCAGCAGGCCCGGATGGGCGGTCGCGCCGGCGGGCTGCTCGTGCTGGACGAGGTGCAGAAGGTCCGCGGCTGGTCGGAGGTCGTCAAGCAGCTGTGGGACGAGGACACCGCCAGCGGCACGCCGTTGCGGGTCATGCTCCTCGGCTCGTCGCCGCTGCTCGTGCGCCAGGGCTTGACGGAGAGCCTCGCCGGCCGGTTCGAGATCATCCGCATCACGCACTGGACGTACGCGGAGATGCGCGACGCCTTCGGCTGGGAGCTCGACACGTACCTGTTCTATGGCGGCTACCCGGGAGGCGCCGCCCTCGTGAAGAGCCACGAGCGCTGGGAGGAGTACATCCTCGACTCGATCGTCGAGACGAACCTGTCTCGCGACATCCTCCTTCTCAACCGGGTCGAGAAGCCGGGCCTCCTGCGGCAGCTCTTCCGGCTGGCGTGTGCCAGCTCGGGGCAGGTCGTCTCCTACACGAAGATGCTCGGGAGCCTCAGCGATGCCGGCAACACGGTGACGCTTGCCCACTATCTCGAGCTGCTCGGCGGCGCCGGGATGGTCGCCGGACTCGCGAAGTACGACGGCGCCACCGTGCGGCGACGGGGGTCATCACCCAAGCTCCTGGCCCTGAATACGGCGCTGGTCAGTGCCACGGCACGCACGACGTTGGCGCGGACGCGCGCCGATGCGGCCGGGTGGGAGCGCCTGGTGCGCACTGCCGTCGGCGCCCACCTCTGGGCGCACGCCGATCCGGAGGATCTCGGATGGTGGCGCGACGGCAACGACCAGGTCGACTGGGTCGTGCGGCCGGGCAAGCTCCTGAGATCTCGCGGCGAGCCGGTCGCCATCGAGGTGCGGACGGCGCCCGGCGACCGTTTCCGGGGCGCAGCGGCCTTCACGCGAGCCAACCCGGGCGCACGTGTCCTCACCGTCGGCGAGGGCGGGATCCCGCTCGAGAGCTTCCTGTCCAGTCACCCGCGGGAGTGGCTCGATTCCTGAGGTCAACCCAGGGGCCAGACGACCTCGGTGCGCAGCTGGGACTGGTCGGTGACCTCGGAAGGGTCGTCGACGTAGGACTCCCACGGACCGGGGCCCTCGGCGTGGCCCTGCTCGTGGATCCAGTCGTGGAGCCTGTCGTACACATCCTTCAGCCCGTCGTAGGACCCGCGATGGACGGTGACCGCGGCCCGCCCGCCCGGCAGCTCCGATGCGCCGAGCTCTCCGTCCTCGGCCTCCGCCAGCGGGCGCAGCGCGGAGGCCGGCGCCCGGACCGGGATGCCGATCTCGACGTCGACGCGGTCGGGGCCGAACTCGTGGTAGCGACCGTAGGGCGGCCCCGCCGGGTCCACTCCCATGTCGGCCAGGCGATCGGCGATGTTCGGCAGGTGGGTATCGAAGAGCGCCGCGAGGTCCATCTCGGACATCGCCTTTGTGACGCGCACCGCCGCGGTGGGCTGCGGGGTGAGCTCGTGTACCTCGGCCTCGAACATCTCGATTCGTGCCTCCTCGGCTGTGTGGAGCGGGCTAGACTCGTGGGACATCATCGCCGACCGGAGACGCATTGAGCGAGACCCCGACGCACCCGCAGGACGAGCCGGAGACGCAGAGCGAGGATGGGGCGCGCGATCGCGGGCGGACCGTCCACGGCGCGGCGGCCAACGCGGGTCATCGGGTCCTCGCCCCGGATGACGCCGAGGTCGAGGCGTATCTCGAACAGGCGCTGCACGTGCCGCCACCGCAGCGCGTCGAGACCGAGGCGCCGGAAAGCCCCGACACCGTGGTCGTCCTCGACTTCGGCAGCCAGTTCGCGCAGCTGATCGCGAGGCGCGTTCGGGAGCTCAATGTCTACAGCGAGCTCCTCCCGCACGACACGCCGATGGCCGAGCTCGAGCGACGGGGAGCGAAGGCCGTCATCCTGTCGGGCGGACCGGCGTCGGTCTACGACGCGGACGCTCCACGCGCCGACCCCGCGATCTGGTCCGGACGCATCCCGGTCCTCGGCATCTGCTACGGGCTCCAGCTCATGGCCCACGAGCTCGGCGGGGAGGTCGTGCCGTCGGCGAAGCGCGAGTACGGGCCGGCGACGGTCTCGGTGACCGATGCGGCCGGGCTGTTCGACGGCATCGAGCGCGAGCAGCCGGTGTGGATGAGCCACGGCGATGCGATCCTCCGCCCGCCGGAGGGCTTCACGGCGACGGCCCAGACGGATGCATCCCCGTATGCCGGCCTCGCCGACCCGGGCCGCAACCTCTACGGCATCCAGTTCCATCCGGAGGTGGTGCACACGCCGATCGGCAGCGAGGTGCTGCGCAACTTCGTGGTCGGGATCGCCGGGGTGCGGCCGAACTGGACGTCGGCGAACCTCATCGACACCACCGTTGCCGAGATCCGCGAGCGGGTCGGCAGCGGCAGTGTCATCTGCGCGCTCTCCGGCGGGGTCGACTCGGCCGTCGCCGCCACTCTGGTCCATCGCGCGATCGGTGACCAGCTGACGTGCATCTACGTGGACCACGGCCTCATGCGCAAGCGAGAGTCGGAGCTGCTGCGGGCGACGTTCGAGGAGAACCTCGGGATGCGGCTCGTGATGGTCGACGCGCGGGACCGATTTCTCCGTCGCCTGGCCGGCGTCGAGGACCCGGAGGAGAAGCGCCGCATCATCGGCGACGAGTTCATCCGCGTCTTCGAGGAGGAGGCGGCGAAGCTCGGCCAGATCGATTTCCTGACCCAGGGGACGCTGTACCCCGACGTCATCGAGTCGAAGACCGCCGAGACGAAGGCGGCCCAGAAGATCAAGACCCACCACAACGTGGGCGGGCTCCCACCGGATCTCCGTTTCCGGCTCATCGAGCCGCTGCGCTACCTCTTCAAGGACGAGGTGCGCCGGGTCGGCCTGCAGCTCGGCCTCCCGGAGGCGATGGTCCAGCGCCAGCCGTTCCCGGGGCCGGGACTCGCGATTCGGATCATCGGCGAGGTGACGGCCGAGCGGCTCGAGACGCTGCGCGAGGCCGACTGGATCGTCATCGACGAGATCAAGGGCGCCGGCCTGTATCGGTCCCTCTGGCAGTCCTTCGCGATCCTGACGCCGGTGCGCAGCGTGGGCGTCATGGGCGACGGGCGCACGTACGCCAACGTCGTCGCGATCCGAGCGGTGACGTCCGACGATGGCATGACCGCCGATTGGGCGCGGCTGCCGTACGAGGTGCTGGCGCGGATCAGCAGCCGCATCGTCAACGAGGTGCCGGGCGTCAACCGCGTCGTGTACGACATCAGCTCGAAGCCGCCCGCCACCATCGAGTGGGAGTGACGCGGAGCGGACATCCGGCTGCAAAGCGAGGGACGTACCGCTTCTGACCGAGCGCTGAGGACGAGCGATGCGACGAAGCCGACCGCAGGTTCGAACGTGGGCCGTTGCCCCCCTCGTGGTTGTGGCGGTGGCCCTGGCGTCGTGCGGCGGAGGAGCTGCCGAGACCGTGGATGCGGCGCTCCTGTGTGACGACATCGCGGTGCTCGATGAATCCATCCAGGCGTTCGAGGACCTCGTTCCCGCCACGGCCAGCGTTGAGGACTACCGGGAGGCGTGGGACACCATCGAGGACGCCTACCAGGTGGTCGTCGCCGATCGCGAGGCCCTGGCGGAGCAGAGCGCGAACAGCCTGGCCGATGCCCACGACGACCTTTCGACGGCCGTCGCTGAGCTTCCCGACGACGCGAACATGGTCGACGCCGTCGCGGACCTTCAGCCGGAGATCGACGCGCTCAGGACGGCGCACGACTCCGTCACCATCGAGAACGAGTGCATCGAGCTCTAACGCGAGCTCAGTCCTCGCGGAGGTAGGTGAGCACCGCAAGGACCCGTCGATGGTCCTCGCTCGCCGGCTCGAGGGCGAGCTTCGAGAAGATGCGCGTCACGTGGCCCTCGATCGTCTTCGGGTCGAGGACGAGGCGCTCGGCGATGCCCTGGTTCGAGCGGCCCTCGGCCATGAGCGCGAGGATCTCGCGCTCGCGCGGCGTCAGCTCGTCAAGTGGGCTGTGCGCGCGAGGGCGGCCGAGGAGGCGGGCGACGACCTCCGGGTCGATTACCGACTCGCCGGCAGCGACGCGACGGACGGCGGCGGCTAGGTCGCTGATGCGGGTGACGTGCTCCTTGAGGAGATAGCCAACCGACGTGGGGCTCTCGCGCAGCAGGTCGACGGCATGCCGCGTCTCGATGACCTGCGAGAGGACGAGGATACCGACGCCCGGATGGGCGCGACGGATCTCACGGGCCGCCTCGAGCCCCTCGGTCGTGTGGGTCGGTGGCATGCGCACGTCGACCACGAGCACGTCCGGTTTCGTGGCGCCGACGAGCTCGAGCAGGCCGTCGATCCCGTCGGCCTGGCCGACGACATCGAACCCGCCAGCGGTCAGGGACGCCGCGATTGCTTCACGCAGAAGCACCGCGTCGTCGGCGAGGACGACTCGCAACTGGCGCTCCGTCATCGGGCCTGCGCCGGGATGCGAGCGCGGAGAACCGTGCCGCCGCCGGGTGGGCTGTCGATGGTCAGCGTCCCCCCGACCGCGCCAATGCGGTCGATGAGTCCCTGCAGCCCGGATCCTCGATCCGGATCGGCACCGCCCCGGCCGTCGTCGATGATCGTGACCTCCAGGTCGTTGTGGTCGAGGTCCGCCTCGACGGTCACTTCGGTCGCTCCGGCGTGCTTCACTGAATTCGTCACTGTCTCGGCGACGAGGAAGTAGGCAGCGGCCTCCGCCTCAGGCGTCACCCGCTCGCCGGTCACGCGGGCACGCACGGGGATGGGCGTGCGCTCTGCCAGGGACTCGACCGCGGCCGCCAGGCCGCGCTCGGTCAGGATCGTCGGATGGAGACCGTGAGCGAGGTCGCGCACCTCCGCGATCGCTCGCAGCAGCTCGTCGCTCGTGGCGTCGATGAGCTCGCCCGCTCCATCGACCTGCCCGCGCGCCTGGTCGAGGCGCATGGCGAGGGCGACGAGGCGCTGCTGAGCGCCATCATGGAGATCTCGTTCGATCCGTCGGCGTTCCGCATCGGCGGCGTCGACGATCCGCGCGCGCGAGGCCCGAACCTCCTCCAGCTGGGCGCGGACCTGGGCCGCCAGGCGCTCGTTCTCGAGTGCCATCCTGGCCACGGAGACGACGGCCTGCACGCGTCCCGGGTCCTCGATCTCGACGGCCGGATCGAACACGAGAACGGCGAGCAGCTCGCCGTCCTGCTCGAGGCGGGCGACGCCGCTGGTCGGGCCTGACGCGTTCGGCACGTCGGCCGGGCGGCCCGCGCCGTCGACGAAGCCGTTGCCGGTGGGCGACGGGAAGGCTAGGACGAGGGTCGGGTCGCGGACCGTGCGTGCCAGCGTGTCGCGCAGGCCGCCCAGCGGCACGCCCTGGCCGAGCTCGATCGCCAGGTCGGCGATGGCCCCACGCGAGAGACGCGTCGAGAGGATGCCGGCCAGGAACGCGGCAGGGATCGCGGCATGCAGGAACGCGAGCGGCGAGGTGGCGAGGACGAGACCGACCGACTGCCATGCGTCCTGGCTGAGCGAGGCGAGCACTCGCGCCGAGGCCACGCCAAGCTCGAGCGGCGCGACGATCGCGACCGGCAGGAGGGTGCGGCGCATGGCCGGGCTCGCCGTCCGCCACCGTCGCCAGAGGGAGACGACGACACCGGCCGCGAGCGCCGGCAGGAGGAGGCTCGTCCCCGGGCCGAAGAGCCACGCCAGCTGGTCCGACGGCCAGATGACGAACGGGTTGACCTCGCACCGGGGGAAGCAGTCGGCGCTCCTCGGGTCCCACACCAGCGCGAGGCCGATGCGGCTCACGACGAGGACCCCGTACGCGATCCCCATCAGGCGCCGGTCGAACGTCGTGGTGAGGCGTCCGCCCGGGAAGGCGAGGACGAGGTGGGCGAAGACGACGGAGCCGATGCCGATCGACAGGTGCCAGACCGTCCACGTCAGCGACGTGTTGACGACCCAGATGACGCCGACTGCCGCCACCACGCGCGCGGCGAGGATGAGCATCCACATCCGTCCGGCGGGGTAGCGCGCGTAGGCGGCGAGCATCGCGGCGACCCAGAGGAGCTCACCGATGAGGGTCGCGAGGGCGAAGACCGGGTTGAGAGGCGTGGCGAGCGGGTAGGCGTAGATGAACGGCGCGAAGGCGGTGATCGCGGCGAGCGCCGCGCCTACGATGCCGAGGAGGACGAGGTTGGCGCTGGTGCGGCTCATGCCGACGAGGCACGCGGCGCGCCGCCGGCCTCGGCCAGGGCACCGATGGTCCAGCCGATCGCGCCGGCCGCGAGCGCGACACCAAGCGCCAGGGTGGGCGACCATTCGAGGCCGGTCGTCCCGAGCGCGATCAGGGCCGCCGCGGCGACCACCACGGCCGCGACCGAGGCGCCCGCCAGGCGGCCGCCAAGGCGGGACGGTCCCAGCCAGGTCGCGAGGTCGGCGGCAGCTCCCGCCGCGAGTCCCGCGGGAACGAAGCGCCATTGCTCGGCCGGCGCGGCCAGCAGCAGCATGCCGAGGGTGAAGACGAACGTGAATGCCCCGGGTGGTGGGCCGGTCCGCGCGATCAGCACGGCGATGACCGCGAAGAGCCCCGCGGTGAGGAGCATCGCGGCCGTCCCGAGATCGAGGCGAACGAGCGGGGCGCCCTCCTCCGGTCCCGGCAGCGTGCGCGCGAAGACGATTCGGCCGTCCGGCCCCCAGGCGCCGGTCCATGCGTGGTCGTCGGTCGTTGCGGCCCGGCTCAGGTTCGTTGCCTGGCCGCCATCCATCGCGATCGACCAGATCTGACCGCTGTTGTTGAGGTCGCGGGCGGTGTAGGCGAGCCGTTCGCCATCCGGCGACCACGACGGTGCGGTGTTGAGCCGGCCGTCGAACGTCACCTGGCGCACGTTGGAGCCATCGGCGTCCATGATGTAGATCTGCATCTCGCCGCTCCGGTCCGAGTTGAAGGCGATCTGCGTGCCGTCCGGCGACCATGACCCGCCCCAGTCCTCGCCGGGGTCATTCGTGATCCGGCGCGGATCGCTGCCGTCCGCGTTCATGACGTAGAGCTCGGTGTTCCCATCCCGGGTCGTGTCGAACAGCACGAGCGTTCCGTCGGGCGAGGGGACCGGCGCACGGTCGTCGCCCCCCTCGTCGGTGAGGCGCTCGGGCTGGCCGCTCCCGTCGGCAGCCATGCGCCAGATGTCGGCGTGGGGAAGGGGGATGCTCAGCGGACCCTGCGGTCCGGCCGCCGGCCCGGGTCCGATCGGACCCTCTTCGGCGAATGGCCCGCCGGGGGCCTCCTGGGTGTAGAGCACCCAGGCCCCATCCGGCGAAACGCGCGGGATCCAGCGCCACTCGTCGCTGTCGTCGATGCGGGACGCAGTGCTGCCGTCGGGGAGCGCGGTCCAGAGACTGGCTTCGGACGGCGGGCCGTCGGCGGTCCCGAACACCGTGTAGGCGATGAGGCTGCCGTCCGGCGACCAGCTCGCATAGCCGGCGCTCAGACCCTCGTCGAGCTCGACGAGGCGTGTCTGGTGCGAGCCGTCGGGGTCCATGACCCAGAGCTCGCCGGACGGTCGCGACAGGTCCGGGTCGACCGCCAGCCACGGATTGGCGGTGAAGATCAGACCACCGGGCCACGCGAGCGCAGCGAGCGTCAGGGATGCCGAAAGGCCTGCCGCGGCACGCGGCACACGCCCTGGCCCGAGGAGGATGGCCGCGCGGAGCGGGACGATCGCGATCATGCCCAGTGCGATGAGAAACACGACGCGGCTCGGCGCGAACCCCTCCTCGATGCCGAAGTAGATGCCGATGCCCTGGCGCCAGCCGACGTCGAGGACGAGCCCCAGGAGCGCCGTGGCGGTCCCGATGCCCAGCAATCCGAAGCCGTCGGGAAATGCGCGCCGCCATCCCGCCCCGCGACGCAGCGCAATGATCGCGCGCGCCAGGCAGAAGACGACGAGCGCGGCGAGGCCCAGGTAGAACGGCGCGTGGTAGGGCGAGGCCGCCACGTCGGGAGATCGGCCGCTCACGATGGCCCACAGCGCGAGGACGAAACCGCCCACGATGACCGCGCCGAACGACACGGCGATCCAGGCGAAGCTTCGTGAGTCCTCGCCGGTTTGAGGCCCGGAGCTCGGGACGGCGGCCATGCTGCTCCTGCGCGTGGCGGATCGGGCGCATCGTGGCACCGGCACGCGATGGCGCCTAGGGGGTAATCCCTTGACTCACGTTCCATCGATCCCGGGTCAGCCCCGTCGGCCAGGCCCCGAGCGGCCCGATACCGTGCAGGTCACGAGCAACCAGCACGGAGGGCGCACAACATGACCGCCACCGCCACCGCCACACGGGTCGCCACCGAACCTCGGCGCGCACAGCGCATCGCCGAGACGCGCGCCATCCTCGGGATGTTCGCCATCGTCGCGATGGCGATCGTCCTGGGAGTCACGCTGGCCTTGTCGGTGGTCGGCGCCGCCACCCGTTCCGACGTCGAGGCGCCGGCACCGGGACTCATTCCGATGGAGCCTCCCGCATCGGCGCCCGAGTCGCCGGCGGTCCGCCAGCCCGAGACCGCGCCCCCCGGCCTCGACCTCTGAATCTGGCCTCGCGCTGGAGCCGATGACCCGCCGCGTGCCGCCGACCGGCTAGCATTCGGCGCACATGTCCAGCTGGTTGGATCGGCTGCTCGAGGAGCTCCAGCGTCGGCAGTCCGAGGAGGACGCCCGGCGCGAGGGCCGGCCGTTCGAGCGCGCCAAGAACGTCACGCCCATCGGTGATGGCGAGGGGACGCAGCGTCGCCGCCGTCAGAACGGCGATGAGCGGCGCGGAGGCGGCGGCGGAGGCGACGGGGGCGGGCCGGTGTTCCGGCCGCTGACCGGCGACGTCCCGTGGCGGCGCTACCTGCTCATCGCCGGAATCATCCTGGCGCTCGTCATCGCCTTGGGCCTGCTGGGCGGCGTCGTCAACCTCATCACCGACGTCATGTGGTACGACGCGCTCGGGCGCCGCGACGTGTTCCAGACGCGGCTTTGGGCGCAGATCGGCCTCTTCGTTCTGGGCTTCCTGGCGTTCCTGGCGCCGGCGCTTCTGAGCATCTGGCTCGCGCGGCGCATCGCGCCCCAGGCGCCCGTTCGACGCCTGGGCGGCATCGAGGTGCCGGACGCGTCGCGCTGGATCGGAGCCGTCCTGGCCTTCATCGCCACCCTGCTGGCCCTCGGGAGCGGTGCCGCGTGGAGCGGCAACTGGGAGACGGTCCTCCTCTTCGCGAACGGTGGTGAATGGGGCGTCACCGATCCGACCCTGGGCCGCGACATCGGCTTCTACGTGTTCGACCTCCCGTTCCTGCGCTTCGCCCTGGGCTGGGCGACCACGACGCTCATCGCGATCGGCATCCTGACCGTGGCGACCTACGCGGCCCGTGCCCTGCGCTGGCAGTTCCACCTCAGCGCGCCGGTCAGGGCGCACCTGTCGGTCATCGGCGCGTTGCTTCTGGTCGTCATCGCCGCGGGCTACCAGCTCGACATCGCCGACCTGGCGTACTCGACACGCGGATGGGACGGGAACGTCCAGGCCGCCCTCTACACCGATGTGAACGCCCAGCTCCCGGCCTACGTGATCCTCACCGTCGTCGCGCTGGTCGCGGCGCTCCTGCTCCTCCTCAACACCTGGTTCCGGACGCTCTGGCTCCTGGGCCTGGCCGCCGGCGCGTGGTTCGTTCTCTCGGTGCTCGTCGGTGGCCTGTATCCGGCCTTCATCCAGGGCTTCGTCGTGACGCCCAACGAGCTCAACGTCGAGCGGCCATACATCGTCAACCACATGGCCGCGACACGCGCCGCCTTCGACCTCGACGAGATCGAGCAGCGGCGCTTCACCGGCGAGCAGGAGCTGACGCAGCGGGTCTTCGACGAGGACGCGACGACGATCGACAA
This sequence comes from Candidatus Limnocylindria bacterium, assembly GCA_036274575.1. Taxonomy (GTDB): domain Bacteria; phylum Chloroflexota; class Limnocylindria; order QHBO01; family QHBO01; genus JACDBZ01. The sequence continues at coordinate 11,437 of DASUFJ010000090.1, forward strand.
CCTGCGCCTTTGGGACTACCGGCCGCTGCTCACAACATTCGGCCAGGAACAGATCCTGCGTCGCTACTACGACTTCCTGGACGTCGACATCGACCGGTATGCCGTCGATGGGGACGAGCGGCAGATCATGCTCAGCGCTCGCGAGCTGGACGTCACGAAGTTCGACCAGGAGCTGACGTGGACGAACGAGCGGCTCGTCTACACCCACGGCTACGGAATCACGGCGGTCCCGGTCGACGCGGTCACGCCGCAGGGAACGCCCGACTACCTCGTGAGCGGCATCAACAGCGAGCCATCTCTGCCGATCGGTGAGCCGCGCATCTACTTCGGCGAGGTCACGAACACCTACATCGTGACGGGCACGACCACGGCGGAGTTCGACTACCCGCTCGACAGTGATGTCGGCAGCGATGCCGGGACCACGACGACGTGGGAAGGCACAACCGGCGTCGGGATCGACAACGTTCTCACGCGGGCCCTCTTCGCGCTGCGGTTCGGCGACTTCAACCTGCTCATCAGCAACCAGCTGACCGATGACTCCCAGATCCTCTTCCGCCGCACCATTACCGAGCGCGTTCCGGAAATCGCGCCGTTCCTGCGCTACGACCACGACCCGTACCTGGTGAGCGCCGACGATCGACTCCTCTGGGTGTGGGACGCGTACACCGTCACCTCGCGCTACCCGAACGCGCAGCCGCTTCCGGCGTCGAGCGCATTCGCGGGTGAGAACTACGTCCGAAACAGCGTGAAGGTCGTGGTCGACGCCTACGACGGCACGGTGCGCTTCTTCATCAATGATCCCGGTGACCCGATCGTCGCCGCCTACGCGCGCATCTTCCCGGGACTCTTCGAGCCGCGCGAAGCGATGCCCGAGGAGCTGGTCGCGCACCTTCGCTACCCCGAGGACCTCTTCCTCGCGCAGAACGAGTCGTATCTGCTCTACCACCTGCCGGCGACCGAGTCGGGCGCCACGACGTTCTACAACCAGGACGACCGGTGGGCGATCCCTTCGGACGCCTCGTCAGGACAGGATGTCCCTATGGAGCCCTACTACGTGATCATGCGCATCCCCGGCGAGGATGAGGCCGAGTTCGTCCTCATCCAGCCGATCGTCCCTGAGGGCCGTCGCAACATGATTGCCTGGGTCGCGGCGCGGATGGACCCGGGTCACTACGGCGAGAAGATCGCCTTCACCTTCCCGACTGGGACGACCACGCATGGGCCCGAGCAGATCGAGGCGCGGATCGGCCAGGACGACGCGGTCAGCGAGCAGATCACGCTGTGGTCGAACGCGGGCTCCTCGGTCCAGCGTGGGAATCTCCTGGTCCTGCCCATCGGCGAGGACGGGCTGCTCTACGTCGAGCCCATCTTCCTTCGCGCCGAGGGGGCGCCGTTCCCCGAGTTCGTCCGCGTCATCATGGTCGACCAGGAGCGCGTCGCCTTCGCCGAGACCGTCGAAGACGGGATCGCACAGCTGCTGGGCGAGGCCGAGCCCCCGCCGCCCGAGGAGCCGTCGCCGGGAGAGTCCCCCTCGCCGGGTGCGTCTCCGAGCCCGGGCGTCAGCCCCTCGCCCGGAGTCTCACCTGACGATGTGGCTGGGCTCGTCGTGGAGGCGCAGCGTCTGTACGACGAGGCGCAGCGGGCCCTGGCCGACGGCGACCTCGGAACGTACCAGGATCGGATCGACCAGCTCGACGCCGTGCTCGACCGGCTGGCCGAGCTGACCGGGGAGTAGCGTCGCGGTGGATGTCCTCGTCCTCGGCGCCGGGGCACGCGAGCACGCCCTCGCCTGGCGGCTCGCCCGCGACGAGGGCGTCGGCCAGGTCCGCGTGTCGCCCGGGAACGGCGGAACGGCGGCGGTCGCCGAGTCCGTCGACCTCGATGTCACCGACCCGATGGCCGTGGCGCGCCACGCCACTCGCGAGCGCTACGGCCTTGTGGTCGTCGGTCCGGAAGCGCCGCTGGCGGCGGGCGTCGTCGACGAGCTGGCTGCGGCCCGGGTCCCGACCTTCGGGCCGACGCGGCAGGCCGCGCGCCTGGAGTCGAGCAAGGACTACGCGAAGCGCCAGATGCAGCGGGCCGGCGTGCCGACTCCCGACGCGGCGACATTTGGCGACGCGGAGTCGGCGATGGCCCACCTCCGGCGCCGGGAGCGGGCGCCGGTCGTGAAGGCCGATTGGCTCGCTGCAGGCAAGGGCGTCGTGGTGCCGGAGACGATGGAGGAGGCGGAGGCTGCCGTCCGGCGCCTGTTCGAGAGCGTGGCTCCCGGCGCGCGCGTCCTGCTGGAGGAGCGGGTCGCGGGACGCGAGGTCAGCGCCTTCGCGCTCGTCAGCGGCGCGACCGTCGTGCCCCTCGCCGCCGCCTGCGACTACAAGCGCCTCACCGATGGCGACGGCGGCCCGAACACCGGCGGCATGGGGGCGTACACCCCGGTGCCGTGGTTCGGTGCCGATGCCCTCGAGCGGGTCGCCGCCGAGGTCTTCGAGCCGATCGCGTGGCGGATGGAGCGCGACGGGACCCCGTATCGCGGCGTCCTCTACGCCGGGCTCATGCTCACCGGTGCCGGGTTGAGCGTGCTCGAGTTCAATGCCCGCTTCGGCGACCCGGAGGCCCAGGTGCTCCTCCCGATGCTCGACGGCGACCTGGCCGCTGCGCTGCTCGGCACCGCGACCGGTGATCGGTCGCTCATGGAGGGATCGCTCACTCCGCATGACGGGGCGGCCGTCGGTGTCGTCGTCGCCGCGCAGGGCTACCCGGATGCGCCGGTGGCCCGTCGCCGGATCGATGGCGCGGAGCCCTCGACGGCCGCCGACGATGGCGAGGTCCTCAGCTTCCACGCCGGAACACGGCGCACTGCCGATGGCTACGAGACGACCGGCGGCCGGGTCATCAGCATCGTGGGTCGCGGCGAGACCCTTGGGCAGGCGCGCGACGCGGCGTACCGCGGAGTCGCCGAGGTCCGGCTCGAGGGCGGCCAGCACCGCACCGACATCGGCGCCCGCGAGCTCGCTGTCGCCGCCCCCTAGACCTCGGGAATGGGGCGCAGCTCGGCTACCAGGCCGGGGGAGCGCGGCACCTGCTTCGTCAGCGCCAGCGCTTCCTCCTCGGACGAGCACTCGAGCAGGTAGAAGCCGCCGAGCGCCTCCTTGGACTCGAGGAACGGCCCGTCGGTCACGACCGGCTCGGCGCCCTCGCCGAAGCGCAGCGTGCGGGCCGTCTCGGGCGCGTCGAGCGGCTCGCCGGCGCGGTGGACGCCACGCTCACGGAGCATGGCCGCGTAGGCGACGTGATCGTCGACCATAGCGCGGCGTTCCGCGGCGGTCATGGCCGCGACCGCGGCGGCGTCGTCGTAGAGCAGGAGCAGGTACTTCAACGCGTGCCTCCGAGCTGGATCGTTTTTCACCCATGCGACGAACGACGCGGCGAAGGATCGACGCGTCGCTGCGGGCGAGCGTAGTCCGCCGCGGGCTATCCTTGCCGCACCGATGCCGACCGTCGCCGTGGTGTGCGGCTCCCGATCCGACCTGCCGACGCTCAAGGGCTGCTTCGACGCGCTCGACGACTACGGCATCAGCTGGGAGGCATCGGTCATCAGCGCCCATCGCCAGGCGGCCGTATTGCATGACTACGTCGCCGAGGCCGAGGCCGCCGGGGTCCAACTGTTCATCGGCGCCGCCGGGCTCGCCGCCCACCTGCCCGGCGTCCTCGCCAGCCTGACCGCGAAGCCGGTCATCGGCATCCCGCTCGACGGGGGAGCGCTGGGAGGCGCCGACGCGCTCTACGCGGTGGTCCAGATGCCGCCAGGCGTGCCCGTGGCGACCGTGGCCATCGGCAGCGCGGGGGCGAAGAACGCCGGCCATCTCGCGGCGCGCATCCTCGCGCTCTCGGATGCCGCCGTAGCCGAGCGCGTGGCGAGCTTCCGCACGGACCAGGCGGCGAGGGCCGAGCTGCGCATCGACCCGCGGGCCTGAGGTGATCGACCGCTACGCGCTGCCGGAGATGCGCCGGATCTTCGGCGAGCAGCACAAGCTCGACCTCTGGCTGCGCATCGAGCTCCTTGCCGTCGAGGCCTGGGCCGATGCCGGCGTCGTGCCGATCGGCGACCTCGAGCGCATCCGGCGTGCGGCCGGCGAGGCGGATCCGGCCCGCGCGGCGGAGATCGAGCGCGAGTCGCAGCACGACGTCATCGCCTTCCTGCGCTCGGTGACCGAGCGCCTGGGTCCGGAGGGTCGCTGGCTCCACTACGGGCTGACCAGCTCCGACGTGCTCGACACGGCCACCGCCGTCGTCCTGCGCGACGCGACGCGGGCCGTCGAGGATGAGCTGGCCCGGCTCGTCGAGGTCGTCGGCCGGCTGGCGCGCCAGCATCGCGAGACGCCGATGGCAGGACGCAGCCACGGCATTCACGCCGAGCCGATCACCTTCGGTTTCAAGGCCGCCGGCTGGTACGCCGAGCTCGTGCGGGACGCCCGGCGCCTCGAGCGAGCCCGCGAGACGATCGGCGTGGGATCGATCTCGGGCGCGGTCGGCACCCATGCCAACGTCTCCGCTGAGGTCGAGCGCCACGTCCTCGAGGAGCTCGGGCTGGGCGTCGACCCCGCGCCGACGCAGGTCGTCAGCCGCGACCGCCACGCCGAGCTGCTCACGTCCCTGGCGATCCTGGGCGGCACGCTGGAGCGGATCGCGGTCGAGATCCGGCACCTCCAGCGCACTGAGGTGCGCGAGGCATTCGAGCCGTTCGGCTCGGGCCAGCAGGGCTCGAGCGCCATGCCGCACAAGCGCAACCCGATCCTCGCCGAACGCGTGAGCGGCATGGCGCGGCTCCTTCGAGCGGATGCCCTCGTGGGCCTCGAGAACATGGCGCTCTGGCACGAGCGCGACATCAGCCACTCGAGCGCAGAGCGGTTCGTGTTCGAGCGCGCGCTGGGCGTCGCCGCCTACGCGACGCGGACCACCGCCGACATCCTCGATGGACTGGAGGTCGACGCGGACCGGATGCGCGCGAACCTCGACGAGCTGGGCGGGATGGTCTACTCCGAGGCGCTGCTTCTGGCGATGGTCGCCAAGGGCGCCGATCGCCAGGCCGCCTATCGCCTGGTCCAGGGAGCCGCGAAACGCGCCTGGGCGGGGGAGACCGACTTCCGCTCGGCGCTCGCCGATGACCCGGCGATCGCCGAGTGGCTGTCCGCCGACGAGATCGAGTCGGCGATGGACCTCCAGCACCACCTCGCCGGCATCGACGCCACCTATCGCGCCCTCGAGCTCGACGAGTCGAGCTGATCGGGATCGCGGGCATGGATCGCTGGTTCGCGATCGGCCGCCGCTCGGCGGACGAGGTCTCGACGCGCGCCGGGTTGTGGCTCCCGGGATCGCTGGCGTGGGTCGCCACGGTCGGCTGGCTCGCGCTCCTCATCGGTGTCGGCCAGCCGCCCAGCGTCGCGACGCTGACCTTCGTCGGCGCCGGCATCTATACCAGCGGCGCCTGGCCGTGGAACGCGATCGCCATCGCCTCCGGCGGCGTCCTCATCCTCGTCGTGGCGTCCGCTCTCTTCGCGCTCGGCGAGGCGGCTCTGACTCGCGGGAGTCGCGCACGGCCGCTCGACGTGGCTCGGACCTTGGTGCTCGCGCTCGTCTGCTCGCTGCCGTCGCTGGTCGTGCTCGTCGGACTCGGGATCGCCGTCTTCGTGGTCGCGCCGTCCGAGTTCAACGCGCCCACCAACGCGGGCGGTCCGTTGCTGCGCACGGCGCTGCGCGTGCTGCCAGTGCTGCTCGGGCTCCTGCTCGCCATCGTGGTCGGCGCGGCCGTTCACGCCGCCGCGTCACGACTCGCGGGCGAAGGGCGCTCGACCCTCGCCGCGCTGGCCGAGGCGCCGCGCCACCTGGCCGCCGCCGGCTGGCCGGCGCTCGTGCAGCCGCTCGCCGTGCTCGTCGCGCGGGTGGCGTACCTCGTCCTCGTCGTGGTCCTGCTCCGCGTGCTCTGGTCGCCGATCGAGGGACGCCTGCGAACGAGCGGGATCGACGCGGGGACCCTGCTCCTTCTTGTAGGCTTCGTGGCGATCTGGCTCTGCCTCGTGCTCGCCGGGGGCGCGGTGCACGCCTGGGGAACGCTGACGTGGACCCGCGTCCTCAGGGCCACCGAGCCCGACGCGTGGCCGAGCCGGCACGGCAAGGAGATGCGCGGTCGCTCGTGAACCCCGACCTTGGCCTCGGAACCGAGATCAACCTCGCCATTCGACTGGCGCTGGGCCTCGTCCTCGGCGCGGTCATCGGGTTCGAGCGGGAGCTCCAGCGCCAGCCGGCGGGCTTTCGGACCCACAGCCTGGTGTCGTTCGGCTCGGCGCTCTTCACCGTCGTCAGCGGTTACGGCTTCGGCGGCGGGGACACGATCGACCCCACCCGGATCGCCGCCCAGATCGTCAGCGGCATCGGCTTCATCGGCGCCGGGACGATCCTCCAGTACCGGGGCCACATCCGCGGGCTCACCACCGCCGCCAGCCTCTGGGCCGTCGCCGGCATCGGCATGGCGGCCGGTGCCGGGCTGGTCATCGTGGCCGTCATCGGGACCGTCATGATCCTGGTGATCCTGCGGATCTTCGACTGGGTGGAGGATCGCGCGCGGCGCAGGCTGAAGATCGGCCCGGACCGTTTCGACCTGCCCAACGACACCCTCCCCGATGACGGACGCAGCGAGGACCTCTCATGACCCTGACCACCACCCATCTCGAGGGGCTGGCCCTCGTGCATCGCGGCAAGGTCCGCGAGACGTACGAGGTCGACGACAGGCATCTCCTGCTCGTCGCCACCGACCGCCTCTCCGCCTTCGACGTCGTCTTCGACCAGCCGATCCCGGACAAGGGAGCGGTCCTCACCCGTCTCTCAGCCTGGTGGTTCGAACAGCTCGCCAACCTGGGGCGAACGCACTTCGTCAGCGCCGACCCGGACGACATGCCGGCGCCGGCCCGCGCCCCGGATCTCGCCGGTCGCTCGATGCTCGTGCGCCGCGCCCAACGGGTCGACGCCGAGTGCGTCGTGCGCGGCTACCTCGCCGGCTCCGGCTGGGCGGAGTACCAGCGCAGCGGGATGGTCTGCGGCCACCCGCTTCCCGACGGGCTGCGTGAGGCCGACCGGCTGCCGGAGCCCATCTTCACGCCGTCGACGAAGGCCGAGGTCGGTCACGATGAGAACATCACCCGCGACCAGCTCGCCGATCTCGTGGGGGCGGGGCTGGCGCGCGAGCTCGAGGAACGCTCCATCGCGCTCTACGTCGAGGGGGCCCGCCGGGCGGAGCAGGTCGGGCTCATCCTCGCGGACACGAAGTTCGAGTTCGGCTTCATCGACGGCGAGCTCGCCCTGATCGACGAGGTCCTGACGCCCGACTCCTCGCGCTTCTGGGACGGCGAGCGCTACGCGCCCGGCTCCAGCCCGCCGAGCTTCGACAAGCAGTTCGTGCGCGACTTCGTCGCCGCCTCGGGTTGGGACAAGGAGCCACCGGCGCCGATGCTTCCGGACGAGGTCATCGCCGGCACGCGGGATCGGTACGTCGCCGCCTACGAGCGGCTCACCGGGCGGGCCTGGAGCTGAGCGTGCGCTGGCTGGCCGAGGTCCACGTCGCCCTGCGGCCGGGAATCGCCGATCCCGAGGGCCAGACCATCGGCTCGGCCCTGCGCTCGCTGGGGTACGCGTCGGTCTCCGGCGTCCGCTCCGGCAAGCTGCTGCGCATCGGCTTCGAGGCGGACGACCACGCGACGGCCGAGGCCACGGTGGGCGAGATGTGTCGCCGCCTCCTCGCCAACCCGGTGATGGAGACGGCGACCTGGGACCTGCGCGCCGACGAGCAGATCGGCGCCGACGAGGCCCTGCCGTGACGCTCGTGGTAGCCCGCCCGCGCGTGGCGGTCGCCGTGTTTCCCGGGACGTGGAGCGAGCGTGACTTCCTCCACGTCGCCGACGCGGTGCTGGGCTGGGAGGCCCGGCTCGTGTGGCACACCGAGACCGATCTTGGCGCCCCCGACGCCGTCGTGCTCCCCGGCGGCTTCGCCCACGGCGACCATCTCCGCACGGGAGCGATCGCCCGCTTCTCGCCGATCATGCGGGAGGTCGAGGCCTTCGCCGCAGCCGGCGGCCCGGTCATCGGCTCCTGCAACGGCTTCCAGATCCTCACCGAGGCCGGGCTCCTGCCGGGAGCCCTCATGCGCAACGACCACCTCGAGTTCCGCTGCGACTGGCAGACGCTCCGCGTCGAGCGGCCGTCGGCCTCCCAGCCCTGGCTCGGCGACCTGGCCGATGGGGACGTCATCTCACTGCCGATCAGCCACGGCGAGGGACGCTACGTCGCCGATCCGACGACCCTCGACGAGCTCGAGCGGGATGGCCGCGTCGTCCTGCGCTACGCCGCGGCCGACGGGCGGGTCGTGCCGGACGCAAACCCGAACGGTTCCGAGCGCGGGATCGCAGGGATCGTCAACGCGGCCGGCAACGTCCTGGGGCTCATGCCTCATCCGGAACGGGCCGCGGAGGAGGACGTCGGAGGCACCGATGGGCTGCGGCTGTTCCGCTCGCTGGAACGCTGGCTGCACGGCCAGGCCGCGGTCGCCGAACGTCGGCCGCTATGATCGATTCGAACGCCCGGACCGGCCGCAGGAGGCGAATCACGCATGGACAACGACCAGCGCGAGGGTCGCGACTCGCCTGACGCGGAGGCCGATTCCGCTTCTGATCCGGCCACCGGCCCCCAGCCAACCGACGAGCTGGCCCCGGCGGAGTCGGCCGCCCCCGATGAGCCGGGCCCCGTGGAACCGCCGATCGACGACGCGCAGGCGAGCGAGCCCCCCGCAGCCGAACCACCGACGGACGCCGAGGCAACCGCCCCAGAGGCGGCCGAGTGGCCCGCGGCGGACACGGCGACCTCACCGGCCCCGGAACCGCCGCCCGAAACCGCCTGGCCGACCGAGCCTCCCGAGGCCGGCGCCGCGACCGAGGGCACCTGGCCCACCACGGCGCCCGAGCCGGGCGAGCAGACACCCATCGAGGCTGAGGCCGCTGCACCCGCCGCGGCCGCGGCGGCCCCTGACGCCTCGCCCGAGCCGCCTCCTGCAGAGGTCGAGGCGCATCCCGTCACGGAGAGCGCCGACGACGCCGCCGCGGCGGCAGCGATCGCGACGCCCGCGGCTGCGGCCGCCACCGGTGAGAGCACCCAGTGCCCGCGGTGCGGGACGGAGAACCCGCCGGGACTGACGTTCTGCCGCAACTGCGGCCAGCGGCTCATGGCGGCCGGGGTGGCGACCACCGTCGAGCGGCCCGGCACGCCGGAGGGCACGATGGCCTGCCCACGCTGCGGCACGCATAACCGATCCGGCGTCGCCTTCTGCCAGAACTGCGGCGCGAACCTGCGCGCCACCGCGCCGGGCTACGTCCCGCCAGCGGTCGCCGGCGCCTCGACGGCCGCCGTGGTGGAGACGGAGCGTGGCGGTGCGGTGCTCGGGCCGATCGTCCTCCTCATCGGTGTCATCGGCCTCGTGACCGGCTACCTGCTCCCATTCCTGCCGCAGGGCGCCGGCTCGCTCTTCGAGCGGGCATACGGGGACGGCGGCTACGGGATCGCGTTCTGGGCCGGCTACCCGGAGGGCGCGAGCCTCGCCGACCAGCTCTACTTCGGCCTCGCCGCGCCGGTGCCCATCCTCGCCGCGCTCCTCCTCGTGCTCGCCGTCGCGGGCTTCGTGCGCGGGGCGCCCGGCGCCCTGCAGCGCATCGGTCTCGTCATCGCGCTGGTGTGGAGCATCGGCCTCATCGCCCTCTTCGTGGTCGTCGAGGTCTTCGGCAACTGGGACGGCGACATCGTCGGCCTCCTGCGCGAGCTGACGCCGGCCGGGATCATCTTCTTCCTCTCGTCCCTCATCGTCCTCATCGGCACGCTGACCCGGTTCGCGCGCAGCTGATGACCCGCTTCTGCCCGAACTGCGGCACCGAGGTCGACGAGACCGCCGTCTTCTGTCCGACGTGCGGCCAGCCGATCGACCAGGCGATGGAGACGGAGATGCCGGCCGCGCCAGCGTGGCCGGACCCGACCGTCCCGTCGCCGCAGTCCGAGGCGGCGGCCGCGCCTCCGCCTCGACCGCCAGCCGCGGCGGACCCGGAGCCGGTCGAGCCGGCGGCTCCACCTCGCCGGCCGGTGCCCGAAGCCGCCCCGGCCGGTGCACCGCCTCCACCCGCGGCCGGCACCTCCGGGGCCGGGCCGGTCGTCAAGGTCACGACCCCCCTGACCCTGTCGGGCTGGCTCATCGGCATCGGCGCCGCAATCGCCGCGCTCGGGGCCCTGGTCTCGCTGTTCGACGGGGTGCGCACGGTCGTCGACCTGCTCGTCCTGGTCGCCATGGGCGGCGTCGCCGCGACCGTGTTCCTCGCATCCAGCCTGCCGGCGTTCGGCCACCTCCGACTCGCCACGCTCGCCATCGTGTTCGTGGCATTCGGCGCCGCGACCGACCGCATCCTCGGGGGCGTGGGTGGCGTCGGCGAGCTGCTCCTCTTCCTGGGCGCCGCCGCCGCTGTCATTGGTGCGGTGCTCATCGAGATCGGCCGTGACCAGCCGATGGGGGTCGCGCGCTGACCGATCTCGCCACGCGCGCGGCGATCCCGGCGGCCGAGCGGCATGGCCTCAACGACCACGAGCTCGACCTCGTCGTCGCCGCGCTCGGAAGGGACCCGAATCGGGTCGAGCTCGGAATGTTCGGCGCGATGTGGTCCGAGCACTGTGCCTACAAGCACTCGCGGCCGCTACTGGGGCGCCTGCCGCACGACGGGAGCCGCGTCCTCGTCGGGCCGGGGGAGAACGCCGGGGCCATCGACATCGGACACGGGCTGGCCGTCGTCTTCAAGGTCGAGTCGCACAACCACCCCTCAGCCGTCGAGCCGTACCAGGGGGCGGCGACCGGCGTCGGCGGGATCATCCGCGACGTCTTCGCCATGGGTGCCCGGCCGGTGGCGCTCCTCAACAGCCTGCGCTTCGGGCCGCTCGAGGCCGATGGGGAGACCGACCCCGAGACGGCCGCTCGCAATCGCTACCTCTTCGGCGGCGTCGTTGCCGGGATCGCGGGCTACGGCAACTGCATCGGCATCCCGGATGTCGGCGGCGAGCTCGGCTTCGACCCGAGCTACTCCGGCAACCCGCTCGTGAACGCGATGTGCGTCGGGCTCGCGCGACACGAGGACATCACCCTCGCGCGCGCCGCGGGCGCCGGCAACGTGCTCCTGCTGGTCGGCGCATCGACCGGGCGCGACGGCATCCAGGGCGCCTCGTTCGCGTCGGCCACGCTGGGGGAGGACCGCGAACAGCGGCGGCCGGCCGTCCAGGTCGGCAACCCGTTCCTCGAGAAGCTGCTCATGGAGGCATGCCTCGAGCTGGCCACGCTCGAGGGAGTGGTCGCCATGCAGGATCTCGGGGCGGCGGGGCTGACCTGCGCCCTGGCGGAGCTGACCGCACGCGGCGGTGTCGGCGCCGATGTCGATCTCGACCGCGTCCCGCGCCGTGAGGCCGGCATGACGCCGTACGAGGTGCTGCTCTCGGAGTCACAGGAGCGGATGATGGTCGTCGTGCGGCCCGACGCGGTCGACGCGGCGCGTTCGATATTCGACCGCTACGAGCTCAGCGCCACGGAGATCGGGCGCATCGTCGACGAACCGGCCATCGTCTGCCTCGCCGACGGCGAGGTCGTCTGCCGCGTGCCGGGCCGTGCCCTCGCCGACGGCGCGCCGCGGTACGAGATCTCGGGATCGCCGCCCCCAGCGGAGCGGGTGGATCTCGAGCCGCTGGCCGTGGAGCCGGCCAGCGCATCGGTCCTGCTGGAGCTGCTCGCGGCGCCCAACGTTCGCGATCGCAAGCCGGTGTGGCGCCGCTACGACCACATGAACGGCACGAACACGCTCGTGGGCCCCGGCGCCGGGGACGCGGCGCTGCTGCGGATCAAGGGCACGTCGACCGCGCTGGCGCTCGCCCTCGACGGGCCGGGCCCCGCCCGTCTCGGCGCCCTCGATCCGTACCTGGCCGGAGCCTCGGCGGTGCTCGAGGGAGCGCTCAACGTCGCGTGCAGCGGGGCGACGCCGATCGGCGTCACCGACTGCCTCAACTTCGGCTCGCCCGAGACGGAGCTCGGCGCCTGGCAGCTCGAGCGCGCGATCGACGGCATCGCGGATGCCTGCCGGGCCCTCGGCGTGCCGGTCGTCTCCGGCAACGTCAGCCTCTACAACGAGACACCCGACGGGCCGATCCTCCCCACCCCCGTCGTCGGCATGGTCGGCCTGCTCGAGGATCGCCGGCGCGCCCCGCGCATGGGTTGGGCCGACGGTGACGACATCTGGCAGCTCGGCGACGCCGGTGACGACGCGGAGCTGCTCGCCGGCTCGGAGCTGGCCTGGCGCCGCGGCGTACGGCGCGGAAGGGCGAGACTCGACCTCGCCGCCGCGGCTCGCGTCGCCTGGATCGTCCCGAGGCTCGCGCGCAACGGCCTCATCGGCGCTGCCCACGACTGCTCCATCGGCGGGCTGGGCGTGGCACTGGCGCGAATGGCGATCGCGGCCGGCGTCGGCGCGAGCGTCGAGCTGGCGACGCCGCGGCCGAGCGCCGCCCTCTTCGGCGAGCGCGCCGGTCGCGCGCTGGTCACGGCCCCTCCGACCCGGCGCGACGAGCTGGCCGCGGCCCTCGACGCAGCGGGAGTTCCGGCCCGGCGTCTCGGCGCGGCCGGCGGCGCTGCACTCAGCGTCCGCGTCGAAGGTGACGTGCTCAGCGTGCCGCTCAGCGCACTGGGCGGGGCCTGGCAGACCGCCTTCTAGGCGTCGTCTCCGGGGTCCGATTCGTGGGGCGTCACTGGCTGCTGCCCGCGCGGACGCCGCTCCTCGGGGTCGCCGATGCCGAGGGCCGCGATGATCGGATCCGCCTCCAGCCGGACGCGACCCTGGCGAAGCGTGCGTCGGTCAAGGACCTCGGCGACGTGGTCGGGGACGACGATCGGCTCTTCTCGCCGGCGGCGCTCGCGCAGCGCCGCCACGAGCCCGATGCCGACGACCGCGATCGCCGCGGCGCCGACGAGCCCGATCCTGACCGGCGAGCCACCGTCCGGGGTCATCGGCTCCGCCATCCCGGCGCTGGCGTTCGGCGATGGCGCGATCGGCGCGACGGCGATCGAACCGTCGGGGCCGTCGTCTCCGCGTGGATCCGCCGGCACGCTCGCGGCGGGGGCCGTCGGGACCGAGGGAGCCGCGGCCGGGGCTTCTTCTGAACCGCGAGGGGGCGCGGTGGTGCCGCTGACCGTGCTGCCGCCGGGGGCAGCGGAGACCGGCTCGTCCGCGGTCACGGAGCCTGGCGTCGAGGCGGCCGACGGGGCGGGCGCCGCTGGAGGCGCCGGCTCGTCAGGCGTGGCGGACGACGACTCGATCGGAAGCCGCGTCGAGGGTCCCGGGCCGCCGGATCCATCCGGCGTGCTGGGCGCGACCGTTCCCGGGAGGATCGATCCGACGCTGATGGTCGGTCCGCTGAGCGTTGCGACTTTCCCCTGCGTCGTCGTCGCCGTGTACACGACCGTCCAGGTGCCGGCCGGCAGGGTGACGGCAGCCGCCCATGTCCCCGCCGTGGCCGTGCCGCTCTGACGCACGAGGTTGACGTTCAGGCCGCCGACCTGCGCCGTCACCGACGTCGCCGGGAACTTGCCGTCGTAGGCGACCGAGAGTCGGACCAGCGCCCCCGGCGCCACGACGGTGGGGCTGGCGGCCGCATCGGTCAGGGCGCTGCCGGCCGCGGACGCGGGAGACGGCGCTCCGAGGAGCGCCGCACCGATCGCCAGGAAGATGAGGAGGGCCGGGGTTCGCATCTAGCCCGACGCCTCCCGCGCGGGAGCCGCCCGCCCGCGCCTGGCCGGCCCGGATCCCCTCCCGGGCGGATGCGCGTGGAGCGGCGAGACCTCGGGGGCGTCGACATGGACGAGATCGCCGCGGGCGCGCTCGTGGAGCCGGTAGACCTCCTCGAGCCCGTCGGGTGGCACCGACTCGGCGTAGACGGTGCGGAACACCTCGACGACGTCGGGGTCGAACTGGGTCCCGGCATTCTGCCCCAGCTCCTCGAGTGCCTGTTCGTGGCTCAGCGCCACGCTGTAGGGGCGGTCGTGGACCATGGCGTGGTACGCATCGGCCACCGCGACGATCCGCGCGCCGAGGGGGATCTCGGCGCCCTTGAGGCCGTGCGGGTAGCCGCCGCCGTTGAAGCGCTCGTGATGGTGGAGGACGACGGGGATCGCCTCGCGCAGGCTGGAGGCCTGCTCCAGGATGACCTGACCGATGCGCGGATGCTCGCCGATGGCCTGCCACTCGGGATCGGTCAGCGTCGATGGCTTGTCCAGGATCTCGTCAGGGATGGCGATCTTCCCGAGGTCGTGGAGGAGCGAAGCGATCCGGATGCGCTCGATCTCCTCGCGCGGCAGCCCCATCTCGAGCGCGATGCCGGTCGCCAGCGAGGCGATCATGTCGGAAGGCCGGCCGCGGTGGTGCGGCTGCGGCGCCAGGACCGATGCGAGCGCCTGGGTCGCGGTGTCGCTGGCCCACTGGCCGATGGCCGTCGCCTGCGCGCGCCGCTCGGGCGAGATCGGGGCCCGCGGCACCGGAGCCCCCTCGTCCAGCTCACGGAACAGGTAGGTGCGGTTGCGGCCCAGCGACTTCGCCGCGTACATGGCCGCATCGGCCCGGTCGACGAGCATGTCGAGCTGGAGCTGCGATCCCCGGCCGCCGGCGATACCGATGCTGATGGTGGCCTTGATGGCCTGGTCGCCCGCGATGCGGAGCGGCTGCTGCATGACGAGCGAGCGGAGCTCCTCCGCCAGGCCGACGGCATCCTCCGGCGTCGTCTCGGGGAGGATGAGCATGAATTCCTCGCCGCCATAGCGTCCGAACGTGTCGCTGGCGCGGATCGAATCGGCCACGATGCCGGCGATCTGGCGCAGGACCGCGTCGCCGGAGTTGTGGCCGAACGTGTCGTTGATCGGCTTGAAGCGGTCGATGTCGATGAAGGCCAGTGACAGCGGCTTCTCGTGGCGCGTCGAGCGCTCGACCTCACTGGCCAGGATGGCGAGCAGGGTCTCGCGGTTCGGGATGCCGGTGAGCCGGTCGTGCGTGGCGCGTGCCTCGGTCTGCAGGAAGGCGCCGGCCGCGGTGTTGAACGCGCGCGCCAGCCGCCGCTCGGCGGGGATGCCGCCCTCGCGCAGCTGGATCGGCTCGTCGGTCTCGAGCGTTCGCTCCAGCGCGCCGGCGATGCGCGAGAGGCGCCACCCGACATAGCTCCACGCGAGCAGCGCCATGGTCGTCATTCCGGCGACGGCGGCGATCACGAGGACGACGACGAGCGCCCCCCGCTGCTCCGGCTCCGCCTGCGCGGTCGCGGCAAGAGCCACCGTGATGGCTGCAGCGACGGCTAGGGGGGCAAGGAAACCCAGGGCACGGGCGAAGCTGAGCATCGCGCAGAGAATGCGGCCTCGGGGTCCCGTCTCACCATGGCCCGATGGTCCGGAGGTGCGCACGCGCACACCGCCCGAGGGCACCGATTCGGCCGAGGTGCGGAGTTGTGCAGTACCCGAGGAGTACCTCGGTTCGGAAGCGCGACGAGCCGCACGCGCTGCCTCCGCGCGTGGCTATGATGGGCTCGTGCCAGGTCAGCAGCGGCCAGCCAGATCCGCCGGATGCGCGCGCCGATTCCGCTGATCCACGAGCCCCTGTACGTCCATGGCGGCCCGCGCGAGGAGTGCGGCGTCGTCGGCGTCTGGGCGCCGGAGGGCCCGGTCGCGCGCCTGGCGTTCGTCGGGCTCCACGCGCTCCAGCATCGCGGGCAGGAGTCGGCGGGGATCGCCGTCAGCGACGGCCAGGGCCTGGCCCTTCACAAGCGCCTGGGCCTGGTGAGCAGCGTCTTCGACGAGGAGACGCTCCAGCGGCTGGAGGCACAGGACGAGGCCGGGCGCCCGCCGCGCGCCTCGATCGGCCACACCCGCTACAGCACCACCGGCTCGAACACGCTTCCCAACGTCCAGCCGGTGTACGCGGAGAGCGACCGCGGGGAGCTCATGCTGGGCCACAACGGCAACCTGACGAATGCGCGGTGGCTGCGTGACGAGCTGACCGAGCAGGGCGTCGAGTTCGCCTCCGCCTCCGACACCGAGGTCCTCGCCAAGCTCGTGGCGCACGCGCCGGGGCGCAGCTGGGCGCAGCGCGTCGACCACGCCTTCCACCGCGCGACCGGCGCGTACACGTTCACCATGCTGACCGCCGACGCGCTGGTGGCGGCAAGGGATCCGATCGGCTTCCGGCCCCTTGCGCTGGGCCGGCTGCCGCGCGGCGGATGGGCGGTGGCCAGCGAGAGCGCCGCCCTCGACGCGATGGGCGCCCAGTTCGTGCGCGACGTCGAGGCCGGCGAGGTGCTGACGATCAGCGCCGACGGCGTCGACGCCTACCGCTCGTCGCGGGCCGCACCCGAGCGTGAGCGGCTCTGCGTCTTCGAGTACGTCTACCTTGCGCGGCCCGACAGCGTGATCGACGGGCGGCTGCTGTACGAGGCGCGGCTCGAGATGGGCCGGGCGCTGGCTCGCGAGCACCCGGCCGATGCCGACCTCGTCATCGCCGTGCCCGACTCGGCGATCCCGGCGGCCATCGGCTATGCGGAGGAAGCCGGCCTGCCGTACCGCGAGGGGCTCATCAAGTCGCGCTACGTCGGGCGCACCTTCATCCAGCCCGCGCAGACGGGCCGCGAGGAGGCCGTGCGACTCAAGTTCAACCCCCTTCCCGAGCTGCTCAGCGGCAAGCGGGTGGTCGTCGTCGACGACTCGATCGTGCGCGGCACGACGACCGCACCGATCGTCGCGATGCTGCGACGCGCCGGTGCGGCCGAGGTCCACGTCCGGATCCACTCGCCGGAGATGCGGTACCCGTGCTACATGGGCGTCGACACCGGGCGCCGCGGCGAGCTCATCGCCTCGACGCATTCCACCGACGAGATCCGGCGGGTCATCGGCGCCGACTCGCTCGGCTACCTCTCACGCGAGGGGCTGCTCGCCGCCGTCGGCGGCCGGCACGGGGCGCGCTGCACGGCCTGCTTCGACGGCATCTATCCCACCGACGTGCCGCTCGAGCTCGACAAGCTCGCGCTCGAGCGCCGCTGACCGATGGCTCGCACCTACCGGGAGGCGGGCGTGGACGACGAGGCGGCAGCCCGCGCCGTCGAACGTATCGCGGCGGTCGCGGCGGCCAGCACGACGCCGGCGGTCATCGGCGGTATCGGTGGTTTCGGCGGCCTCTTTCGCTTCGACCCGACCACGCACCCGGACCCGGTCCTGGTCAGCAGCACCGATAACGTCGGGACGAAGCTCAAGGTCGCTGTCGAGCTCGGCCGGCATGACACGGTCGGAATCGACCTCGTCAACCAGAGCGTCAACGACATCGCCGTCACCGGGGCCGACCCGCTCTTCTTCCTCGATTACCTGGCGGTAGGCTCGCTCGACCCGGAGACCGCCGAGACCATCGTCGGCGGCGTGGCACGGGCCTGCGCCGCAGCCGGCATCCCGCTCGTCGGTGGCGAGACGGCGCAGCTGGGCGATCTCTTCGCCTCACCGCGCGACTACGACCTCTCCGGATTCATCGTCGGCGTGGTGGCGCGCGACGACCTCATCGACGGGTCTGCCACGCGGGCCGACGACGTCGTGCTGGGCTTCCCGTCGAACGGGCTGCACACGAACGGCTACACCCTCGCCCGCCGGGTCCTTCCCCCGACGCTGTGGCGAGAGCCGATGCCCGACAACGGGCGGACGATCGGCGAGGCTCTGCTCGAGCCGCATCGGTCGTACCTCGACGAGGTCCGGATCCTGCGTCGGGCGCTGCGGGAGGCGGGGGAAGATCTCCACGCCCTGGCCCACATCACCGGTGGCGGCTGGGAGGGCAACGTCCCCCGCGCGCTGCCCGACGGCCTCGGGGTCGAGATCGAGACCGGCTCCTGGCCGGTGCCGGCCATCTTCAGCCTCATCCAGCAGCGTGGCGACATCGCCGACGAGGAGATGGTCCGGACCTTCAACGTGGGCATCGGCATGACGGCGATCGTCGCCGAGGCGTCGGTCGAGTGGGCGCTCACCGCACTGCCCGAGGCTCGGCGCATCGGTCGGGTGCTCACCATCGGCGCCGGCGAGCCGCGCGTCCGATTCGCCTGAGGGGCCGATGAGGATCGGCGCGCTCGTCTCGGGCCGCGGCTCGAACCTCGAGGCGCTGCTCGACGCCGGACTCGAAGTCGTCCTCGCGATCGGCAACCGTGGCGGCGCCCGGGCCATGCGTGTCGCCGCCGAGCGCGGCGTGCGGACGATGCTGCTCACGCGATCGACCTTCGCCGACGCTCACGCGCGGGATGCGGCGATCGGCGAGATGCTGGAGGCCGCGGGGATCGAGCTGACGGTCCTCGCCGGCTACGACCAGCTGCTGCGCCCGGGCTACTTCGCCGCGTACCGCGGCCGGACGATCAACATCCACCCGTCGCTCCTTCCGCGGCACGGTGGGGCCGGGATGATGGGCATGGCGGTGCATCGTTCGGTCCTGGCGGCGGGTGACGTCGAGACCGGCGTCACGATCCATGAGGTCACCACCGACCTCGACGCGGGACCCATCCTGGCCCAGGAACCCGTCGCCGTCCTGCCGGGCGACGACGCCGATGCGCTCGCCGCTCGGGTCCTCGCGGTTGAGCACCGGCTGCTGGTCGCCACCGTCCGCGATCTCGCGGGGCGCGGGCATGAGATGCACGCAAGGGCCAGGTAAGGGGCAATCGGCTCGGTTCGATGGCTGGTCCGTGCGCACCGGGCACACCGCGCCTATGGGAGCGGCCCGTTGGCAGATTGCGTGAATGCCATGCAACAACCTGTGCCTGACCCGCTCACGGCCTCACGGCACGAGCCGTGCTAGCATGCCGCGTGGCGCATCGCGCGCCCGGACCCCGCTGCACCGACCGATAGGAGCTTGATGGACGCGATTCTCGAACCGATTGGCGAGTTCTGGAACGGCTTCCTGAGCAACCCGATCGTCCAGCTGGCGAGCCAGCTGATCGTGATCTACGTCGTCCTCCTGTGGCTCGGCACGGCGTACTGGGCGTTCCGCGACATGCAGGCGCGCACCGAGAACCCGATCCTCCCGTACTTTGCCGCGGCGCTGATCATCTTCTTCACGCCGCTCCTCTTCCTCTTCGCCGTGGTCCTCTACTTCATCCTCCGCCCGCGCGAGACGCTGGCAGAGGTATACGAGCGCTCGCTCGCCGAAGAGAGCCTCCTGGCCGAGGTCGAGAAGAACGAGCTGTGCCCGGTGTGCCGCGACCGCGTCGATTCGGACTGGATCGTCTGCCCGAACTGCCGCACGCGCCTCCATCGCGTCTGCCCCTCGTGCAACCGACTCGCGGATCCCACCTGGCCGCTGTGCGCCTACTGCGGCCGTGAGTTCGAGCGGCCGGCCACACGCACCGCGCACCGGCCGCAGCCCGTGGTTGCCGACGTGGCGAGCGAGGAGGTCGTCGGCGGCACCGCCTCCGACGTGACCGCCGAAGCTCCGCGCTGGCGCGGCGCGACGAACACCAACCCCTGAGCGGCCTCCCTCCCGCCTCGCCCCCCGGTCCGGACGGGCCCAGCTCGGAGCCCGCCGACCAGGTTCCCCCTTCCTCGCTCCCCACCGGTCCGCACCCGACGCTCGGTCCCGCGACGGTCCGGATCGCCCGCTGGCCCGGGCCGCTCATGGCCGTCGGTGGTGCGCTTCTGGCCATCGGCGCCCTGACCACGGCGGCCCTCGTGACGAGCGGCCAGCTCGCGATGGAGGACCCTTCGATCCTCGCGCCGCTCGCCATCCTGGGCGCCGGGCTCTTCGTGGCCGGCCTCGTCTACAGCGCCATCCGCCAGGTCCGCGTGCGCAGCGTGCTGCCGCCCGAGCGGTACCGGGGGCCATCGATCCTCATCCTCCTCGCCCTCGCGCTGATCATCGCCACCGTGCTCAACGTCCCGTTCAGCGAGGACGCGGCAAGCCTGCTCCTGGGCGACGGGCAGCTGACGTTCCTCGGGGCGGTGGTGATCCTCGTCTCGACCCAGGTGGCCCTGCTCATCGTCAGCTGGCTGTTCGTCTACCGTCCGAAGGCACTCGCCGCGCTGCCCCGCTTCCCGGGACCGAATGCCCGTCGGGCGCTGGTCGCCGGCCTCGGCTGGGGCGTCGTCGCCTGGCTCGCGTCGACCACGCTCATCCTTCTCGCGGCAATCGTGCTGGAGCAGCTCGGCATCCCGCCGGAGCCGCAGACCGCGGAGATCGCCATCGAGGTCCTCGACCCGTGGCTCGTGATCCTCGCGGTCGTCATCGTCGCGCCGGTTGCCGAGGAGGCGTTCTTCCGCGGCGTGGTGTTCAATGCCTGGCTGCGGGAGGCCGGCCGGCGCTGGGCGTTCTTCGGCTCGGCGGCCCTGTTCGCCGCGATCCACGTCTCCCTCCTCTCGCTGCTCCCGATCTTCGTCCTCGGCCTCGGCCTGGCGTGGGTCTACGACCGCACCAAGAGCCTCCTGGCGCCGATGGCGATGCACGCGACCGTCAACGGCATCTCGGTCGCGCTCGCGCTCCTCGTCCGCTTCGACGTCGTCCGCCTCCCCGTCTGAGCCCGATAAGCCAGCGGTAAGCGGCCGGTCATCGGACGCAGGGTATGGTCGGCCGATGACCACCGAGGCCCTGCCGCTGCCCCTGGCGCCCCCCATCGGCCGCCCCCGATCCGAACCGGGCCCGTCGGTCGTCGAACGTCTCGGCCCGGATGCCTGCAGCGACGAGCAGCTCCTGGCCCTCATGCTCGGCAGCGGCGACCCCGCACGTCGCCTGGCCAGGCGGCTGATCGATCGATTCGGAAGCCTGACGGATGTGATCCGGGCGCATCCGTTCGAGCTGCGCATCGCCGGCGTCGGCGGCGCCGCGGCGCTCCGCGTCACGGCCAGCGCGGAGCTCGGCCGCCGCGCCGCACGTGCCTGGCCGGCGGAGCCGTGGGCCATCCGCACGCCGACCGACGTTGCGGAGCCGCTGATGGACGCCATGGGCGCCCTCGACCGCGAGGAGCTTCGCGTCCTCCTGCTCGACACGAAGAACGTCGTCACCGCACAGCGCACGGTCTATCGCGGCAACCTGGCCGGCTCATCGGTCCGGGTCGGAGAGGTCTTCCGCGACGCCGTCCGGGCCTGCGCCGCGGCGATCGTGGTGGCGCACAACCATCCGTCCGGCGACCCGTCGCCGTCCGGTGAGGACCTGCGCATCACCGCGGAGCTGGCCGAGGCCGGACGCCTGCTCGACATCGAGCTGCTCGACCATCTCGTCATCGGCCGCGGGCGATGGGCGAGCCTGCGGGCGCTCGGGGCCCTGGGTCAGCCGTCGGCCGCGACGATACGGTAGAGCGTTCCCGAGCTGAGGCTCGTCAGGTACAGCTCGCCGGCCCAATCCTCGCCGAAGGCACTGACGCGTTCGCCGGTCTCGAGGAGCACCCGGGGAGCGATGACGCCGATCGCGTCGGAAGGGATGCCGAACAGGAGGCCGCTGCACGAGTCGCTGAACAGGTACCAGCCGCGCAGCTTCGGCATGGTCTCGCCGCGGTAGACGAAGCCACCGATGACCGCGCAGCCGAGGTCTCGGCCGTACTCCGCGATCGGCGCGGTCAGGCCGTCGGTCGCACACTCCGCCGCGCGGTAGCAATGCGCGCCCTCCATCACGTTCCAGCCGAAGTTCGCGCCGAGGCCGGCTGCCGGGTCCACGCGGTCGACCTCCTCGTACGCGCTCTGTCCGACATCCCCGATCCAGAGGTCGCTCGTCTGGCGGTCGAAGCTGAAACGCCACGGGTTGCGGAGCCCGTAGAACGCGACCTCGGGGGCGCCACCGTCGCCGTCAGCGAAGGGATTGTCCGGCGGGATGCCGTAGGGCGGTCCATCGGCCGAGTCGTCGCCGGCCGCGTCGACGTCGAGCCGGAGCAGCTTGCCGAGGAGCGCCTCCGGGTTCTGGCCGTTGCCGAACGGATCGCCGCCGGAGCCTCCGTCGCCGAGGCCCATCCAGAGGTACCCATCGGGGCCGAACGCAAGCTGTCCGCCGTTGTGGTTCGCGAAGGGCTGGTCCTGCCGCAGGAGCACGGCCTCGGAGCCGGCGTCGAGGCTCGGAGGCTCGTCCCCCGTGTCGGCGCCCAGGAATTCGGCCAGCACGGTGTCGCCGTTGCGGTCGGTGTAATGGACGAAGGCACGCGGCTCCTCCGGCCAGCCGGGATGAACCGCCAGGCCGAGCAGTCCCTGCTCCCCACCTCCCAGGACGCTATCGCTGATGTCGAGCGTGACGCCGCTGGCCCGGCTGCCGGGATCGACGGCGATGACGCGCCCGGACCGCTCGTTCACGAGCAGCCAGCCCGTGCCCGTCGCCGCGACGCTGATCGGGTCCCGGAGCGACCCGACGACCGGCGCGAGCGCGAGGGATGGAGGATCCTGGGCGATCGGGAGCTCGCTGGCCGGCGCTGCCGACGGTGTGCCGGCCGTCGCCGTCGGACGTGGGGTCGCGTCCTCGACGCTCGACGGCCAGTCGGATTGGGCGTTCACGGACGGCGAGGGTTGCGTGGAGCACGCGGCAAGCACGATGGCACCGAGCGCTGCGAGGGCGGCGGCGGTGCCGCGCGATGGCAACATGGCATCCCATTCTGGGCCGATCGGGTAGGGTTGAGCGACAGCGATGACGACGATGAAAGAGAGCGCGCGTCGGGTGGCCGAGACCGTTCGCCGCGCGCGCGAGCCCGGGGCCGACGCCGTCGGCACACGCCGGAGCATCGTGATCGAGCGCATCGCCCCGGAGCTGGACGGCGGCCGCCACCCGGTGAAGCGGGTCGTCGGCGATCAGCTCCTGGTCACCGCGGATATCTTCGCCGAGGGGCATGGCCTGCTCGACGCGGCACTGCTGCTGCGCGCCGACGACGAGGCGGACTGGCGCGAGGCGCCGATGCGCCCGATCGACAACGATCGCTGGTCGGGCCACATGGAGCTGATCCGCAACCGATGGCACCGTTACGCGATCGAGGCCTGGCGCGACGCGTGGGGCACCTGGCAGCACGGCCTGCGGCGAAAGGTCGAGGCCGGCCTGCAGGTCCCGGTCGAGCTCGATGAGGGACGGCTGCTCGTCGAAGCGGCCCTCCCGCGCGCCGAGATGGCCGAGGCCGCCGATGACGTCCGCATCCTGCGCGTGGCGCTCACCGCCTTCCGGCGCGCCCGCTCGGAGGCGACGCGCATCGCTGCTCTGGACCGCGACGACCTCGCCGGCGCCCTGCGCCGCCACCCGGATCGCTCGGCCGCGTCACGCTCCGCCGAGCTGCCGCTCGTCGTCGACCGCGAGCGCGCCCGCTTCGGTGCCTGGTACGAGCTCTTCCCACGCTCCCAGGGGCGTGACCCGAAGGCGCCGAAGGCGACGGCGTTCGCCGAGGCCGAGTGGCGCATCCCCCAGGTCGCGGCCATGGGCTTCGACGTGCTCTACCTGCCGCCGATCCATCCCATCGGTCATGCCTTCCGCAAGGGGAAGAACAACACGCTCGACTCCGGGGCGGACGACGTCGGGTCGCCGTACGCCATCGGCTCGGAGGCCGGAGGCCATGACACGGTCGCGCCGGAGCTCGGCGGGCTCGACGCGTTCCTCCACTTCCGCGAGGCCGTCGAAGCCCACGGCATGGAGCTGGCGATGGACATCGCGATCCAGGCCTCTCCCGACCATCCGTACGTGGCCAAGCATCCGGAGTGGTTCCGCCACTCACCAGACGGGTCGATCAAGTACGCCGAGAACCCGCCGAAGAAGTACCAGGACATCTACCCGATCGCCTTCGATGGCGAGGATCCGGAAGGGCGGGAGGCGCTGTGGCGCGAGTGGAAGCGGGTCTTCGAGGTCTGGATCGAGCGCGGCGTGCGCATCTTCCGCGTCGATAACCCGCACACCAAGCCGATCCCGTTCTGGGCGTGGCTCATCGGTGCCATCCAGGCGGACCACCCCGACGTCATCTTCCTGTCGGAGGCGTTCACGAAGCCGAAGATGATGCGGCAGCTGGCGAAGGTCGGCTTCACCCAGAGCTACACCTACTTCACCTGGCGCGAGTCGGCGAGCGAGCTGCGCGACTACCTCAGCGAGATGACGCAGAGCGAGATGCGCGATTACTTCCGGCCGAACCTGTTCACGAACACCCCGGACATCAACCCCCACCACCTCGATCACGGGCGCCCGGCGTTCGTCGTCCGCTCGGTGCTGGCCGCGACGCTCTCGTCGAACTACGGCATCTACTCCGGCTGGGAGCTGTGCGAGTCGGCGCGCCTTGGGGAGCGGGAGGAGTACCTCGACAGCGAGAAGTACGAGATCCGCGCACGCGACTGGGACGCGAAGGGACACATCAAGCTCCTGATCGGAGAGCTCAACCGCCTCCGGCACGAGCGGCCGGCCCTGAAACGGACGAACAACCTGAGCTTCGAGGCGGTCACCGGCCAGCGGACGCTCTTCTACCGCAAGGCCCTTCCGCACGGCAAGGTCGACCCGCTGACCGGCTTTCCGAACCGATGGCGCGATGCGGTCTACGTCGCGGTGAACTGCGATCCGACGACCGCGGAGCGGGCGATCCTCCATCCGGACCTGCCCGCCATCGGCATCGGCTGGGACGAGCCGTACGAGATGACGGACCTGATGAGCGGCAAGGTCAGTCGCGCGGTCGGCGCGGATCTCGCCGTCGACCTCGATCCGGGCATCGAGCCGTTCCGGATCTTCACGATCTCCGCGCCTCGATGATCGTCCGATGAGGCACGCGGAAGAGGACGTGCGGGCTGTGGACCTCGAGGACGGGCGGTCGCCGCAGTCGTTCGGCGACGACCCGCTCTGGTACAAGGACGCGATCATCTACCAGCTCCACGTCAAGGCCTTCATGGACTCGACGAACGATGGGATGGGCGACTTCCGCGGCCTGACGGAGAAGCTCGACTACATCGCCGACCTGGGCGTGACGGCCATCTGGCTCCTGCCGTTCTACCCGAGCCCGCTGCGCGACGATGGCTATGACATCGCTTCGTACACCGAGGTCCATCCCGACTACGGCACGCTGCGCGACTTTCGGAACTTCGTGCGCGAGGCGCATCGGCGGGGCCTGCGCGTCATCACCGAGCTCGTCGTCAACCACACGTCCGACCAGCACCCCTGGTTCGTCGAGTCGCGCTCGAGCCGCAAGAACCCGAAGCGTGACTGGTACGTGTGGAGCGACACCGATCAGCGCTACGCCGACGCCCGCATCATCTTCACCGACACGGAGAGCTCGAACTGGACCTGGGACCCCGACTCGCAGCAGTACTACTGGCATCGGTTCTTCAGCCACCAGCCGGACCTGAACTACGACAACCCGCAGGTGGTGCGCGCGGTGATGCGCGTCATGCGCTTCTGGCTCGACCTCGGCGTTGACGGGCTGCGGCTCGACGCCGTGCCGTACCTCGTCGAGCGCGAGGGGACGAACGGCGAGAACCTGCCGGAGACGCACGCCATTCTGAAACGGCTGCGCGCCGCAATGGACGCGCGATACACGGGGCGGATGCTCCTGGCCGAGGCGAACCAGTGGCCGCCGGACGTCCTCCCGTACTTCGGCGACGGCGACGGTCCCGAGTGCCACATGGCCTTCCACTTCCCGCTCATGCCGCGCATCTGGATCGCCCTGCGGCGCGAGGATCGGTATCCGATCGTCGAGATCATGGAGCAGACGCCCGACATCCCGGAGGAGAACCAGTGGGCGCTCTTCCTCCGCAACCACGACGAGCTGACGCTCGAGATGGTGACCGATGAGGAACGCGACTACATGTACACCGAGTACGCCCAGGACAGCCGGATGCGGATCAACGTCGGCATCCGGCGCCGCCTCGCGACGCTCGTCGATCGCAGCCGGCGACGCCTGGAGCTCCTCAACTCCCTGCTGCTGAGCATGCCCGGCACGCCGATCATCTACTACGGGGACGAGATCGGCATGGGCGACAACGTCTATCTGGGCGATCGCAACGGCGTGCGCACACCGATGCAGTGGACCGGCGACCGCAACGCCGGCTTCAGCAAGGCGGACGTCCACGCGCTCTACGCCCCATTGGTGGCCGATCCGGTGTACGGCTATCAGGCCGTCAACGTCGAGG
Organism: Candidatus Limnocylindria bacterium; assembly: GCA_036274575.1. GTDB lineage: Bacteria > Chloroflexota > Limnocylindria > QHBO01 > QHBO01 > JACDBZ01. The sequence goes on from DASUFJ010000090.1 coordinate 37,640, forward strand.
CCCAGGAGCGGATCCCCGGATCGCTCCTGAACTGGACGAAGCGCATGGTCCGCATCCGCCGCGAGCATCGGGTCTTCGGCCGCGGGACGCTCGAGTTCTGCCACCCCGAGAACCGCCGGGTGCTCGCCTACATCCGCCAGCACGAGGGCGTCACCATCCTGTGCGTCGCGAACCTGTCGCGATTCGCGCAGTACGTGGAGCTCGACCTCTCGCGGTTCAAGGGTCGAACCCCCGTCGAGCTCATCGGTCGCGTCCAGTTCCCGCCCATCGGCGACCTGCCCTACCTGCTGACGTTCGGCCCGCACGATTTCTACTGGTTCGAGCTCACCGGTGGCTGAGCCAGAAACCGTCATCCGCCGCGCCACCCGCGCCGATGCCGACGGCCTGGGCCGGGTGGCCGCCCGGTCATGGGCCGCGACGTATCCGGGCATCGTTCCGGAGCCCGTCCTCGAGGAGTGGATCTCCAGCGCGCCGGCCAACTGGCGCGAGTCCCTCGTGCGCATGGAGGGCGAAGCCGACGCGCGCGTCTGGGTCGCCGACCGCGCGGGCATCGTCATCGGCTACACCACGACGTCGCCGGGCAGGGACTGGTGGCTGCCGCCGCCGGACGGCGCGGGAGAGATGACGAACCTCTACCTCGACCCGGACGAGATCGGCACCGGCCTCGGAAGCCGGCTGTACGCCCACGCCGTCGACGACCTCCGCGCCCGCGGCTACACGCCGTTCGTCGTGTGGGCCTTCCGCGACAACCTCCGCGCGTGCCGCTTCTACGAGTCGAAGGGTCTCACGATCGACGTCGCCGATCACGACTGGGTCCTCGGCGACGTGCCATGCAAGATCGTCCGCTTCCGGGTCGACTGGCCGGCCGCACCATCGTGATGACGCCGGCCCGGCTGGCTGCCGCGCGCTGGTTCCGATCGAAGCAACGGCCGATTGCCGCGGTGACCGAAGTCGATCGCGCGCCGCTGCCGCCGGCCGACCTTGTCGTCGGCGAGGTCACCTTCGCCGATGGCGCTGAGCCCGAGCGGTACCTCCTCCCCCTCGTCGAGGGCCGCGAGCCGAGTGACGGCGACGGCGCGTGGGCCGCGATCGTCGACGCCATCGATCGCGGCGCCGTCATCGACGGGCACTCCGGGCGCTTCGTCGCGGCGCGGACTGCCGCGTTCGATGCGCTCCGCCCTGCCGCGGTGACCGAGCGCCGGATGCAGGTCGAGCAGTCGAACACGTCGGTCGTCATCGGCGAGACGCTCATGCTCAAGCTGTATCGCCTCCTGGAGCCTGGCGAGAACCCGGACCTCGAGGTCGGCGCCTTCCTCACCGATGCCGGCTTCGCCGATACTCCGGCGGTCGCCGGGGTCCTGCGCTACGTCACCGACGGCGGGCAGCCCGCGGCCGCGGCCATGCTGCAGGCCTTCGTCCCCTCGACGGGCGACGGATGGGCCGCAACGCTCGCCGCCCTGGCCGAGAACGCGGAGCGCGCGACCGGCATGGCGGGCGAGATCGGGAGGCTGACCGCGCGACTGCACGCCGCCCTCGCCTCGCGCCCGGACGCCGCCGGCTTCCCGGCCCGGGTGGCGACGACGGCTGAGACCGCCGCCTGGCGCGCATCGGCCGAGGATCAGCTGGCGCTGGCGATCGCATCGGTCTCGGGCGAGGCGCACGATCGGCTCGTGGCGATCGCGCCGGCCGTCCGCGCCCGCTTCGCCGACGCCTTCGGCCGTGCCACCGGCGACGAGGTCGTGACCCGCATCCACGGTGACTATCACCTCGGCCAGCTGCTGGAGCGGCCCGACGGTGGCTTCAGCGTCATCGACTTCGAGGGCGAGCCCGCACGCCCGCTGGAGGAGCGACGCCGTCCATCGTCACCGTTGCGCGACGTGGCCGGAATGCTTCGCAGCTTCGACTACGCGGTCAGCACGGCCGGGCGCACGGCGCCGATGGCCGCCGCGTTCCTCCAGGCGTACGGCGATGGCGGGCCGCTGGTCGAGGCGTTCGAGCTCGAGAAGGCCTGCTACGAGGTCCGCTACGAGGCGAACATTCGACCGGACTGGCTGTGGCTGCCGCTGGCCGCCGTCGAGCGGCTCGCCTCGGGGTGATGGCCGGCATCCTGCGGATGTCCGAGCCGTGACCCCTCGCCCGCCGCCGCCGCCGAAGCCGTACCTGGCGGTCATCCGGCCGTTCACGACGCATGTCTTCAACCGCTTCAGCCGGCTCTTCGTGCGCTGGCTGCCCGGCTTCGGGATCCTCGTCTACCGCGGCCGCAGATCGGGCCGGACCTACCGCACGCCGATGAACGCCTTCCATCGGGGCAACGACTGGATCTTCGCCCTCACCTATTCGTCGCAGGTGCAGTGGGTGAAGAACGTCATGGCCGCCGGCGAGGCCGACCTGGAGCATGGGAGCGCGACGACCCACCTCGTTGACCCCGAGCTCTTCGTCGACCCGTCCCGGCGGCTCATGCCGTTCCCCATCCGCCAGTTCCTTGCGCTCATGCGAGTCAGCGAGTTCCTGAGGATGCGGGCCGCACCGGACGGGTAACCTTCGCCGCGTGACCCCCACCTTGGCTCCGTGGCACTGAGAGTCTGGCGCGGGACCCCGTATCCGCTCGGTGCGACGTGGGACGGGTCGGGCGTCAACTTCGCGATCTTCAGCGAGCACGGCGAGGCGGTGGACCTGTGCCTCTTCGACGGCGACGACGACGAGCAGCGCATCCGCCTCGTCGAGCACACCGACCTGGTCTGGCACTGCTACCTGCCCGACGCCCGGCCGGGACAGCGCTACGGCTACCGCGTCCACGGTCGATACGAGCCCGGCGCGGGGCACCGGTTCAACGCGAACAAGCTGCTGATCGATCCCTACGCCAAGCGCATCGATGGCTCCGTCGAGTGGGACGACTCGCTGTTCGGCTACCGCATCGGCACCGATGCCGACGAGCCCGACGAACGCGACAGCGCACCCTTCATCCCGAAGGGCGTGGTGGTCGATCCAGCGTTCGTGTGGGGCGGCGACGATCGGCTGCGGATCCCGTTCGATCGCACGCTGATCTACGAGGTCCACGTCAAGGGCTTCACGCAGCGCCATCCCGACGTCAGCGAGGACCAGCGTGGCACGTACGCCGGCCTCGCCTCGGCCCCGGCGATCGACTACCTGACGAACCTCGGCATCACCGCGGTCGAGCTGCTGCCCGTCCACCAGCACGTCGATGAGCGCCACCTCGTCGAGCGCGGCCTCGTGAACTACTGGGGCTACAACACCATCGGCTTCTTCGCACCCGATATCCGCTACTCGGCCACCGGAGAGCCCGTCGGCGAGTTCAAGACGATGGTGAAGCGGCTGCATGACGCGGGGATCGAGGTGATCCTCGACGTCGTCTACAACCACACCGGGGAGAGCAACCACCTCGGTCCGACGCTGAGCTTCCGAGGCATCGACAACGCCGCCTACTACCGTCTCAGCTCGGACGATCCGTCGCGCTACGTCGACTACACCGGGACGGGGAACACCCTCGACGCCACCTCACCGCGGGTCCTCCAGCTGATCATGGACTCGCTTCGGTACTGGATCACGGAGATGCACGTCGACGGCTTCCGCTTCGACCTCGCCTCGGCCCTGGCCCGCGAGCTCCACGACGTCGACAAGCTCGGCAGCTTCTTCGACATCATCCACCAGGACCCGATCATCAGCCAGGTCAAGCTCATCGCCGAGCCGTGGGACGTGGGCCCGGGCGGCTACCAGGTCGGCAACTTCCCGGTCGGCTGGGCCGAGTGGAACGGACGCTACCGGGACAGCGTGCGCCGCTTCTGGAAGGGGATCGGCAGCCAGGCGGCCGAGCTCGCGTATCGGCTCAGCGGTAGCTCGGACCTCTACGCGGGCTCAGGCCGCCGGCCTCACGCCAGCATCAACTTCGTCACCAGCCACGATGGCTTCACGCTCCATGACCTCGTCAGCTACGAGCGGAAGCACAACGAGGCGAATGGCGAGGACAACCGCGACGGCGACGACGACAACAACAGCATGAACTTCGGCGTCGAGGGCGAGACCGATGAGGAGGGCGTCATCGAGGCCCGCGAGCGCCAGAAACGGAACCTTCTCGCCACCCTCCTCCTCAGCCAGGGGGTCCCGATGCTCCTCGGCGGCGACGAGATCGGCCGCAGCCAGCGGGGCAACAACAACGGGTACGCCCAGGACACCGAGACGAGCTGGTACGACTGGTCGCTCGATCGCCGCGAGCGGCAGCTGCACGCCTTCACCCGCTCGCTCGTTCGCCTCTTCAGCGCGCACCCCGTCCTCCGTCGTCGGCGTTTCTTCCAGGGGCGCCAGATCCGCGGCTCGCGGGTCAAGGACCTGACGTGGTTCGCGCCCGACGGGACGGAGATGACCGACGAGCAGTGGCAGGCGCCGGCGGTTCGCGCCCTCGCCGTCCAGTACGCGGGCGACGCGATCGACGACCGTGGGCCGCGCGGGGAGCGGATCCTCGACGACACGCTGCTCGTGATCCTCAACGCGGACGAGCGACCGATCGCGTTCACGCTCCCGAACCACGAGGCTGCGAAACGCTGGGAGGTCGTGTTCGACACGGTCCACGCCACCTTCACTGCGGCGCACGGCGAGCACGACGGCGGATCGACCTACCGCGTCGCCGAGCGCTCGGTGGTCTGCCTGCGACGCCTGCCGCGCGTGCGGCGCATCACGGCGGGGTGAGCGTCGACCTCGTCCCGGCCGGCTACCTCGACGCCTCGCGCCGGCGGCGAACGATCGCGCCGGGGGTGCGCGCTGCCGTCCGCGCCGCGATGGGTCTCGGTCCGGGTGAGGAGCCGCCGGACGCGTCCGTGGCGGTCGTCCCGCGCGGCTCGCCGCTGCCCGTGCCCGGCGAGCTGGTGCTCGAGGACGGCACGAGTCTCGGCCGGCAGCCCCGCATGCCACGCGACGCGCCCTTCGGCTATCACCGCCTTGCCGCCGACGACGGCCGCGAGTGGCTCCTCATCACCGGCCCCGGGCGTTGCCACCTGCCGGACGATCTGCGCGCCTGGGGCTGGACGGTGCAGCTGGCGACGACCCGATCGGCCGCCTCGTGGGGGATCGGCGATCTCGGCGACCTCGGGATGCTCGGTCGCTGGGCCGCGGACGAGGGAGCCGGCTTCCTGGCGGTCAGCCCGCTCGGCGCGCCGAATCCGGGACCCGTGCCGGAACCGAGCCCGTACTACCCGAGCACGCGCCGTTTCGGGAACCCGCTCCACCTGGCCATCGGCGACGTGCCGGGCGCCGCGTCGCCCGACGTCGACGCCGGCGGGCGGGCGCTGAGCCACGCGCCACTCGTCGACCGCCGACGGGTGTGGGAGCTGAAGCGGACGGCCCTCGAGCGTGCCTGGGAGGACGCCGCGTTCGATCGCCCGGCCCTCGAAGCGTGGCGAGCCGAGCAGCCCGACTCGCTCCGGCGGTGGGCGACGTTCGTCGTGCTCAGCGAGCGCCTCGGCGCCGGCTGGCGGTCGTGGCCGGCGCGATACCGGGACCCCGCCTCCCGGGCCGTGCGGGACCTGGCCTCGCAGGAGGCGGATCGCGTCGCCTTCCACGAATGGATCCAATGGTGCTTCGACCGCCAGCTGCGGGCCGCATCGCAACCGATCCGGCGCATCGCCGACATCCCGGTCGGGTCCGATCCGGGCGGGTTCGACGCCTGGGACTGGCAGGGCCAGCTGGCGATGGACGCCACCGCCGGGGCGCCGCCCGACCGGTTCAACGAGACGGGCCAGGACTGGGGCCTCCCGCCGTTCGTTCCCCATCGCCTGCGGCTGGCCGGCTACCGGCCCTTCATCGAGATGCTCCGCGCGCAGCTGCGCCACGCCGGCGGGCTGCGCATCGACCACGTCCTGGGGCTCTTCCGGCTGTGGTGGCTCCCGGCCGGCCACGATCCGCGCGACGGAGCCTACGTGACGTACCCGACCGAGGAGCTGCTCGAGATCGTCGCGCTCGAGTCGCAGCGAGCGGGGGCGATCGTGATCGGCGAGGACCTCGGGACCGTGCCGGCCGGCGTCCGCCGCGAGCTCCGGCGCCGACGGCTCCTCTCCACGCGCCTCGCGCTTTTCGAACGACGCCCACCGGCACGCTGGCCGCGTCGAGCCCTGGCCGCGGTCACGACCCATGACCTGCCGACCGTGGCCGGCGTATGGAGCGGCGCGGACCTGGCCGACCAGGCCGCCTCCGGCGTGGCGCCCGACCGTCGCGGCCTGCAGCTCCTGCGACGGCGGCTCGCGCGGGTGGCGGGCGTCGGCCGCGACGCCGCGCTGCGCCAGCTCGTGCTCGGCCTCCATCGCGCCGTGTCGGGATCGCCGTCGATGCTCGTCGCCGCGATGCTCGAGGATGCGGTCGGCGTGACGACGCGGCCGAACCTGCCCGGGACTGGCGAGCGGCGCCCGGCGAACTGGTCGCGGCCGCTCCCGATCACGATCGACGAGCTCGTCGACGATCCGGGGGTCCGAGCATTGACCGAAGCGCTGCGCCGGGAGCCCGGCTAGGGATCGCCGGACGGGACCTCGTCCACCTCGCCGGACGAGTCGGTCGCCGCGCCCCGTCCGAGGCGCTTGCCGAACCACGCGCCGCCGGCGCGCCGTTCGGCGCGCGTCGCCTGCGCGATCCAGCCCTCGACCAATCCGGCGGCGGGATTGACGACGACGGGCTGGACGATCGCGTCGTTGATCTCGGTGATGGTCGAGATCACGACATCGCCGAACGCGCAGCCAATGCCGATCGCGAAGCCGACGAGGATGGCCCCGACGAGCTGGGTGATGTCCCCGGACTGAGACGAGATGAGTCCCTCGACCAGGAGCCGGCCCGGCAGCAGGGGCAGCGTCGCCGCGCCGATCCAGATCGTGGCCGAGGTCCGGAAGGCGCGCGCCCGCCAGCGCCCCGCGGCACCGATCACGACCGCAGCGGTCGCCGTGGCGAGGACGGCGTCCATCCCGGAGAGCAAGGCGCCACGCTCAACGACGAGGCCTGCAGCGCCGACGAGGCCGATCGAGAGCATGAATCGCAGCGGCACGCCGCTCTGGACGCCGAAGGCGGCGCACGCGGCGAGCGCGGCCGCCGCCTGCACGGCGATCGCGAATCCTTCGAGTGGAGGGAGGCCGAACTCGACCTGCGGGCCGAAGATGTCCGCGGCCTGGAGGCCGAGGTTGGCGCCGATACCGACCGCCGCGCCGAGCAGCAGCGCCTCGAAGAGCCGGGCCGTGCCGGACACGATCGAGCCGTCGATCAGGTCGCGCATGCCCGCCGTCAGCGCCGCTCCGGGGAGGAAGATAACGATCGCGCCGGTCACGGCCACCGGGGCGAGCGCCGGGATGCCCAGCAGGACGAGGGCGAGGACGATGACGACCGCGATCGCCGGGCCGGCGACATTGCGGAAGAAGGTCGGAAGGCCGCTTCGGGTCAGCCAGTCGAGCGCCGGTCGGGCGACGAACGTCGCCAGACCGGCGGCACCGGCCTCCGGGGCGCCGCCCCCGAAGAGGACTGTGGCGCCGGCGGCCGAGATGGCCGCGGCAAGCCAGCTGACCCAGGCGGGATACGGCTCGCCGGTCGCCTCGATGCGCTCGATCTCGTCGAGGGCCTCGTCTACCGTCATGCGGCTGTTCGCCAGACGTCGCGCCAGCTCGGATGCCGCCGTCAGGCGGGCGTAGTTCGTCCTTGGACGGGCGAGACGGATGAGGGTGATCGGCTCGGCATCCGGGCCCGGGTCGTAGGAGACCGAGATCGTTCCGAACTGGACGATGGCGAGGACATTGGTGAGTCCCGAGGCGCGGGCGATCGAGCGCATGGCGCGCTCCACCTCATCCGTGGCGGCGCCGCTCGAGAGCAGCAACGCGCCGACGCGGATGACGACGGCGAGCGTCCGCCGCGCCGCCGGCCGATCCGCCGCGCCGGTCATGTCGGACGCAGGATGAGCCCGGCGAGCGGAGGGAGGCTGAGGAGCGCGGAGGCGGGCTGGCCGTGCCAGCCCTCATCGGTCGCCTCGACGCCGCCCAGGTTGCCGAGGTTCGACCCGCCGTAGTGCTCCGAGTCGGAGTTGAGCGCCTCGACCCAGTGACCGCCGCGTGGCAGGCCAAGCCGGTAGCCGTGCCGGGGCACCGGCGTGAGGTTGAGGACGACGACGGCCAGCTCGTCGCCGGCGCGACGGATCCACGCGTAGACCGACGACTCGACGTCCGAGGCGTCGATCCAGGCGAAGCCATAGGTCTCCTCATCGGCGGCCCAGAGGGCTGGCGTGTCGAGGTACAGCCGATTCAGGTCCTCGACGAAGTGGGCAATGCCACCGTGCATCGGCTCCTGGAGGAGCTCCCACGGCAGCGAACGGTCGTGGTTCCACTCCGTCGGCGCCGCCAGCTCGGAGCCCATGAACAGGAGCTTCTTGCCCGGCTGGCCCCACATGTCGACGAGGAGGGCACGAAGGTTGGCGAAGCGCTGCCACTCGTCGCCGGCCATCTTGCCGAGCAGCGAGCCCTTGCCGTGGACGACCTCGTCGTGTGAGAGGGGGAGGACGAAGTGCTCGGTCTCGCGATAGAGGCTGCGGAACGTCAGCCGGTCGTGGTGGAAGCGGCGATGGACGGGCTCGTGGCGGAAGTAGTCGAGCGTGTCGTGCATCCAGCCCATGTCCCACTTGAAGCCGAAGCCGATGCCGCCGAGATACGTGGGTCGGGTGATGCCGGGGAAGGAGGTCGACTCCTCGGCGATGGTCACGACGCCCGGGAAGCGGTGGTACACGCGCTCGTTCATCTCGCGCAGGAAGCCGATCGCCTCGAGGTTCTCGCGGCCCCCATGGACGTTCGGCGTCCATTGCCCCTCGCGACGCGAGTAGTCGAGGTAAAGCATCGAGGCGACGGCGTCGACCCGCAGGCCGTCGATGTGGTAGCGGTCGAGCCAGAAGAGGGCGTTGGCGACCAGGAAGTTGCGGACCTCCGGACGGCCGAAGTCGAAGATCAGCGTCCCCCAGTCGGGATGCTCGCCGCGCATTGGGTCGGCGTGCTCGTACAGCGTCGTGCCGTCGAAGCGGCGGAGGGCGAAGTCGTCGCTCGGGAAGTGGGCCGGCACCCAGTCGACGATGACGCCGATCCCCGCGTTGTGGAGCGTCTCCACGAATGCGGCGAAGTCATCCGGATTGCCGAACCGCGCGGTCGGGGCGTAGTAACCGGTGACCTGGTAGCCCCACGATCCGTCGAATGGGTGCTCGGCCACGGGCATGAGCTCGACGTGGGTGAAACCGAAGGCCCGGCAGTGGGTGACGAGCTCCTGCGCCGCCTGCCGGTAGCCCAGCCACGACCCGTCGTCATTGCGCATCCACGAGCCCAGGTGGACCTCGTAGGCCGCCATCGGCGACCGATATGGATCGCGCTGCGCACGCTCCTCCATCCAGGCCGCATCGGTCCACGGATAGACGGATGGATCCCAGACGCGAGACGCCGTCTCCGGGCGGACCTGCATGCTGAAGGCGACGGGGTCGGCCTTGAGCCGCAGGGTGCCGTCGCGACCCAGGATCTCGTACTTGTACAGCTCGCCAACGCCGATGCCGGGCACGAAGAGCTCCCACACGCCCGAAGCGCCCATGCTGCGCAGCGGCAGGAGGCGGCCGTCCCAGCGGTCGAAGTCGCCGACGATGCGGACGCTCCGCGCGTTCGGCGCCCAGACCGCGAAGCTCACGCCGTCGGTGCCCTGGTGCGTCCGCGGGTGGGCGCCGAGGACGTCGTACAGCCGCTCGTGCCTCCCCTCGGCAATGAGGTGGAGGTCGACCTCGCCGACGGTCGGGCCGAAGCGGTACGGGTCGTCGCGCTCCCACGTCTCGCCGTCTGCGAACGTGAAGCGCTGGCGGTAGGTGAACTCGTGGGGTGCCAGATCGGCGACGAGGCCGGCCCAGAGGCCGTCGCCCAGCAGCTCCATCGGTGCGGTGCCGCCGTTCGGCGCCACGAGCGCGGCGGAGACGGCATCGGGATGGAACGCGCGGACGACCGTTCCCCCGGCAGCCGGATGAGCGCCGAGGACCGCGTGCGGATCGTGATGCTCGCCCCGCGCGAGGCGCAGCCGATCCTCGGCCGGTGGGCTGAGATCGATCGTCCTGGAGGTCATGGGCCAGTCGTCGGCATGGATTGCGGTTCCGGTGCGCCATCGGTGATGCGCAGCAGGTACGCGATGCTCTGTCGAGCCGCCGCCGTGAGCGGAAGCGCGAGGATCGCGCCCATCAGCCCCGCAAGTGCCGAGCCGACCACGAGCGCCGGCAGGATGATGGCCGGATGGAGGTCCAGCGCGTGGCTCTGCACCTTCGGCTGCACGACGGCTCCGTCGATCTGCTCGACGACGATGAAGAGGAGGCCGACGGCCACCACCCCCGGGATGCCGGCGATCACCGCGGTGATGACCAGGATCGGGATGATGGCCAGCACCGGACCGATGATCGGAATGAGCTCCGAGACCGCCAGCGTCACGGCGAACAGCAGCGCGTAGTCGCCGATGTCGGCGTCGATCCAGATGCCGAACAGCGTGAATCCGATGAGGAACGGCACGAACACGATGCCGGCGATGATTGCCGTGCCGCGCGCCCACGCCCCGAAGACGTCGCCGAGGATCGCGAGGATGGCGAAGATGGCGTGACGGAACGACCCGGGCACCGCCTGGCGCAGGCCGACCATGAGTGCCGGGCTGTCGGAGAGGGCGTAGAAGATCCAGAAGGGCAGGCCCGCCCAGGCGATGACCAGCGCAACGACGCTCGCCACGCCGGACACGAAGACGCCGAACAGCCCGGTCAGGAATGCCGGCACGGCCTCCGGCAGTCCTTGAACCCAGCCGGCGAGCGCGCGTTCGATCCCCTCCGCCAGCTCGAGTCCCGTGAGCCAGTCGCCCATGGCGTCGGCGATCTCGGGCAAGCTGGCGATGAGCGCGGAAACCTGCTCGACGAGGGCGGCGAAGATCACCCAGATGAAGAGGACGACCGCGATGATCAGCGCGAAGAGCGCGATCAGCGTCCCACCCCATCGCGGCACTCCCGCCCGCTGCAGCCGGTCCACCACCCCGTTCATGAGGAACACGAGGACGAGGCCCACGATGTACGGCGCCAGGGCCTCCTGCGCGAGGATCACGAGCACCGCCAGCCCGACCAGGACGACGCCGAAGATCACGGCATGCCAGGTCGGCGGGAACTCGACGCGTCTCAGCGGCAGAGTCGCGGTGGCTGGAGCGGGCGTGACTGGCGACGAGTCCATGGGGTGACCTCCGAGCCTGGTTCAGGCGCCCGTAGGATATGCGGAGCGTGGCATCCACCGCGCGGCGCGCCATCGTTATGGGTGCGACACCACCGAGCGAGGCGCCCCAGATGAGCGATCGTGTCCGCTACCTCGGCCACGCCACGGTGCTCCTCGAGATGGGGGACCACGCGATCCTGACGGACCCGGTGCTGACGGAGCGGGTGTTGTTCATTCGCCGGGTGACGAGCGAGCTTCCCGCCGCGCCTGACTCGCCGGCAGCGGTGCTCATCTCGCACGCGCATCAGGACCACCTTCACCTGCCTTCGATGAAGCTCCTTGCCCGCGACCTCCCGGTCGTCGTGCCGGTCGGCCTCGGCCGGCTCGTCCAGGGGTGGGGGTTCGCGTCGGTCACCGAGCTGGCCGTCGACGCCGAGATCGGGTTCGGTCCGATCACCGTTCGGGCCGTGCCCGCCATCCACTCGGGGACGCGCCCGCCGTCGGGTCCTCACGCTGAGGCGATCGGCTTTCTCGTGAGCGGCGGTGGGCGCACGGTCTACTTCGCCGGCGACACCGACCTCTTCGACGGCATGGACGACCTCGGCGAGCGTGGGATCGACCTGGCGCTCCTGCCGGTGTGGGGCTGGGGCCCGCGCCTCGGTCCGGGGCATCTCAATCCCGAGCGCGCCGCCGAGGCCGTGGCGCGGCTCAGGCCGACCGTTGCGATTCCCATCCACTGGGGGACCCTGTGGCCGGTGGGGATGCGCTGGCGCCGGCACCGTCTCAGCGAGCCGCCGATCCAGCTGGCGGAGGCGGTCCGGCGGCGGAACCTGCCATCTCGCGTCGTGATCCTGCCGCCCGGTGACGCGCTGGACCTGCCCGCCCCCCGGGACGGGGTCGCCTGAACGCTCTCGCCGCTCGCTGAAGGCAGGATCAGAAGAGGTAGCTGGCGCGCGCCAGGATCCGGTTCTTCGCGCGTCGGAACCCGCCCGTCGCGGCTTCGCCGGCCTTCGAGACGGTGACGTCGGGGTCGATCAACACCCGCCGGAACTGGTCCGCGACGGACGCATCCTCGAAGAGCAGCCCGAGCTCGGGGTTGCGGTACATCGCCCAGGCGTCGAGGTTGAGGGTGCCCACGAGCGCGCGGTCGTCGGACAAAATGACCTTGGCGTGGACGAGCGCTGGGTATTCCCAGACCTCGACTCCGGCGTCGAGCAGCGCGTCGTAGTGGTGCTTGAACGCGGCGGCGGCGACGCCGCCGTGTGCCTCGTCGGAGACGAGGAGCCGCACCGCCACGCCGCGGCGTCCGGCATCGACGACGTCGGCGATCATCCGCGGGTCGCCGATGTAGGGGTTCGTCATCTCCAGCTTCGAGGTCGCCTCCCGCACGAGCCGGAACGCCGCGTCGGTGTAGGGGCGCCAGCCGCGGGGCCAGTTCATGAGGACGGTGACGCGGTGCTGACCCCCCTCGGGGACGGCCGGGAAGAGGTCGTCCAGGGCGCCCTCCCCGGCCGGCAGGCTCCCGCCGTGGTAGCGGAAACTGTCGACGAAGATCGCCTGCAGCTGCCGAGTCACCGGGCCGGTGAAGCGGATATAGACGTCGTGGAAGCGGCCGTCGGCGAAGTGGTCCTCGATCCCGGCGCCGCCGACGTACGCGGTCGCGCCGTCAACCAGCACGAGCTTGCGGTGCTCGACCCTGCCGAACTGGTGCGCGGCGAGCGACCACCGCCGCGACCCGACCGGGCCGCTGCGGTCGGGTGGGATCGCGTCGTGGAGCATGACCTCGACCCCGGCCGCGGCCAGGCTGCGCAGCATGTTGCGTGTGCCGAACCAGGCGTGGCTTCCCAGCGCGTCGAGGATGATCCGGACCTTGACGCCATCGCGCGCCTTCTGCTCGAGGACCGGCGTGAACTGGTCGCCGATGACCCCCGGGTTGAAGCCGTACTGCATGATGTGGATCGAGGAACGAGCCCCGGTGATGTCGGCCAGCATCCGGGGGTAGAACGTCTTCCCCTCGGGCATGACCTCGACGTCGCTCGCGGTCGTGGGCGCCCAGGAGCGCGCGAGGTCGGCATGGACGATTCGATCGGCGGCGGCCGCCCGCTCGGCGTGGGCCTTCGCATCCTCGACCGCGATCTGGGCGCGCGCCGTCTCGGTCTCGGTCGCGCGGCCGAAGCGCAGGACGAAGTACCACACGAAGCCGGCGAGGCCGGCAACCCCCGCGATGATCCAAGGCATGCCGTTATCGCCCTCCGTCGCGTCGACGCTTCACGCCACCTCGTACGGCGTGCCGCACGTCGCCGGATCTTCCGGCCCGCTCGCGCGGCCGTGGTAGGGTAGCGCCCGCCATCATCCCGGAGGGAGCTTGGGACTCCTCGACGGCCTGCTCGGCCTCCTCAGCCACGACGTCGGAATCGATCTCGGTACGGCCAACACGCTCGTCACGGTGCGAAACCGCGGCATCGTCATCAGCGAGCCGAGCGTGGTGGCCATGGACACCCGCTCGAAGCGCGTCCTCGCCATCGGCGCGGAGGCGAAGCGCATGGTCGGACGGACGCCGGCGAACATCGTCGCCATTCGTCCGCTGCGCGACGGGGTCATCAGCGACTTCGACGTGACCGAGCAGATGATCCGGTACTTCATCAGCAAGGTCCACGACCGATACGCGCGGATCCCGCGGCCGCGCGTGCTCGTCGGCATCCCGTCGGGCGTCACCGAAGTCGAGAAGCGAGCCGTGCGCGACGCGACGATCAACGCCGGCGCGCGCTGGGCGCGGCTCATCGAGGAGCCGATGGCCGCCGCCATCGGAGCCGGCCTGCCGGTAAGCGAGCCGTCGGGCAGCCTGGTGGTCGATATCGGCGGCGGTACGACCGAGGTGGCGGTCATCAGCCTCGGCGGGATCGTCGTCAGCCGCTCGGTGCGCATCGGCGGCGACGAGATGGACACCGACATCGTCGCCTTCGCACGTCGCGAGTACAACCTGCTCATGGGTGAGCGGACGGCGGAGGAGATCAAGATCGCGGTGGGCTCGGCGTATCCGACCGAGGGCGATGATGAGCGGACCGTCACCTTCCGCGGTCGCGATCTGCTGACCGGGCTGCCGCGCAGCGTCGAGGTCGGCAGCGACCAGATCCGCGAGGCGCTCGAGCCATCGATCGCGCAGATCATCGACGCTATCAAGGAGACGATCGAGGAGACGCCGCCGGAGCTCGTGGCCGACATCATGGACCAGGGGATCGTCCTCGCCGGCGGCGGGGCGCTGCTCGTCGGCCTCGACCGGAGGGTGGCGGAGGCGACCCAGATGCCGGTCCATATCGCCGACGACCCGCTGACCTGCGTCGTGCGCGGCACGGGGCGGGTGCTCGAGGAGCTCGACCAGCTCGAGCGGGTGCTGGTCAGCGAGCAGTTCACCCGCGCCCCGCGCTGACGGTCGGACCGATGTACGGGCCTTCCAGCCCGCACCGCCGCAGCCGCGCCGGGCTGTGGTTCGCCGGGTTCACGATCGCGAGCCTGCTCATGCTCCTCGCCAGCTCGACCGAGCCGGCCGTCACGCTCCAGCGCGTCACCTCCCGCGCCCTGGATCCGGTGCGCCAGGCGATCGCCGGCGTCGGCTCGGGCGTCGCCGGCCTGTTTGGGACCATCGGCGAGATCGATCGGCTGCGCGGTGAGAACGCCGAGCTGCGCGTCGCGCTGGCCGGGGCGCAGCAGCGCATCGCGGAGCTCACCGACGCGGCCCGCGAGAACGAGGAGCTGCGCCAGCTGCTCGGCATCACCGAGGCCCTCGACATGGACCTGTTGCCGGTCCGGATCATCAGCCGTGACCCGTCGAACTTCGCGTGGGAGGTAGGGATCGACGCTGGGTCCGACGACGGCGTGGAAGAGGGCATGGCCGTCGTCGCCAACGCTGATGGCGCGGGCGCCCTGGCCGGCACCGTCGTCGGCGTGACCGGCGACACCGCGCGCGTCCGCTTCGTCGTCGACACGCGCTCGGTCGTCATCGGCCTCGACCAGGCAAGCCGCGCGCTGGGCGAGGTGCACGG